>NZ_JAKRFG010000005.1:0-293024 GCF_022348135.1 Halomonas sp. McD50-4 | reverse complement strand
GCGATCCGCACAGCGAGATCTCGTTGATCTACTACCCCAACCGCGAAGGGCTGGAAGATCGGGTCTACCGGATCAAGACCGAGCGCAGCGGGGCGAGCACGCCGGAGCCGCGCACCACGCACCAGGTGACCAACCTCGAAATCCTGTCGCAAGACGACCAGACGGCCGAGCTGCGGTTCAACTGGCACACGCTGAGCCACCGCTACAAGAAGACGGACAGCTTCTTCGGCACGAGCTTCTACACCCTGGACGTCTCGGGCGAGCGCCCGCTAATCACAAGAAAAGTCGTGCAGCTGAACAACGACTACATCCATCAAGTCATCGACGTGTATCACGTATAAGCCGCATCGATGAGACAGGGACGTCGCTGATCGTGTCTTCCATCAACGCGAAGCGCGATGGACATAACAATCTAAAACAACACAATCCTGGTGAATCCATAATGAAAAATGTCAAAAAGACCACTCTCGTTGCTGCTCTGGGTACCACTCTGACGCTGTCGGCCATGGGCCTTTCGGCGAATGAAGATCCCGTGAAACTGGGGCTGATGCTGCCTTATTCAGGCACCTATACAGCGCTGGGCGAAGCCATCACTAACGGCTTGAAGCTGGCCATCGAGCAGGAGGGGGGGCAGTTGGGCGGTCGCGACGTCGAGTACGTCGAGTTGGATTCCGAAGCCGATCCTTCCAAGGCTCCGCAAAACATGAGTCGTTTGGTCAACGGTGACAACGTGGATTTCGTGATAGGTCCGGTACACTCAGGCGTGGCGATGGGCATGCTGCGCGTGGCCAAACAAACCGGCGCCATTACGATCATTCCGAATGCAGGGCTTGGGGCGGCGACCAACGAACTGTGCATGCCGAACGTGTTTCGCACCTCCTTTAGTATGTGGCAAGACAGCTATCCCATGGGAAAAGTGGCCTACGAGCAAGGGCATAGAAACATCGTGACCATTACCTGGGACTATGCAGGGGGGAAAGAAGACCTGGAGGGCTTTGAAGAGGCCTTTACCGCCGAAGGCGGTGACATCGTCCAGCAAATTCTCGTGCCGTTTCCGAGCACCGAATTCCAGAGTTACCTGACGCAGATTGCCAGCCTTCAGCCGGATGCCGTGTACACCTTCTTCGCGGGGGGCGGTGGTGTCAGCTTCGTGAGGGATTACGCGGCGGCGGGGCTCAACGAGAGCATCCCGCTGCTGGGGTCCGGGTTCCTTACCGAAGGTAATCTAGCCGCCCTGGGCGATGCGGGTGAAGGCGTCATGACCACGCTTCATTACGCAGAGACGCTAGAAAACGACGCGAACCGCTCGTTCGTGGCCGCCTATGAAGACGCCTACGGAGAAGCGCCGGATACGTACGCGGTGCAAGGCTACGATACCGGCATGATGCTAGCCCAGGCGCTCAATGTACTCGGTGGAGACACGTCAGACCGCGATCGACTAATCGATGTCTTGGCAAATGTTCAGTTAGCTAGTCCGCGCGGTCCGATGAGCTTCTCGGATTCCCACCACCCCATCCAGAATGTCTACCTCCGCGAGATTCGTGACGGCAAGCACGAGGTCGTCAGCATTGCTGCCGAGAATCTAGAAGTGCCCGACGACGCCTGTCAGATGTAACGACACTTCGTACAGCTTGGGAGCGGGGCAATCCCGCTTCCCCTTTTATGCTCGGAGGGGTCTTATGGATCTCGCATTTTTTGGTGTCCAGCTGCTCAATGGGCTCCAGTATGGGTTGCTGCTGTTTTTGATAGCCAGTGGGTTAACGCTGATTTTTGGGATCATGGGCATCATCAATTTGGCCCATGGTGCCATGTACATGATCGGTGCCTATTTGGTGTATGACCTGACCATGCGTTTCGGCAACTTCTGGTTGGCCATCTTGGTTGCGATCCCCATCGCTATCGCACTCGGCCTGGTCATCGAGCGGCTGTTTCTCGACACGCTCTACAAGCGCGACCATCTCTATCAAGTGCTGCTGACCTTTGGGTTGATTTTAGTGCTCAACGAAGCCCAGCGAATCATCTGGGGCGGCGACGTGCATCGCGTGCCGGTACCTGCGCCGTTCGACGCCAGTATCCAACTCACCGACAACCTGCAGTATTCGGTCTATCGGCTCTTCGTCATGGGCGTTTGTCTGGTGTTGGCCGGCGTCATCTATGGCGTCATTCGCCATACCCGTCTGGGCATCATCATCCGGGCCGGTGCCGTGAATCGCGATATGGTGGAGGGGCTCGGTATCAATGTCCGTACGCTCTTCACACTGATTTTTAGCGTGGGTGTGGCGCTCACCGCCTTTGCCGGCATGATTGCCGCGCCGCTCACGTCGATTGCCCCCGGCATGGGTGACAGTATTTTGATCACCTGCTTCGTGGTCGTGGTCATCGGGGGGATTGGCTCCATCAAGGGTGCCTTTTGGGGGGCCATCATCATCGGTATGGCCACGACCTTCGGCGCTGTGCTCATTCCCAGTCTCGCCAGCATGGTGATCTACCTGATCATGGCAGCGGTTCTTTTGGTGAAACCGCGCGGTCTTTTCGCGTGAGGAGAACAAGCAATGTTACATAGATATCCCAAGCGCGTTGCCTACCTCATGTTGGTACTGACGGCGCTAGTGGCAACCTTTCCGCTGTGGGGCGAGGCGGTCTTCGGCAATCAGGCCAATTTCATGCTGGAGAAGCTGACCTTGATGCTGATTCTCGCGCTGTTTGCCATGAGCCTCGATTTGCTCGTGGGCATCGTGGGTCTGGTGAGCCTGGGGCACGCGCTCTTTTTCGGGTTAGGCGCCTATACGCTTGCCCTCGCCAGCCCTGACTTTAGCCCAGCCTCCATGTGGTGGATGCTGCCTCTGGTGATCGGCGTGTCGGCCTGTGTTGGGCTCATCGTCGGCCTCTTGGTCATTCGCACCAAAGGTATCTTCTTCATCATGACGACGCTGGCGTTCGGTCAGATGCTTTACTACTTCATTAGCACGTCTCAGTTCGCGGGGGGCACCGATGGTGTCTTCATCATGTTCCGCCCCAGCTTGGCCGTGGGCGATACCCTGCTAGTCGATTTGGATGACCCTTACAGTTTCTTCTACTTCTGCCTGGCAACGCTGTTGGCGGGGTACCTCTTTCTGCGCTGGCTGACCCGCTCCTACTTCGGTCAGGTGCTGGACGGCATTCATGATAACGAGCACCGCATGCAGGCCCTGGGCTATGCCACCAGTGGTTACAAGCTGATCGCTTTCGTGATTGCCGGGGTGATGGCTTCGATTGCCGGCATGCTGGCGGCGATGCAGTACGGCTTCGCCAATCCAGCCCAGCTCGGCTGGCACACGTCCGGCGAGGTACTGATGATGCTGATTCTGGGCGGCATAGGCACCATCTTTGGCCCCATTCTAGGTGCCTTCGCGTATGAAATACTGCTGTTCGTCTATGAGCATGCCACGACACATTGGCCCATTTTGATGGGGCTGACCATCATCGTGGCAGTGTTGGTGCTGCCGCGCGGTGTGGCAGGCCTGATGATCGCGCCTCCCTGGGCACGCAAACGCCGCACGACAGCCAATGACGCGCCGGAAAAGGCGACCGTCTCCGCCCAGCCCGTGACACAGAGTAAGGTGGACTAGCCATGAGTGATGACATCGTATTAGCCACCCAGGGCTTGACGCGTCGTTTTGGTGGCCTCGTTGCCGTCAATGACGTGGACTTTGATGTGAAAGCCCACGAAATACATGCAATTTTGGGCCCCAACGGCGCCGGCAAAAGCACCTTGATCAATTTGCTCTCCGGTGAGATCCCCCCGTCGGAAGGCCAGGTGCTCTATCGACAAAAAGCGATTCAAGGCAAAAGTGCTCGCCAAATTGCACGCTTGGGCATTGGGCGCAGCCATCAGAAAACCAATATTTTTCCACGCCTTAGCTGCTTGCAGAATTGTGAGCTAGCGGCACGCATCCATATGGGCGGCGTGTTGGGCAGCTGGCGTTCCCGTCACACGGCGCAGCAGGTGAGCGAGCGCGCCCAAGAGGTGCTGGAAACCTGTCAGCTGAACCACCGGGCGCACACGACCGCCTCGGACATGAGTTACGGCGAGCAGCGCCAGCTTCAGATCGCCATGGTGCTGGCTACGGCACCCTCCTTGATGCTGCTGGACGAACCGATGGCCGGCATGGGGCGTGAAGAGACGGCGCAGGTCACGGAGCTGCTCGCCAGTTTGACCGACCGCTACACCCTAGTGTTGATCGAGCACGATATGGATTCGGTTTTCCGCTTGGCCAATCGCATCACGGTCATGGTCGATGGCTGTGTCCTAGAAAGCGGCCCGACGGAGCAGATACGTACCAGCGACAAGGTGCGCGATGTCTACTTGGGACGTCACGACGAAGGAGTAACCGCATGACCACAGACGCAACCGTGACTCCCCTCATCGAAGCCCGCAGGCTGCACGCCTACTATGGCGAAAGCCATGTGTTGCACGGCGTCGATGTGACCCTAATGCCCGGAGAGACGCTCAGTTTGTTAGGGCGTAACGGCATGGGAAAAACCACCACGTTGAAGTCGATCCTCGGTTTTGTGCCACCACGCCGTGGGGACGTTTATATCAAGGGCGTGTCGACCGCGAAACGACGCCCATGGCAGTTGATGCGTCAGGGAATCGGCTACGTACCCGAAGGGCGTGGCATCTTTCCTGGGATCAGCGTGCGTGAGCATCTCATTATGGCGGCGCGCCCCAATGAGCGGGGAGAGACCCCCTGGACCATGGAACGCGTGCTGGACACGTTTCCGCGCCTGGGGCAACGCATTAACCATGATGGCGCGCTGCTGTCGGGCGGGGAGCAGCAGATGCTCTCGATTGGTCGAGCGCTGACGACGAACCCCGATCTGATGATCCTCGATGAAGCCACCGAAGGCTTGGCGCCGCTGATACGCGATGAAATCTGGAACATCATTCGCACTATCAAGGCCACGGGCATCTCGACGATCATCGTCGATAAAAACATCGATAACCTGCTGGAAGTGGCTGAGAAGCACTTGCTGTTAGTGAAAGGGGAAGTGAAGTACAGCGGTGATTCACAGGGGCTCAGGAATAACCCAGGACTGTTGGAAACGCACCTGGGCGTTGCGTAATGGAAGGCCTGGCCGAGCTCTCTTTGCCAGGCCATTACACAGGGTAGTGACCCTTAATCGCGTTGGGATACTGTGGGTATGCAATTACACAAAGACTGGTCGGTGTCTGCGATCACCGCAGGCTTCGTGGCCGTGCTGGTCTCGTACTCTGGACCGCTGGCCATCTTTTTTCAGGCCGCTCAGAGTGCTGACATCTCGAGCACGATGATGACCTCCTGGGTCTGGGCCATCTCCATGGGGGCCGCCATCTCGGGGATTTTGCTGAGCATGTGGTTGAAGGTGCCGGTGGTGACCGCGTGGTCGGCGCCGGGAACCGCCCTGTTGGTGACGCTTTTTCCAGAGCTGTCGCTCAACGAAGCGGTGGGCGCTTACCTGACGGCCGCCATCCTGTTATTCGTGATCGGCATCACCGGATCGTTCGATCGTATCATCCAGCTGATTCCTCCCGGCATTGCCAGTGCCATGATGGCCGGCATCTTGTTCCAATTCGGCGTCGGCATCTTCGAGTCGTTGCGCAATGTGCCGACGTTGGTGATTGGAATGATGATCGCTTATCTGGTTTTAAAACGTCTGACGCCGCGCTACAGCTTGATTTGCCTATTGTTGGTCGGTGTCGTGTTGGCGGTTCTCTTGGAGGGAGCCAGCCTCGAGGGTGTCGGCGTTCAGTTGGCGCAGCCGCAGTTCATCCAGCCCGATTGGACATGGAAGGCGACCTTGAGCTTGGCGATACCGCTGGTACTCGTCAGCCTGACGGGCCAGTTCCTACCGGGCATGGCGATATTGCGTACCTCGGGCTACACGACGCCTGCCAAGCCCATTGTCACGGTGGCCAGCGTAACGTCGCTGCTGACAGCCTTTTTTGGCGGCATCACGACGGTGATCGCGGCCATTACCGCCGCAATCTGCACCAGCAAAGAAGCGCATGAAGATCCGGACAAGCGCTACGTTGCCGGCGTGGCCAACGGTGTGTTCTATCTCGTGGGCGGTCTGTTTGCAGGCACCATCGTGGCGCTATTTACTTCGCTGCCGAATGCCTTCGTGGCGGTACTGGCGGGACTGGCGTTGATGGGGGCGATAAGCAGCAACATCAGCGCGTTCGCCGCCGAGAAGAGCCACTTGGAAGCCTCGGTGTTGACCTTCGTCGCCACGGCATCCGGGGTGAGCTTTTTGGGGCTCGGGTCGGCTTTCTGGGGCGTGGTCGTTGGCGGACTGGCGTACAACCTACTGCACCGGCGCTTTGCGCCACTGAACAATGACACGCAATAACAACAAAGGCGGCTGACACCGTCACTGGAGAGGAATGATGAAGACGATCGTCGTGGCTATTGATGACAGTGAAGGAGCGGTGACCTCCATCGAATTTGGTCGACGCCTCGCGTCGCAGCTGGGCGTAGAGATGAAGGCCGTCTCCGTGGTGCTCGAACAAGCAGACGTCAGTTCACGTTCGGCGCTGCTAAAAGCACGCCTCAAGGCGCAACGTGTCGACGATATGGCGCTGGAAGTGATTGCTCATCACAGCGTCAAGGACTACCTGGGAGCGCTGGCCAATCGGGAGGAGGTGGGGGTATGCATGATGGCTCATGGACGTCGCCCGGTGCCGGAAATGCTGATCGGAAGCGTGACGGCTGGCGTGGTTCGGCGTTCTCGACGGCCCGTTTTTTTATGCGGACCACGTTATAGTGGTCGCGCTCACCAGCACGTCGATGTATTGGCGGTATGTGTCGATGGGTCTGCACTCTCTGAAAAAATGCTGCCCCATGCGGCCGAACTAGCCAAACGATTAGGCGCGCGCTTACAGCTGCTACAAGTACTCGATACCCCAACGTTCAACAAACCGACATCGTTGGCCCCCGCCGATGTCTCGGAGTCGGCGTATTTATCGGGGTTGGCGCGCCGCGTTGGAAAAGACCAAGCACTGGAGGTTGACTGGGAGGTGCTTCATGGCGACCCAGCGGCGTCTATCGTGAGCTACCTAGCAGATAGTCACCATACCATGCTGGCGATGACGACCCATGGCCGCAGCGGCCTTTCTCAGGTAGTGGCAGGCAGCGTCAGTCACGAGGTCGTTCATGAAGCGCCGTGCCCGGTCGTCGTGCTCCGTCCCTAGTGCGATCGATGCGTGTGAGGCTACGGATACCGTCCCGAGCGTCGGTTATCGACTAGCACATCCAAAATGGCATTGGCCGTTTGCATGACGTGAGATGGCTTTTCACCACGGCGACGGCTACAGATAACGGGGGAAGTGATACTGCTATCCGCTAAATAGACATAGGTGATGCCATCTCGCTGCACACGCTTGACTTGTTCCGGTACGAGCGTGATGCCAATGCCAGAAGCGACGAGGCTGAGTGCCGTTTGCACCTCGTTCGCTTCTTGAAAGACCTGAACCTTCAAGCCTCGCCTACGAAAAATGCCAAGTACCATGTCGGCTAAGCTCGGGCGTGGTTTGGCGGGAAAGAGAATGAGGGGGTAGCGGGCAAGCTCTTCACAGCTGGGGGTCGTTCCTTCGAGCGGGTGGCCGCTGGGTAACGCCGCGATAATGGGCTCCTCGAAAAGAATGTCCTGCTCCACATCGGGGTCGTCGATTCTGATACGGCCAAACCCCATATCGATCCGCCCGGCTTTCAAAGCCTGAATTTGCTGCACCGTCGTCAGCTCCGCTAACGATAGCTCGACATTGTCCATTTGTCTTAAATCACGCACGAGCGTGGGCAACTGCCCATAGAAAACCGAAGGCACAAAGCCAATCCCAAATAGCTGACGTTTATGGCGCGCCATATGGCGAGTAGCCTCCACCGTAACATCGACTTTTTCTAATATTTGTATGGCGTGTTGTTGAAAGAAAATGCCTGATGGGGTGAGCTGTAGGCCTCGTGAACTGCGCTCGAACAGTTCCGTGCCTACCTCTTGCTCCAACTGCTTGATCTGACGAGAAAGCGGAGGTTGCGACATATGGAGCCGCTCTGCGGCAGACGTGAAGTTTAGCTCTTCGGCAACCACGCAGAAGTATCTAAGATGGCGTAGCTCCATTATACCTCCTGGGTATGGCTTTCTGTCCGAAAGATATTGGAGAAATGCCAATGGAAATGGCATTTTCTAGCTATAATTAATCTTTCTGGCAGAGCGCTCAAAATACCTAAAAAGTATAAGCTATCAGTTTTGCTGAAGGATATTTCTCATACTTTAGTCAATGTCGGAGATGTTATGTATACCAAGATTTTGGTGCCTATCGATGGTTCTGTACACTCACAGCATGCGCTGTCCGTGGCGTGCAAATTGTCAGAGCAAAACAGTACGAAGGTTTACGTGCTGCATATTCCTGAGGTGGTTGGTAACACTACCAAGCTGATCTGGGGTGTCGGCGTGCTTGCAAGTGATGCAACGTCCGAACACTTGGCGTCAGCGGGCGAGGCACTGCTTGAAGAAGCCGAAACGTTTGCTAAAGCGAAAGGCATCCGCAATATCGAGACAATGATCGAACAAGGCAGGCCTGTCGATATCATATTGGAAGTATCAAGGCGCGAAGGCGTCGACGTGATCGTGATGGGTAGTCGCGGACTCAGTGATTTAGGCGGTATGGTCGCGGGAAGCGTATCGCATAAGGTAGGGCACTTGGCACAATGTGGCGTTATTACAGTTAGTTGAGTTGTCCGTCTGGCGCCCAACGAACCCATGGGCCGATGTCAGGTATTCAGAGAACTTTTTTATTTACCTCAAAATATGACCCGCCTTGAGTACCACCATAGCGGACGCTGGGCTTCCATTAGCAGTCATCACTGATCCCCCTCACGCCAAGAGCGGTCGAACTCACGCGCCCAGCGCGCCATGAACGCTTGGCGGCGTTGGGGATCGACGAAAGCCAGCACCGAGGCGTTGAGCGGAATGGGGTAGAGGCGGTCGCCGACTTGGTCGCGAAGGCGCTGCGCCGTATAGGGTCCTATGATGTCGGGGCGGACGCTGAACAGCGGGGTTTGTGCTGCGAGCACCCGCTGGCCATCACGGCTGAGCAGAAAGTTCATGAAGGCTTGGGCGGCGCGAGGGTTGGGCGCATCACGGTGGATGAAGCCGGTGCGCATTACCACCAAGGCGTAATCCTGGGGAACCTGAACGATCACTTCGGGATGCTCTTGGGCCCACACCATGGCGTAGGAACCCAGCAGGTTATAGCCCAGCCAGTAGCGTCCTTCCGATAGCCCTTCGAGCATCGTTCGGGTATTGGGAGCGAGGTGCGCATCGTTTGCGCCAAGCGCGGTGACCAGGTCCCAAAATCGCTCGGTATAGCGCGCATCTTGCTGAAAGAGCGTGTAGCCGATCCCGCTCTCGGACGGCGAATAGGTGGTGACCCTGCCTTGCAACGTATCGCGCTGGGTCTCCAGTAGGCGCTGTAAATCCGCATGGGTGTGCGGCGGCAGCATATGGCGCGCTAGATCGAGCCGGTAGGCCATGACGATCGGCTCGAAGGTAAACCCAAACACCTCATTACGCCATTTCGCCCATTCGGGCCACTCGTTGGCCAGCTCGGAGTCCAGCCGTTGGGCGTAGCCTTGATTGATGCGGTTCATCTGCCAAGGCATGGCGGAGCTGATCACCACATCGGGCGGCGGGTCGGCCGCCACGACTAAGCGGTCCACTTCCAAGGTGCTCCTGTCACGGTAGCTCAGCTCGATGCCCGGGTGGGCCTGCTCGAAAGTGGCCAGCAGCGGTGCGACCACCTGCCGATCCAAGGCGGCTTCGACCACGAGTGGCGTGACGGCCAGGCTGGGCAAGGACGCGAGCGAGCCCCCTATCAGTAACGCCACTACCCATACACGCTGCATCACGCTAGCTCCTCTAACGGTTGAACTGACGGTTGAAAGTGCACCTCGATGCGTAGCCCTTGGGGGAGGCGCTCTTTGATCTCGAGCGTGGCCGCGTGGCGCTGTGCAATGTTATCCACAATGGCAAGGCCCAATCCCGAGCCGTGAGTATCCTGGCGTCCGCCGCGCTCGAAGGGTTGCCGCAGTCGATGGCGAACCTCGGCGTCCACCCCAGGGCCATTGTCGTCGATGTACAGCACGAGCCCATCGTCGTTGGCGTAAAGGCCTAGCGTGATTTCGCTGCCCGGCGGCGTATAGCGCAGCGCGTTATCGATGAGATTACCCAGCAGTTCGCGCAGCGCCCAGGCTTGCCCCTGCACGACCATCGGCTCACTAGGCAGCTCTGCGAGCCCAAGATCATGCTGAGCCGCCATGTCGCGCTGGGCCCACTCGAGCACGCTGTCGCGGAGCAGCGCCCCCAGGTCGAGCGGCTGACTCTCTTCTGCCTCCTCCATGTGACGAAGTCGCGCCAGGCTGAGCAGCTGTCCGGCTAGACGGCTGGTACGCTGGGCACCCTCGTGGACATCGACAAGCGCCTGATACCACACGTCGGGAGCATGACTCTGCAGCGCCAGTTCGCTGGTGCTTTGTAGGCCGGCCAGCGGCGTTTTGAGCTGATGGCTGGCGTCGGCCGTAAAGCGGAGTAAATTGTCGCGACTCTTGCGCTGTCGGCTGAACAGAGTATCCAATGCCTCGACCATCTCGCGCAGCTCTTCCGGAACCTGCATATCGAGGGGGCGCATGTCGTCGGCCTGACGTTGGCGCAGACGATGGCGTAGCTGGCGCATCGGGGTTAGCGCCACGCGCATCGCCAGCAGCATCAAGAGAGCGGCCAGCAGCACCATGGCGACGAAGCGGAGGATCGCGCGCTCGAAGAGTTCATGGGTCAAGACGCGTCGACCTTCGGTCGTATGACCGACCCATATCTGTACCGGGTCCTGAATGTCCCAGCCAGCCGAGTCGTATTCACGCCCATGCAGCCGCCACCGCGTGCCAGCCTGGGTCGTGTCCCGCCAAATCGGGGCGTCCGCTGCCGCGGCCTGATCGGCCTCGGGAATGACGATGTCGAGGTTATACGAAATGCGTCGCCCATCGTGATCGAGCACGGTGTAGAAAACCCGCTCCTGATGGGCGGTGGCGAGAATCTGCAGCGCAGCGAGGGGAATGCTGACGACAGGGTCGCGGCCTTCCCACTGAATCGCATCGGCCACCGTCAGCGCGGCGGCGGCCAGCTGGCTATCGAAAGCGCGTTCGGCGGCACGCTGAGAGGCGCCATAGGCCTCCATCAAGAGCAGTGCCCCTAGCCCCGAGACCATGACCAGCAGCCAAATCGCCAAACGCGCCTTCAACGAACCTACGACCTGGGTCACGTCGGCGCTTCCTCGAGCCGATAGCCGAGGCCACGAAACGTGCGGATGTGCAAACCGCTGCCCTGAAGGCGCTTACGTAACCGGCTAACGTACACCTCCAGTGCATTAGAGCCGACATCACCAAAGCTGAACACGCGACTTTCCAGCATCTCCCGTGGGGCAATACTGCCAGCGTGCAGCAAGAGCCCTTCGAGCAGGCGTCGCTCGCGGCGGGGCAGGGCAAGCGTGACCCCGTCGAGTGTGGCCGTGCCCGCCATTGGGTCGAGGCACAGCGGTCCTAGCATCAGACGATTATCGCTGCGCTGCTGGCTGCGGCGCAGCAGTGCGCGTACGCGCGCTTCGAGCTCCGCCAATGAAAACGGCTTGGCCAGGTAGTCGTCGGCGCCTAGATCAAGCCCCTTGACGCGATCTTCGATGCCGTCTCTGGCCGTCAGGATCAGTACGGGGGTTTTATCGCCACGCTCACGTAACTCGCTCAGCAGCTCCAGCCCGTTGCCATCGGGCAGGCCCAAATCAAGCAGCAGGAGATCGAAGCGGTCATGGCGGAGCGCCGCACGTGCATCCTTTAGCCGTGAGAAGGCGTCGACGCTATTGCCCAGCGGAGATAACGCGTGATCCAGCGAGCGGGCGATCATCGGATCGTCTTCGACGATGATTAGACGCATATGACTAAAGTCTCAGGAGGTGATCAAGTAAATGACAGGTTGATGAAAGGTTGCCTGCCTAACATGGCGCTGGTCATTCCAGTATGAACGGGTTCGGGCTTTCCTGCTCCCGCGTACCATAAAACAATAGGAGTTCGTCATGAAGCTCAACGCTACGCTACGCCACGCCTCTCGTCTCGCCCTGATGAGTAGTGCTCTGCTGATGGGCCAGGCACACGCTCAAGCCATCCCCGACGCGACCGAGTGTATCGCACCTGCCAAACCCGGCGGTGGCTACGATTTGACGTGTCGCTTGGCGGCGAACGGCCTGCAAGAGACGGCCTTGATCAGTCGTCCCATGATGGTGAGCTACATGCCCGGCGGCATCGGGGCGGTGGCGTATAACCATGTCAACGGCGTGCGCACGGATGACCCCGGTCTTATCGTGGCGGCCAGCACCGGTGCGGCGGTGAACCTGGCGCTGGGCAAGTTTGGCGAGTACGACGCCGATGAAGTGCGCTGGCTAGGGGCCTTGGGCGTTGATTACGGCGCGATCGTCGTCAGCGCCGATGCGCCCTGGCAGAACCTTGGCGACCTCATGGCGGACCTGAAAGAGAACCCGAACGAGATTGCTTTCGGTGCCGGTGGCACCGTGGGTAGCCAGGACTGGATGAAGGCAGCGCTGATTGCGAAATCCGGCGATATGTCGCCTAGAGACCTGCGCTACGTGGCCTTCGAGGGCGGTGGTGAGGCGCTGGCCGCCTTGTTAGGTAACCATATTCAGGTGTTCACCGGTGATCTGTCCGAACTGAGGTCACAGCTCGAGGGCGGCACCATCCGCGTGTTGGCGGCGCTCTCCGAAGAGCGTATGGAGGGGCCCTATGCAGAGATTCCGACCGCTGCCGAACAGGGCTATGACGTGGAGTGGCCCATCTGGCGGGGGTACTACATGGGGCCAGAGGTCAGTGATGAAGCGTACCAGGCGTGGGTGGAGCGCATGCAGCAACTGGCGGAAGACCCGGTCTTCGCCGAGCTGCGTGAGGCGCGAGGTTTGTTCCCCATGGCGCGGTTCGGTGACGACTTCGATCGCTACGTCCAAGAACAGGTCGCTGAGTTCCAAGGTTTAGCCGCAGAAGTAGGTCTGACCCAATGAGAACCTCCGCCGACCGAATGCTGGGTATTGCGCTCATAGGTCTGGCGGCGTTCATCGCCGTCCAGGCCATGCAGCTAAAAACCACCTTTAGCTACGAACCCGTGGGTCCCAAGGCCTTTCCGATCGTGCTCGCCATCGTGTTGGCACTGCTCGCACTGGTCATGGTCTTTAGGCCGGGGCCGGATGGGGAATGGCCCCATAAAACGTTGGCCCTTCGGCTACTCCTGGTACTGGCGCTGCTGTTGGCCTATGCCGTGCTGTTCACGCAACTGGGATTCATCGTCTCATCGCTACTGGCGGTCACGGCGCTGGCAAGGCTATTCGGCGCCTCTTGGGTGAAAGCCCTGATGACCGGCGTCCTCATGTCGGTGGTCGGTTATTTTCTGTTCACCACTGCTCTCGGGATCAGCCTGCCCACCGGCTACTGGTTCGCCTCCTTTCTTTAACGGGTTGCTACGATGTTCGATTTCCTTATCGAGGGGTTTGGCGTTGCGCTAACCCCACTCAATCTAGGCTTGGCGTTGCTGGGTGCCCTGCTGGGCACGCTGTTTGGCGCCTTGCCAGGCATTGGCCCCATCAACGGCATTGCGATTCTCATGCCGCTGGCCTACACGCTAGGGTTACCCGCCGAGTCTTCATTGATCTTACTGGCCGCGGTCTACACCGGCGCCGAATACGGCGGCCGCATGTCGAGTATTTTGCTCAACGTCCCGGGTGACGCCGGTGCGGTGATGACTACCTTGGATGGCTTTCCGCTGGCGCAGCGAGGGCTGGCAGGCCCAGCGCTGGGGTTGTCCGCCGTGAGCTCCTTCATTGGCGCGACCATTGCCATTCTAGGGTTGACGCTCTTTGCGCCGCTGCTGGCCAAGGTGGCCGTGCTGTTCGGCCCGGCAGAGTTTTTTGCCCTCATGGTCTTCGCGTTTTCGTCCATGTCGGTGATGATGGGCAAAGACCCCATCAAAACGGCGATTGGCGCCGTCCTCGGCATTCTGATTGGCACCGTCGGCATCGACTCGGGCAGCGGTGTACTGCGTTACACCTTCGGTATGCCCGAGCTTTACGACGGGATCGATTTCGTCGTGATGATCATCGGCTTATTCGCCATTAGTGAAATTCTGCTGATGCTGGAGCACTCGCAGCGTCAGGGTGACGACGGCGAGCTGCCGGTGCTGGGGCGCGTTTTCGTCCGTCTCAAAGAGGTGTTGTGGTGTAAAGGAGCCATCATCCGCTCGGGATTGATCGGCTTCATCATCGGCGTGCTGCCGGGCACCGGCGCGTCGGTGGCAGGGGCCGTCTCTTACACCACGGAAAAGCGCCTCTCCGATAAAGATAACACCTTCGGCACCGGCGACATGCGCGGGCTGGCAGCGCCGGAATCGGCCAACAATGCTGCGGCGGTAGGTTCGTTCGTACCCATGCTGACCTTGGGCATCCCGGGGTCGGGTACGACGGCGGTCCTGCTCGGTGCGCTGATGCTCTACAACATCACGCCGGGCCCGATGATGTTTACCGAACGTCCTGAAGTGGCCGGAGGGCTGATCGCGTCTCTGTACATTGGCAACATCGTCTTGCTGATGCTCAACCTGCCACTGGCCGGTGTCTTCGCTCGGGTGCTGACCATTCCGCGTTGGGTGCTCGTGCCCGCCATTGCCATTTTGGCGTTCGTTGGGGTGTATCAGCTTCACTCCGACCTCTTCGCCATCTATTTGATGCTGTTGATCGGCGTGTTTGGCTATCTGCTGCGTAAGCTGGGTTTCTCGTTGGCTCCCGTCATCCTGGGCTACGTGCTGGGCGGACTGATGGAGCAGAACCTGCGCCGTGCCCTCTCCATTAGCGGTGGCGACGTCGGGATCCTATGGCAATCGGGCATTTCCTTAGGGCTCTGGGTGGCCGCGGTGCTGCTACTGGTGCTGCCCTGGTGGATACCCAAACTGCTGGCCGCGCGTCAACCTAGCACCCGCTAACGCAGTGCTCGTTTGACAGCCTTTCTCGCCCTGGGCCGTGTCGCGGTGCCAGGGCGATCGTTATTACACATGCATAGACTGGCTCGGCAAGCACGCTACATGACGCGCCCAGCCGTTTTTTATCCCCATGGCCTTCATCGAATTGACCGTTCGCGCGCAACCGCTAGGATGTTCGTCAATCGTTAGCACGCTTTGAGTGCACCACGCTCTGGATGAAGCCTCCATGACCCTACTCGACAAACGCGCCTTCTATCTCTTGGAGGTCAGCAGCTGCGGCGGTATTCGCGCGGCGGCGGAGCATTTGCATACCAACCCGTCGGTGGTGAGCCGGCAGATCCGCTCGTTGGAGCAGGCGCTGGGCATGGCACTGCTGGAGCGTCAGGGGCGGCATGTCATGCTCACTGAGGCGGGTCAGCTGGTGGTGGATGGCTTTTTGGCCCAGCGGCGGCTGAACTCTGAGCTGGGCGATACGCTGTCGCGGCTACGTAACTTGCAGGCCGGGAAAGTGGTGGTGTCGGTGGGCGATGGCTTTGTGGATAGCTTTATCAACCATGTGATGAAGCGGGTCTCTGAGCACTACCCAGATGTGCTTATCGAGATCAAAACCGGCATTTACTACCCTCGCGAACCCCATGAGATGGTGGCCAACGACGAGGTCGACATTGCCATCACCTATGGACCGATCTCCGACCCACGCTTGGTGGTGCACTCGTTTGAAAGGGGGCCGCTGTGTGCGCTCGTGGCACCTTCCCATGCGTTGGCCAACCATGAGCGGGTGAGCGTGGCGGAACTGCTGCAGCATAAGCTAATTTTTCTGCCCGACGTGTCGGGCTCTCAGCAGTTCGTGAATGCGCTATTGGGCGCGGCGGGGCAGCCTGCCACCCCCGCATACCGCTGTAATTTGCACTCCGTCTCGCGGCGTATGGCGAGCGCGGGGATTGGGGTGTCGTTCATGACGGCGGCCGCTGCACGCAGCGAGATCGAGGCGGGGCTGTTGAAGGCGATCCCGATCGATCACCCCATGGCGGCCAGCAGCCAGGGCAACTTGGTCAAGCGTGTCGGCAGAAGGCTCTCGCCCGCTGCCGACTATTTATGGAAGCTAATGATGGCGATGCAGTAGCGTTAGGCTCTGTCTGAAAATTGCCTGCGCTCACCAACTTTTCATATTGACCCTAGCTCGCCATCATGTAAACACCGGGGCCAATCGGCCAACCCATCATCAGCCAGAACATCAGAAACGCCGACCACGCCAGCAAGAAGCCCATGGCAAGGGGCAGCATGGTGGCGATCAGCGTGCCCAGACCCATGTCCGGTTTGTAGCGCTGCATGTACACCAGTGCTACCGAAAAGTAGGGGCTCATGGGCGAAATGATGTTGGTGCTGGAATCCCCAATACGGAACATCGCCAGCACGAAGGCGGGGTCGAAGTCGATCATCATCAGCATGGGCACGAACACCGGGGCCATGAGCGCCCACTGCGCCGAGCCGCTGGTCATGAAGACGTTCAGCACCGCGCTCATGGCGATGAACGCCCCCACGAGGGGAAGTCCTGTAAAGCCGGTGCTTTGCAGCACGTTCGAACCTTCGATGGCAATGAACTGGCCAAGCTCCGACCAGCGGAAGTAGGCAATGAACTGCGAAATCGCGAAGAACAGCACCAGAGTAGGGGCGAGGTCGCTGGCCGATTCCGCCATACGCTGGGGCACGTCGCGGCTGCGGGTAATCTTGCCGGTGGTGATGCCGTACACCAACCCAATGGTGACGAAGTAGATAAACATCAGCGGCACGAGCGAGCGCAGAAACGGCGAAGGAATCAAACCGCCGTCCTCGTTGCGCAGCGGCGAGGCTTCGGGCAGCACTACCAGCAGCACCAGGGCAATGTAGGCCAGCGTTGCCAGTCCTACGCGCTTGAGGCCGCGCTTTTCGACTTCCGTCAGCGTCGGCGTGACCACCTCGGTTTTGAAATCTTTACCCATGGGGAGCGTGCGCTGCAGCCGCGGCTCCACCACTTTATCGACCAGCAGGGTGCCGACGGCCGCTAGCACGAAGACCGAGCAGGCCACGAAGTAGTAGTTATCCACGGGCGAAATGTAGGCATCTGGATCCACCAGCCGAGCAGCATCGGTCGTGATACCCGCAAACAGCGCATCGCCCACGGTAATGAACAGGCTGGCATCAAACCCAGCCCCGGCGGCTGCGTAAGCAGCGGCGGCCCCCGCCACGGGATGCCTGCCCACTGAGTAGTAGACCATCGCGGCCAGCGGGATCAGGATGAGGTAGTTGGCATCGGAAGCAATGCTGCCGCAAATACCCGCCATAAATACGCAAAACGTCAGCAGCGAGGGCGGCGCTTTGGCGACGCTCACCTGCATCAGCGTGGACATCAGACCTACTTTATCGGCCAGCCCAATGCCGAACATCACCACCAAAATCAGCCCCAGCGGCGGGAAGTTGACGAAGTTACTGACCACGCTGGTCAGCATGAACTCCACACCATCCGCCGAGAGCAGGCTGCGAACGGTCACTTCAGCCTCGGTTTGTGGGTTGATCGCCGAGACGCCTAGCGCCGCTAACATGGCGGAAATGACCACCACCAGCGCGGCCAAGATCGCGAATAGGATAAACGGGTGCGGCAGCTTGTTGCCTACCCGTTCGATGGATGCGAGAACACCTTGCATGACAGTTTCCTTATTTTAAGCCTTGTTGTTGAACGTTGTTAGGCCACGTGCGTGGCGGCGAGCGCTGTTAGTCGCGCTTGAGCAGTGAGGTGGCGAGCGCCACGAACATGCCGCCTGCAACGGGCAGAATGGCATCGTTGAAGTCGTAGCGTTCGTTGTGCAGATAGGCGCTGTCGCCGTTCCCCACAAAGAAGAAACACCCCGGTACTTCTTGCAGGTAGAACGCAAAATCCTCGGCGCCCATGGTGGGCATGTAGTCCAACTGCTGAATATCGGCGCTGACGCCGTGCTCGGCGGCAATCGCCAGCACGCGTTCTGACCAAGCGGCGTCGTTCACGAGCGGAGGGATCTGGTGCTGATGCTCTAGTTGGAAGCGCGCGCCGTGGGCGGAACACACCCCGTTCACGACCTGTTCCAGCTTGCCGACCAGCGCGGCGCGGGAGCTTTCCCGGTCGCTGCGGATGTTGACCAGCAGCTCTGCTTGGCCTGGAATCACGTTGGCGGCGCCGCCAGCATGAAACGCCGCGACGGTAATCACGCCTGCTTCCAACGGTGATTTATGGCGGCCCACCAGCCCTTGCAGCTGCTGAACGAGAGACGCGCCAACATAGATCGGGTCGACTGCTAAATGCGGCATGGCTGCGTGGCCGGAGACGCCTTCAATGGTGATTTTGAAGGTGTCGTTACCGCCCATGGCGGAGCCTGGTTTGACGAACAGCTGCCCTTCGGGAAAGCCAGGGCGGTTGTGGTAGCCAAAAATCGCGTCTACCTGCGGGTTTTGGAGCACGCCCGCTTTGACCATCTTATCGGCCCCGTTTCCACCCTCTTCTCCTGGCTGAAACAGCAGTTTGATGTAGCCGCAGAGCTGATCGCGCTGGGCGATAATCGCTTCAGCGGCGAGCAGCAGCGTCGCTGTGTGTCCATCGTGGCCGCAGGCGTGCATCAGCCCTTCTCGTTGGGAGCGGTGCGCAAAGCCGTTGGCTTCTTTGATCGGCAGCGCATCCATATCGGCCCGAAAGGCAATCACAGGGCCTTTACGGCCGGTGTCCAGCTCGGCCAGTACGCCGGTGGTAGCAATGCCTTCGGTGACCTTATAGCCCAGTGACGTCAGCCGTTCGGCCACCCGTTTGGCCGTGTCGGTTTCCTCGAATTTGAGCTCTGGATGCTGGTGAAGTTGATGGCGCACGGCCACCGCGTCTTCAATTTGTGGCTGGGTGAAAAAGGGGGATGAATGCATGTCCTGTCCTTGCCGTTGTCTGTGTCGTTGTGGGCATCGGTAACGCTAAGCGACTTGGCGGGCAGGAACGAGTGCCAAAAGAGATGTGTTTGTTGCTTTCAAAGCAACGATGTTCGCAGGGGAGGCGCTGATGAATGTCGGAGATGGGAATTCGAACAAAACGTAGTATTGGGTGTGATTAAGCGAGCTAAGCATGGTTTTATTCAATGAAGGAAGGCATGCATTGCTCATCACGCGTGTTGCCTGCACGATGCCCATGGACATTACCTTTAGGCGAAGCGCGGCGGCGGAGTGCAGTGTATGAAAACCTTATCGAACATGGGCTTTGCTCTCTTTGGTGCTGCGCTGGTGGCGATCAGTTACGGGCTGGCACGTTTCGCCTTTGGTCTCTTTGTGCCCTCCATCAGTACGGAGCTGTCGATCACGCCCGCGATGATCGGCGTCATTGGGGCGTTGCCCTTTTTGAGCTTTGTGCTGGCCACGCTGATGGCGCCCATGGCGGCCGACTGGTTAGGCGCTCGATATCTAGCCATGCTCTCCGGAACGCTGGGCGTGGCTGGCCTAGCGGTGATTAGTCAGGCCGGTAGTGCCTCGCTGCTCGGCGTAGGGGTATTTATCTGCGGGGTGTGCACGGGCTTGATGATGCCTGCGCTAACGGCAGCCATGCAGGCCTTGGTGAGTCGTACCATGCATGGGCGCGTCAGTTCGATCATGAATGCGGGGACGAGTATCGGTATCATCGTGGCGGTGCCGACCGTCGTATTTCTTTCGGATGCATGGCGCGTGACGTATGCCGCCTTTGCCGTTCTTGCAGGCCTGGGCGTGTTAGCGGCTTGGCTCTTCATTCCTTCGGTCTCTCGTGTGGTGCCCGCCGACGCTGCACCACCGGAGCCTCTCTCGCGCCAGCAGTGGTCTCGCCTGGTACGCCTGGCACTCTTTGCATTTGCCATGGGCTTCGTGGCAGCGCCGTACTGGCTGTTTGCACCAGATCTTCTGGTGTCGTTGGGCGGCTTATCGGGGCACTTGACCGGCTGGCTATGGTTTGCCGCAGGCGTGGCAGGTTTGGGAGGCGCCGTGGTGAGCGATCTAGCCGATCGCAATAACCCACCGATTACCCAAGCGCTGATGCTGATGATGCTCTCAGCGAGCTTGGTGCTGCTGGCCGCTAGCCCCAATCAGCTGGGCTTGGCCATGTTCTCTGCGCTGATATTCGGCGGGGCCTATATGAGTCTGACAGGGCTTTACCTGATGACCGGTATTCGTCTCTTGCCAGGTCGGCTTTCCCTAGGGCCTGTTTTGCCGTTCATGGCGTGTGCGTTAGGCCAAGCCATTGGATCACCCGTGATAGGGGCTTTGGTCGACCAACTAGGCTACGCGAATGCGTTTTCGCTCTTTTGCGTGGCGGGCGTGTTCATTGCGCTTTTGTCGCCTCTTTATCCTGGCCATATCGATTACTTGACCGAAGAGACGCCCGCGCTACTAGACAGCGAGGAGGACACGGGGCTTCAAGCCGCTTACGATCAGCAGCTGCTCGATGAAAATGGCGAGCCTTACGAGGAGAGCGTGACCACCGAGCCCGGTGATACCAGCGCTCAAACGAACCTCGCCAATACGTAGCCACTGAGCGCGATGTGTGCCAGGCCAATGGCCACCGATAGCCCGTGAAGTCGCTTGAAGCGTGCATGCTGGCCTGAGTCAGTGGCGCGATTGATGGCAGGCATGAGCGCTTGCCGTGTAGGTATCACCGACAGCGCAATGGTCGCCATGAGAATCGACGACACATAGTCGATACGCCACATCAGTAGGGCCGTTAACATGGAGACGACGAGCACGAACAGATAAAAAGGAGGAAAAGCGCGTCGAAGTGTGGCCCTGGCGGTGTCGTTCGGCAAAACGGACAGCAAAAAGGCCGCCAAGCCAAAGGAGAACAGGCTCATTCCGCCAAATAAAATAGCCGTTAGCCAAAGCGATACGAGGTTCAGCATGGCTCTTTCCTCCTGTATTTAGTACACCACTGTTGCTTGATTATCTTTTCGTATAATTAATGTACAGCATGGCGGGCGCGTACGCTATCCAGACAACGCTAACGGCTGCCGATCACAGAGACCCTGACCGCTTATGTCTTCACCCGCCAATCGACGCACGCTTCTTCGGCTGCTGCACTTTTTGCGCCCTTACCGGCTGCGCGTAGCGCTGGCGGGGTGTGCGCTACTCATTGCGTCGGGCAGCGTGCTGCTGCTGGGGCATGGGCTGAAACGCGTCATCGACCAAGGCTTTTTGGCGGCCGATGCTCAGGCGCTTGCCACGACGCTAGGGCTAATGCTCGGTGTCGTGGCACTGCTGGCGGCCGCCTCGGCGCTACGCTATTACCAAGTGACCTGGATCGGTGAGCGCCTAGCGGCAGATCTGCGCCAGCACGTGTTCGAGCATCTACTGACGTTGGAACCCAGCTTTTTCGAAAGCGCTCACGACGGGCGTGCCGCCGGTGACATTGCCTCGCGGCTCACGGCGGATACGAGCGTGCTGCAGAGCCTGTTTGGCTCGTCGATTTCCTTGGCGCTACGCAATGGCGTCATGCTGGTCGGTGCGGTCGTGCTGATGCTGCTGACTCAGCCCTGGCTCTCGGCGCTGGTGCTGGTAGGTATTCCTGCGACGCTACTGCCCATCGTCTGGTACGGCCGACGGGTGCGGCAGCTATCGCGTACTAGCCAAAACCACGTGGCGGAATTGGGGCGCTACGCCGACGAGGTGCTCAGCGGCCTGCAAACCGTGCAAGCCTTCACCCACGAAACGTCGGAACGACGCTACTACGGCCAGCGCGTCGAGCGAGCTTTTGGTAGCGCCGTGGCGCGTACCCGCCAGCGGGCGTGGCTAACCGGGGTGGCCATGCTGGTGGTGTTCAGCGCTGTAGGCGTGATGCTGTGGCAAGGCGGTCTTTCGGTGCTGGAAGGGAGCATGAGCGCAGGAGAGCTGTCCGCGTTTATCTTTTATGCCGTGCTGGCTGCGGGGGCCGTCGCGACATTGGCGGAGGTGGCAGGGGATGTGCAGCGGGCGGCTGGGGCGGCCGAGCGCTTGCTGGAGTTACTCGATACGCCCCCCACCATCAGGTCGCCGACGCAGCCAGTAACGTTAGCTCAGCCACTGCAAGGGGCGCTAACGCTAGCGAAGGTTCGCTTCACGTACCCTGGCCGCGAGCTGCCTGCCTTGGACGCGATCGATCTGCATATTCATCCCGGCGAGCGGGTCGCGGTGGTGGGGCCTTCCGGAGCGGGAAAAAGCACGCTGCTGGCGCTGCTGCTGCGTTTTTACGATCCGGACCAAGGACAGGTCATGCTAGACGGGGTCGATATTCGCACCCTGGCGCTTGGTGAGCTGCGCGGCGCGCTGGGGCTGGTGGCCCAGTCACCGGTGCTGTTCAGTGTCACGGTGGCGGATAACCTGCGCTACGGCTGCCCAGAAGCCACCGAGCCACAGCTTCGGCAAGCCGCGCAGGATGCCAACGCATTAGCGTTCATCGAGGCGCTGCCACAAGGGTTCGACACGCCGCTGGGGCCGGGTGGGGTGCAGCTCTCGGGCGGACAGCGCCAACGGCTGGCCATTGCCCGCGCATTGTTGAAAGATCCCGCGATACTGCTGCTGGACGAAGCCACCAGCGCGCTGGACGCCGAAAGCGAACGGCTGGTGCAGAAAGCCCTCGACCGTTTGATGCAGGGGCGAACCAGCATCGTGATTGCCCACCGTTTGGCCACTGTGGTGCATGCGGATCGAATCCTCGTGTTTCAAGAAGGACGGCTAGTGGCATCAGGCACGCATGCGACGCTGATGGAGCACAGCGATCTTTATCGCCATTTGGCAGCGCTGCAGTTTAGTCAACTGAATTAAATAGTCACGGGTAGAGTGTATGCAATACTTGGCTGTACGTTTAGGTGACTAGGCGCGTCATGTTGACATATTGTTTTTCTGGTTATTCAGGCTTTTTTCCGTGTGGCTAAAATGCACGGCTAGAATAGTAAGTTAACCTTATAGTTAAAATCCTCAAAATAACCAAAATCAACATAGCAAAACAAAGATGCAGAAGCGCTTCTAGATGTTATGGGAGTGGGTGGATATTTTTTAGTTATTTGTTGCATGGTTGTTTTGAAGGCTCTCTATTAATAATAACGTCATCATTATGTGAAGCATTGATGCTGCTTCGATTATCTCATGATGTTGTTGTACTAGAGGTTAGTGTAAAAACCGACGAACTATAGGGGGCTTATGTGAACGTTAAATGTACAAAAAGGTTCAACAGGCGGCTTGCTTGGCTTATTTTCTTAGGTGCTGTGAGCAGTGTTTGGGGAGTAAGCGCTAAAAGCTCTGATTATGTATATCGCCCTAATAACCCCTCCTTCGGTGGCGATGCGTTCAATTCAGCCCACCTGATTGGCCTGGCCGAACGACAGAATAAACACAAAGAGACCGGCTCATCGGCAGCCTCTCGGTATAGCAATAGCCCTGCAGACCAGTTCGTACGTCAACTCCAGAGTCGCATGCTGAGCAGTCTTTCACAGCAAGTTAATGAAGCCATTTTTGGTGAGAACGCTGCTGAAGAGGGCCGCATTGTTTTCGGTGAGCAGGTGATTTCCTTCAGTCGTGGCCTCGAGGGCGTTCATCTTGTGATCGAGAACACCACAGATGGCAGCCAAACGGAAGTGACCGTTCCAACACTACAAGTGCAGTAATGATAAAAAGCAGCAGCGCCCAGTGAGCCGCTTGGCGGCCTTGATTATTCAGCCAAGTACGAACAGGACGTCGACATGACGAAATTGCCACTGACACCAAATCTCATGCTGGTATTGGCGCTGACCGTTGCACTTGCCGGGTGTGCCTCTCCACAACGTTTGCAGCCCTTCACTCCTGAGACTCGTACGACGCCAAGTTTGGCCACACTTCCGCTTCCACCTGAGCCCGTTGTCGCTGCTGTTTATGATTTTCCTGATATGACCGGGCAGCATCGCGAAACGGAAGCCGGGGCGCCCCACTATTCAAAGGCAGTTTCCCAAGGCGGGGCGGCAGTCCTCATTCGCGCTCTCCAGGACGCAGGCGGGGGTAGGTGGTTTAGGGTGTTAGAGCGTAACCGGCTTTCCAGTGTGCTAACTGAGCGGCAGATTATTCGAGACCAGCGGCAAAGCTTTGCGGATGCAAACGGTAACCCGCTCCCTCCGCCATCTCCGCTGCTCTATGCGGGCGTCATTTTAGAGGGCGGCATTATCGGTTACGACACCAATACGCTGACCGGCGGAGCAGGCGCACGCTTTCTCGGTATTGGCGCGAGTTCTAGATACCGTGAGGACGTGATCACTGTGTTTCTACGAGCGATTAGTAGTCAAACCGGTGAAGTATGGAGAACGGTGGTGGCCTCAAAACGCATTTATTCGGTACAAGCTCAAGGCGATGTATTTCGCTTCGTGGATGCCGATGAAATTCTCGAATTGGAAGCCGGCTTTTCTCGTAACGAACCACGTTTAGTCGCCCTGCGTGAGGCGGTTGAGCAAGCCGTCCATGCCATGATTATGGAGGGCTCTGAACGGGGGCTATGGAGTTTCGCTAACGCGGCAGAGGGGGCGGCAGCCCTGGCCGCCTATCGTGATAGGCAAGGCGAGTTGGTGCAATAAGTTCTAAGGCCCAACAAGTAACGCTATGGCTAGCATGGCCATGTAAAGGTGATGGCTCGGCTCACCTCTGGCGGTCTCGCAACAGGCAGTCAACAAACCGCTGGAGCTAAAGAATTGGGCGTGACGGACCACCTTGGCGGGATGTACCCCGTCACACCCAGGCTGGTTGCGGCATAGGCCGTAACCAAATCCAAGTCCCAAGGGACACTACAATGGTGAGGTGTATCATGAAATTTAACAAGTCACTAATGGCAGCCAGCATCGCAGCAGCCTTCACCGCGGTTTCAGGTGCGGCTTTTGCAGATGACAACCTCGCTGACATTATGCAGCAAGGTAATCTCAACACCGCAGATCAACAGCAAGACGGTAACGCAAACGTAGCGGACATTGAACAGATAGGCTCTGGTGCGGCTGCCTCCTTCAATAATACGGCTGAACAAGACCAGATAGGCGATAGTAATGATGCGTCTATCCAACAAAATAGTGATGCGACTGGCTTTTTGACAGGCGCAATCACCTCCTTCAATACGGCCACGCAATCGCAAACGGGTAACGATAACGATGCGATGATTGAGCAGAACTCCAGCGCAGAAGGAGCTTTCACTTTGGCTGTGACGTCACTTAATACCGCTGGGCAAACTCAGGTTGGTGATTCCAATATGGCCAGCATTACTCAGGTGAGCGATGCCGGGTGGTTCGTCCCTGACGTTACGTATGGTAATACGGCTACGCAAGAACAAGTGGGCGACTGGAATGAGGCAACGGCTGACCAGGCGGGCTATGGGAACGTGTCAGAGCAGTACCAGCAAGGTGACAGCAACGTCTCGACCGTTATGCAGGATGGTCTCGATAACTCGGCTTACGTAAGTCAGTATGGCGACGGTAATACAGCCACTGTAGGCCAAGAGGGTTCTTACCACGTGGCGACGCTCACACAAACGGGCAATGGCAACACTGGCTCTATTTCTCAGTATCAATCCAGCAATACCGCGACGATGATGCAAACGGGCAATAACAATACGGGTACTCAAGTACAGTATTAAAAGACGCAAAAAGGCGGTGGCAATATCGCATTCGCCACTACGGGAGGGGCTCATGTTCCTCCCGTAGCGTAGCGCGGAGGTTGTTGGGTGAGGAGAGTGCCGATGAGCCCCAAGACACAGATGATAGCCAGTACACTCCTTTTTATTATGGCAAGTGTCGTGGCGCAGGCCGATACCCATCTGGCATATATCGAACAGGTCGGAGACAACCATAATGCCCGGATGATACAGGAAGGCACTGGCTTGAAGGCATCGCTCTACCAAGAGGGTGATAGCAGTCGTGCACAGTTCCAACAGCTAGGCGACCATCATACGATTCTTGGTCTTGATGATGGCCCAGCTTTACAGTCTGGATATGCGAATTGGATGCTAATTGACCAAACAGGGGAGCGTAATCAAGCTTTTGTAAGTCAACAAGGCTTGGAAAACGCGATGTCGCTTACTCAGCATGGTAATGACAACCTAACAGCGGTTGGGCAGTTTGGTAATTTCAATACAGCGGATATACAACAATATGGCAACAGCAACACTGCGAACCTGCAGCAGACGGGTAACGCAAACCACACCAACATCATCCAAATGGGAGAGAGTAGGCTACAGCTTAGCCAAGAAGGAGGGCATCATATCCCTGAAATCGTACAGCATGCGAGCGACGTTATCGTACAACAGTGGTCTGCATATTAAACGCACATACTCACGCCCAACATAACGAAAAGAGACGAACGCAGTGCCATCACCGAATCGGCAACGCGGCGTGTGGCTGGGGCTCTGTTTAGGGCTGTTGGGATTGATCGTCATTGGCAGTATGTGGACGAGCGGCACGGCAGCGCTGCCGCACGTGCTGGCAGCGCTGACCGTGTTGATTCCGCTCACCCTGTTTGGCGTCGTTTTGAAAAGCCCCTGGCCCGCCGTCGGGGCGCTCGCGCTGCTGCTGGTCATCGACGTGACCCTGCGCTTAGGCTGACTTGGACGCTGCCAGCGTATAGAGAAACTCCAAGCCCAGCGTCGCGGCGGCCAGCGAGGTAATGTCGCCGTGGTCGTAGGCCGGGTTAACTTCCACGAGATCCATGCCCACCAGCTCCATCCCCACCATACCGCGCATCACTTTCAGCATCAGGTCGGTGGACATGCCGCCGCATACCGGCGTGCCGGTGCCCGGTGCGAAGGCGGGGTCTAGGCCGTCGATATCCAGCGTGACATACGCCGGGTGGTGACCCACTCGCGCACGAATGCGCTCCAGCACCGCCGCCGGGCCGTGGTCGTTGACCCAATCGGCATCCAGCACTTCGTAGGGGTGGTTGCTCCGGTCATAGCTGGTACGAATACCGATTTGCAGCGAGTGCTCCGGCACGACCAAGCCTTCTTTGAGGGCATGGTGGAAAATGGTGCCGTGATCGAAGCGCGTGCCTTGCTCGTAGGTGTCGGTGTGGGCATCAAAGTGAATCAATGCCAGCGGGCCGTGCTCGCGGGCGTGAGCGCGCAGCAGCGGCAGGCTGATGTAGTGGTCGCCGCCCAGCGTCAACATTTTCTTGCCCGCTTTCAACCAGCGCATGGCGTGGCTTTCCAGGTTATCCACCAGGCTTTCCGGTTCACCGTAGGCGTAGTCCAGGTTACCGGCATCGCATACCCGCAGGCGATCTTCCAACGCGAAATCCCACGGCCAGCGCTTGCCTTCCCAAATCAGGTTGGCGGTGCTTTGGCGAATGGCGTTCGGCCCCATACGGGTGCCGGAACGGCCGGAGCATGCGAGGTCGAACGGCACGCCGCTGACCACCACCTCGGCATCGGTGGCGTTCGGGTCGGTGGCTTTGGGTACGCCCATGAACGTGGAGATAACATCACCAAACAGGCTGGGCATGATCTGCGCTGGGGTCACCTAATGGGTTCTCCTATCGTCGTGTGTCTGGAAAAGGTGGTGGGCTCGAAGAAGCGCGACGATAAGGAATTTTTCGCGATGAATGAAATGAATGTTTAGAATGAAATCATTCATCATATGAATAGTGAGGCGCTATGCGGTCGCTCCGCCATTTTGACCTGAACTTGCTGCTGGTCTTCGAGATGCTCATGCGCGAGCGCCACGTCACCCGTGCCGCCGAAAAGCTCCATCTCAGCCAGCCCGCGCTCAGCCATGCGCTGAAGCGCCTGAGAGAAGCGCTCGACGATCCGCTGTTGGTGCGCACCGAGCAGGGCCTGCAGCCGACGCCCCGCGCCATGGCGCTGCTGCCGGTGGTGCAGCAGGCGCTGGCGGCGCTGCAAGCGGGCTTGGCTCCACCCGCCACGTTCGCGCCCGACACCAGCACCCGGCGCTTTACGCTGGCGACCACCGACTACTTCGAAGAGGTCATGTATCCGGCGTTTCTTAGCCAGCTGTTGGGCTATGCGCCCGGCATCAGTTTTTACATCGAGCTGATTACGCCGGAGGTGCTGAGTGAGGCGTTAGAGCAGCGCCAGGTGGATATGGTGGTTGGCTTGGACAGCCAGTCATCGCTGCCCAATGGCGTGGTGCAAACGCCCTGGATGCACGAAGAGCTGGTGTGTCTGGCGGCCCAGCACAACCCTCACGTGGGGGACGCGCTGGCGCTGGAGGCATTTGCCCGCCAGCTCCACGTCGAGCTCGCCGACATCAGCGGCCTGTTGCCCAGCCGTATCGAAAACTGCCTGGCTGAGCACGGGCTGACGCGTCGCGTGATTTCGAAGAACCTCAATTACATCGCCGCCGCACGGGTCGTCGCGCTGACCGATGCGATCATCACCTTGCCGCGCCAAATAGCCGAGCGCTTCGTCGCTATGCTGCCCGTGCGCATGGTGGCGCCGCCGGACGAGCTTCCCGAATTGACCATGACGCTGATCCAGCACACCCTCTACGCCAACGCGCCTGCCAACGTCTGGCTTTACCAGGAGCTCACGGCGTTTGCGAAGAATGCCAGTCGTTAATTCATGGCGCTGTTTCGATATCAATATGTTGTAGAAATACAACTCAGTTGAAGCAAAGGTTGAATGGCCACTGGCAGGCTTGGCGTTAGATCCTAAACTGCTAGCTGGCGCGTTTTTTTGCGCCGCAACGAATTAAAGCAGCGCTCCATGATGCTAGCGATGATTGGCTAGGAGAGGGGCGGGCGCTGGACGCGGGACAACCAAGGGAGAAAGCGTGTGAAAATAGGCGCACCAAAAGAGAGTGCCCGGGGAGAAGCGCGGGTCGCGCTGACCCCTGAGAGCGCAAAGCATCTTCAAAATTTGGGCCATGAGTGCCTCATCGAAACGGGGGCTGGCCTAGCCGCGGGATTCAATGACGACACCTATCGTGACGCTGGCGTGACCGTGATCGAGAGCGCCGACGCGCTGTGGCGCGACGCTGAAGTGGTCATCAAGGTTCGCGAACCCTCTGATGAAGAGGCCAAGCGGCTGCGCGAAGGTCAAACGCTGATCGCCTTTTTCTGGCCCGCGCAAAACGAAGCGCTGCTGGAAGCCTGCAAAGCCCAGGGGGCCACCGTGATCGCCATGGACATGGTGCCGCGTATCTCTCGGGCGCAGAAAATGGATGCGCTGTCGTCCATGGCCAACATTGCGGGCTACCGCGCGGTGATCGAGGCGGGCAATAACTTTGGCCGTTTCTTTACCGGCCAAGTGACCGCCGCCGGCAAAGTACCGCCCGCCAAAGTGTTAGTGATCGGTGCTGGGGTGGCGGGCTTGGCGGCGATTGGCACGGCGACGAGTCTGGGGGCCGTGGTGCGCGCCTTCGACGTACGGCCCGAGGTCTCCGAGCAGATCGAGTCCATGGGCGCCGAGTTCCTGTTCCTCGATTTCGAAGATAGCCAGGATGGTTCCGAAAGCGGGGGCTATGCGGCACCTTCGAGCCCTGAATTCCGCGAGAAGCAGCTGGAATGCTTCCGCGAGCAGGCCCCGGACGTGGATATCGTCATCACCACGGCGCTGATTCCCGGTAAGCCTGCGCCCAAGCTGTGGCTGGAAGACATGGTCGCGGCCATGAAGCCCGGTTCGGTGATCGTCGATTTGGCCGCCGAGAAGGGCGGTAACTGCGACCTGACTCAGCCTGACGAGCGCGTAGTGAGCGATAACGGCGTGGTGGTGATCGGCTACACCGACTTCCCCTCGCGCATGGCGACGCAAGCCTCACTGCTTTACGCTACCAACATTCGCCACATGCTCACCGATCTCACCCCCGAGAAAGACGGCGTGATCCACCACGACATGGACGACGACGTGATTCGGGGGGCCACGGTGACGCACCAAGGCGAGATTACTTTCCCACCGCCGCCGCCGAAGGTGAAAGCTATCGGCGCGGCCAAGCCGAAGAAAAAAGAGAAAGAGCCAACGCCCGAAGAGAAAAAGGCCGCCGAGCTTGCCGAATTCAAAGCGCAAACTAAGCGTCAGGTGAGCCTGCTGGCGATAGGCGGTGCGCTGATGCTGCTGCTCGGCTGGGTCGCCCCGGCCTCGTTCATGCAGCACTTCATCGTCTTCGTGCTGGCCTGCTTCATCGGCTTCCAGGTGATTTGGAAAGTGAGCCACTCGCTACATACGCCGCTGATGGCGGTGACCAACGCGATATCCGGCATCATCATCTTGGGGGCGATTCTGCAAATTGGCTCCGGCAGCGCGGTCGTTAGCGTGCTGGCGGGTATTTCCGTACTGATCGCGTCGATCAATATCGTGGGTGGCTTCCTGGTGACACGCCGGATGCTGGCCATGTTCCAAAAATCCTAAGCGGCGGAGAGACGATATGTTAGAGCAAGGATTCGTATCTGCCGCAGCGATTGCGGCCAGCGTGCTGTTCATTTTGTCGCTGGGCGGCTTGAGTAATCAGGAAAAGGCCAAGCGCGCCGTGTGGTACGGCATCGTCGGTATGGCGGTCGCGGTGTTTTTCACCGCGTTTGGCCCCGGTATCGGCGGCTACTGGTGGCTGATTCCGATGATGCTGATTGGCGCAGCCATTGGTGCTTACGTAGCGGGCAAGGTCGAGATGACCGAAATGCCCCAGCTCGTGGCCGCGCTGCACAGTTTCGTAGGCTTGGCAGCGGTCTTCGTTGCCTGGAGCGCAGACCTGGAACGCCGCCGGGTGATGGCAGCTCGTGCCGCTGAGGCGTCGCTGGACCAGTTCTCCGCTTTTGCGGCGCTGGTGGCCACCAAGGCCCCCGACGAGCTGATGTTCCTGCAAATCGAGGTGGTGCTGGGCATCTTCATTGGCGCGGTGACGTTCACCGGCTCGGTCATTGCCTTCGGCAAGCTGGCGGGCAAGGTAGACGGTAAACCCAAGCAACTGCCCGGCGGCCACATGCTGAATGCGGGTGCCGCAGTACTATCGCTGCTGCTGGCGATTCTCTACCTCAACGGCGCAGGCTTCTGGACGCTGCTGGTGATTGCGGCGCTGGCGTTCTTCATTGGGTATCACCTGATCATGGGCATCGGCGGAGCCGATATGCCGGTGGTGGTCTCCATGTTGAACAGCTACTCCGGCTGGGCGGCGGCGGCGATTGGTTTCACGCTTTCCAACGACCTGTTGATCGTGACCGGTGCGCTGGTGGGCTCCTCCGGGGCGATTCTCTCTTACATCATGTGTAAGGCGATGAACCGCAATTTCGTCAGCGTGATTCTAGGTGGTTTTGGGGGGGCTCAAGGGCCTGCCGCGGAAATCGAAGGCGAGCAGGTCTCCATCGACGCCAATGGCGTCGCTACCGCACTGAACGACGCCGATAGCATCATCATCGTACCGGGCTACGGCATGGCGGTGGCGCAGGCGCAAACCGCGGTCAGCGATCTCGTTCGCAAGCTGCGCGCGGCGGGTAAGACCGTACGTTTCGGTATCCACCCGGTGGCTGGGCGCTTGCCGGGGCATATGAACGTGCTGTTGGCGGAAGCCAAGGTGCCCTACGATATCGTGCTGGAAATGGACGAGATCAACGACGATTTCGCCACGACCGACGTGGTCATCGTCATCGGCTCCAACGACATCGTGAACCCTGCCGCCGAAGAGGACCCCAACAGCCCCATCGCGGGCATGCCGGTGCTCAAAGTGTGGGAAGCGAAGCAGGTCTTCGTCAGCAAACGTGGTCAAGGCACCGGCTATTCGGGTATCGAGAACCCGCTGTTCTTCAAGGAGAACACCCGGATGTTCTACGGTGATGCTCGCGAAAGCCTGAATGCGCTGCTACCACTGGTGGATTGAGCCTGTAAGTACGGACGTGTAGGACTCGACGATTGAGCAGTTGCTCGTCGTTCGTCGGGGGAGCCAATGGCTCCCCCGGTTTTTTTTTCGTCTATGTATCGCTCTCTTCGCCGGTCACTTGCCGCCAGGAGCGACGCCCCAAGTGATCATCGCTAAAACCAATCGTGATGGAGCCATCGCCATTCGGTGAAGCGTTCGTATCCTCTGGATTGCCCACGAAGAGACGTTCGATCTCCCCGTCATTCACGCTCACCAAGCGCTCGCCGGTGCCCGCTTGCAAGCCGGTGATGGCGTCACCGTTGATGGTGGCGTCGCTGTCTGGCCGTCCGTCACCGTTGAAGTCGAAAGCGGTCGAACCGCCACTGCCGCCGGTATCGGCCAGTAGCGACATGAAGAACCCGCTGCGCCCACCGCCGCAGGGGTCGGATTCATCGGGAAGCAGCGTCGAGAAGCGCACCCGCCGTGGGAGGCTGGTTGAGATCGACGGGGCGGTGATCACGCGCTCTCCAGCAGGTAGCTCCAAGCGCCATCCCACGTCGTTACTGTCAGGGGCGAAGTTGGTGCTGGCGCGGCGGTTAAAGCCACTCTGTGAGTTTTCACCCGTAATGCGTTGAAGCAGTAGATCGCTTTGAGTAATGGTCGCGCTGCGACTCACTTGGTCTCGCAGGCCAATGAGCTGCTGTATCGAAGCGTCACCAATGTCGCCGTTGCGGAAATAGCTGCCGGTGCCGAAGGAGACCACTAGCGTATCCGGCGAGCCGCTGCTCAGCGTGACGGCGGGGGCTGATGTGATGGGCTGGCTAGCGCTGCCTTGATATAGCTGGTTAACGGTGCCACTGCCGGTTAACGAGAAGCGCCACATATTGCCTGCCAAGTCGCCCGCGTAGGCAAAGCGTGCGCCGTTATAGCTCGGCCAAGCAGTGACGGTGGGGGTGGCCAATCCGTTGGGAGTATCCGTGTTGCCTACGCCTGTCTTTATTTGCTTGATCAACTCACCGGTAGCAAGGTTCACTACGAAAAGTGACGCTTGGTAGCCCATGCTGTTATAGCCGTTACCAAAAATGGCGGCCCAGGTGCCGTCGGTCAGTTGCGTGATCGTGGGTTGAGAAACCCCCGTGCCCAACTCGGGATGGCGAAACTCCCAAAGCACGTCAGCAGCGCTCATGTTGCTGGGGTTGCTCACATCGAGTGCAAACACCGTCCGCCCACCCGCGCCCATGGTGCCAACGGCCACGGCAGTCGGGCCACCAGAGATGTTCACTTCCCGCACAGCAGGTGTGCCATCCATGAAGTAGCGATGGTTATAGTCAGGCTGCATCAATGAGCGAATGGCGGGCGCCTCGCCTTGGGTCAACTCAGCGGGTAAAAAGCCAAACAGTTCCCGGCCGGTCTCCGCGTTAAAGCCGTGCAGCATGCCGTCGTTGGCGGCCGCCAGCAGGAGCGGCATACGCTCATCAGTCCCCTTTAAGAACACCGGGTTGGCGTTGATGATATCGCCCAGCAGCGATTGGCGTGGCCGCAGCCCCTGCACGTTTTCGCCCTGTAGCCAGCGCACTTCGGCACTGGTTAAGCCGCTGTTGTCGGCACTTAGTATAACGCCGCTCCGGGTACCGCTCTCCAGCCGTCGATAGGTCAATAACCGCCGATTGCCTGCTTGCTCGGCGAGCTCGGTTTCAGCATTCCAGCGTTCGCTACGAGTGCCATCGGCTTGGATCACCGAGGCGGCTAAACGCCCTGACCAATCGTCACTGCGAAAGCCTGCGGTATAGAGCAAGTTGCCATCTTCAAGACCAAATTCGTCGCCATTGACCGCCGCGGAGGTATTGGACTGAGAGGCGGCGATGATATTGCCCAGCACCTGCTGCATGACCTGGTTCAACGAGGCTTCATCGTTGGCAAAGTACGCGCGATCGGTACCCCCTGCGCGGGCAAGATCGCCGAGTGGGTCGTCGGAGACGTTGGGTAAATTGGCGATATCCGGCGGTAGGTTAAAGCCCACCACATAGGTTCTTACCGGGTTAGGCAGCTGTGCATTGGTATCGTCGTATAGCCGTTTAATGGCCGCTTCGGCGCTGGCTAAAGCGCCGCTAACATTGTTGCCTAGTGAGTTGCCGAAGCGGTCTACCGACGGCAAACCATCGGTTAGCCAAATATTGGCATTCACTAAGCACTGCTGCGCATCGGGGTTATTGATGTTGGGAATCGCTATACCCGCACGGCGTCCCTGATTGGGGCCGAACGCGCTGCTGCTCGTGTTCAAAAAGTAGTCGCGGGCGGTATACATCGTGCCTTCGATAGGGGTCAAACCTGTCGCCAGCAGTGGCCAAGAAGGATCCGTCATGGGGTTACCGCTACCGTTCCACTCATGGCGCTGGGCACCCAGTTTTGTCTCGATGGCACTCCAATGGGCACTGTTTACCGTGCCATCGTTATTGAGCCCTCCAATGGGAACATGCAGATAGCCTAGTCCCGGTGATGACGTCGTCCGCCACTCCCATTGGTTGAGTTGTATGGAGGCTGTATGCGCCCCCCAGTTTGGTATGCCCCGTTGGCGAAGACTGTCCACCAGCGGCAGCGTAAAATTTGAGCGAACCGGATTGCTATAAGAGACACCATCACCAATAGCTGGAGAGCTTGAAAAACCTGTGGTCAGTCCACGAAAGCGTTCTGAAAGCTGATCGGATGTGGTGGTTGGGTTGGATATCCGACGCCAGTACTCAGTGACGTCATTGCGTGGTAAGCCAGACGTGAAGTTTTCCTCAAACATGTAGCCAGGTACACCAACATTGAAAAACGTGTAGATGTCGGTGTTCGGGAGCCGTGCTCTATAACGTTTGGTGCTAGCGTTCCAGGCTCCGTCGAAGCTTGGGTCGTACCAGCTTGGGTTAGCGTTGCTGGAGTACCGTGCGGCCAACGCACGTTCTGTTAATCGCCAGACGACTGTATTGCCGCTAAAAGCCGCGTCTCGGGTGAGCGAGGCGGGGTTCTGCTGGTATGCCATCAACCCAAGATTTAATTCGCCTCGGTAGCGCTCAATGAGATCACGTCCCACGCGCTTCATAATGCTGGATTTACTGAGAGGTGAACGAGCACCTGCTGGACATTGAGAGGCATTGAACGTGTTGGGTTGGCAGGCGGCTAGGTTCTCCCTATCGCCTGCGTTGTTGCCTACGGCGACACGGCCATCTAGGCCTTCTTGTCCACTCTCTGAGTTATCCAGAATCAATAACACGTTAGGTGGGACACGGCTGACCACGTTCAACGGAGCAGGGGAGAGTCCCGTTTGGTCGTTTGGGATGTCGTAATCTTCATCGACGAGCTCATCGCCTCCGCCTCCTATCGGGGGCTCAGGATCAGGCTCCTCCGGCGTTGGATCAGGATCATCGTCTCCTAGATCGACCTCCTGATCCGGGTCGTAATCAGGTGGCGGCGGAGGAGAAAAACCCAGTACGGGCGCACTCGTGGCGATCAACATTACGAACACAGCGCATACAAAAAGTGTCAGGGCGGATCTTTGTATCATGGCACGATGACCTCTACTGGCTGCTGGCGAACGTAGAGGGCCTCGAGCGTGACACGGGTATCTTCACCACGGCCAAAGCCTTGAGTTTCGATCCGATAAAGCATTTCGACCGCCTCCGTCCCGTCGTTGTTGGTCAGTGATCCTAGCGGTGCCAGCGTCTGGATGCGGTAGCGTGGGTTACGGGTGAGTTCTTCCATCGCCATGTCGTGGTTACGCCATCCATTGCCAGGCGGGGCGCCGTTTTGTAGCAGCGTTTCGGCTTCGCTCAGTGCGGCCTCTGCTGCTTGAAAGGCAACACCGTAGTCGCGCTGGCTCGAGGCCATACGGTCTTGGGTAATCGCTCCTTGCATGGAAGAGAGGCTCAACATGGTGACGATGGCAAGGAAAATCAGGCTCAACACGAGCGCCATTCCTCGCTGATGCGTCAATGCGTGGCTCTGCATGCTAACGATTCCTCAAAGCGATGGTCGTCGTGAAGGCTTGATAAATCCGTCCGTTGCCGCCGGTGAAAGGGTTGTCTCCTCGAAAATTGCCGATCGCCAGCGTGGTGTCGGCATTCCGTAGATTGGGACGGTCACTTTGTATGATGAGCGTGATGCGCGCCGCCCTGACATTGGGCCACTCTGCCTCATCGATCTCGTCGGGTGGTATGTAGGCGTCGTCGAGCAGAAAGGACGTTCGCATCGCCACCACATGGCTGGCCACGACCTCATTACGAGGCGTCGTTTGGCTCACATCCAAGCGCATCAACGAGGGCACATTCGCGTTATTGGCATCTCGGCCAATGTAGTAAAGGGCGCTGTTCAAAGCGCTCAGCGATACGGTTTGGCCCGCAGCATAGGTAATATCGCTCGCCTCTCCCCATTCGCTTTCGCTTGGGTCGACGTTGCCCTGCCAGCCTGCCGCCGCGCTTTTCTGCAGGGTGCGGGCGTCACTCGTGGTGTTATAGAAAATATCGCAATTCAGCAGGCCCTGAAGCAGCACCAATCGTTGATGAAAGGCGGTATCGGTCTCTCGATTCAAGGTGAGTCGTTGGCTGCTATCGATCGCGGCAATTTCCAACGACGTATCGACAAACCCCGTCCGGGCAAGGAGACCGCCACGAAACGCGAGTACATGCTGCTCGTCGAGGGGGGTGACCAAGCTGGCCGTAAAATCATGGTTGTTGGGTGTGTCCCATGCTTGCAACGGTAAGGGGAGGCTGCTGGCATCGGCCATATTGCGCATATGGACGGTCGTCTGTGGTAGCGCACAGCCACCGCTATAGTCCACTTGACGTAGCTCGCGGGCCATCGTATCCAGCGCGAAACGGCCAGTGTCCTGCATGTCGGCCAGTGCGGTTTGAAAGCGATAGCTTTGCTGAGAGGAGATGAAGAGTTGGGTTGCCCCAGCCATGACCAGTAGCCCAATGACCATGGCGACTAACAGCTCCGCCAGCGTAAAGCCTGCTTGAGTCGTTCGAGGTTTGCCTCTGCCCACGCTATAGCTCCGACGCCAATTGTACTTGCCGAATATCGTTGGGCGACGTGGCGTCCTCCCATCGCACGATGACGCTAATACGCCGATTGTCGATCTCGATGCCGCCTACGCCGCCAGGGAGCATGGTACTCACATCCGCGACCCACTCGGCTTGATCAGTCGCGGGCAATCCGCTGCCGTCGACCTCTCCGCCTAACGTGAGCGCATAGTCGGCTGCTTGCTCACGGTTGGCGCGAATGCGATCCAGCATGTCCTGGGCCATGTTGGTGGCCTGAGTCTCGAAATAGGCAGCACGGTTATGCACCAGCGACTGGGTTTGCAAGCCAAGCACACCCAATAGGCCAATCGACAGCACCAGTAGCGCAATCAATGACTCCAGCAGTGAGATACCCCGTTGTCGTGTTGGCATGGCGTGGCTCGCTAATGAATTAGTCGCAGGCTTGACGATTAGTGAGTACTCGGGAAATGCCGCTCGGCTCGATACGCACGCAGCGACCTATCTCATTCAGCGTGACGGAGACGCGCTGGGAAGCAAAGGCTGCCGACACCAGGCGCCCTTGACTGTTGAACGTAAAACGCTCGGGCGCATTCGCAATCGTAATGTCGTCTACCTCCTGCGCCCAGCGACGTAGCACCACCTCATCGGCCTGCACTTCCCAGCCGTTATCCCAACCTTCGGCCACGGGGAGTAAGTCGACGGACTGATTGCGTCGCACGGCTTCACTACGGGCAAAGCTCAGCGCAATTTTATAGTCGTTGGTGGTCGTCACGACGCGGTTTTCTTGAATGATCCTAGCAAAATTGGGTATCGCAATGGTGGCCAGCGTAGCGAATAGCGCCAGGGCCACCAAAAGTTCCAGCAGGGTAAAGCCATGTGCGGAACGTCTAGCCGTCAGCATGAGGGATTACTCTGCGCAAGCACATCAAGAGAAGTGCTGTGGCTGGCGTGTCTAGTCACGGTAATGCCCGGGTCGGCTGAATTCATTATATCGATATTTGATTTTGTGGTAGGAAAGTATAGCGTTTATACCATACGGCATGGGTGCAACAAGGCAACACGCCCTGCGGATATTCGACATACGCGTTCATTAAAGTCGCGCTATGCTCGAAAGGCGCGTCAGCATAAAGCTCTATCGACAAGAGGGAGGATATTTCCAATAGCCGAGAGCTATTACATTGGTCGTAAAATGCAAATTGTGGCTATTGCAAAGGTGCTTTAAAACTGTGGCATGTGAATAACGCACGCCGGTGCTAGTGATGGTCGCGTTTAACGTCCAGCCTAGTGCGGAGGTGCACTGCATTTGTTCCCTTGGTATCTCCAAGGCCAAGAGCAATAAGGGAGAGAACTATGAGCGGTAAATGTCCTGTCATGCACGGCGGTAACACCTCAACCGGTACCTCTAACAAAGATTGGTGGCCGGAAGGGTTGAACCTGGATATTTTGCATCAGCAAGATCGCAAATCAGACCCGATGGATCCCGATTTCAATTACCGAGAAGAAGTCCGCAAGCTCGACTTCGACGCGTTGAAGAAAGACGTCCACGCGCTGATGACCGACAGCCAAGAGTGGTGGCCCGCTGACTGGGGGCACTACGGCGGTTTGATGATCCGCATGGCTTGGCACTCCGCAGGCACCTACCGTATCGCCGACGGCCGTGGTGGCGGCGGCACCGGTGCCCAGCGTTTTGCACCGCTCAACTCTTGGCCGGATAACGTCAGCCTAGACAAAGCGCGCCGTCTGCTGTGGCCGATCAAGAAAAAATACGGCAACAAGATCAGCTGGGCGGACCTGATGATTCTGGCCGGTACCGTGGCGTATGAGTCCATGGGCCTGCCCTCTTATGGCTTCTCCTTCGGTCGTGCCGATATTTGGGAGCCCGAGAAAGACATTTACTGGGGCAATGAAAAAGAGTGGCTCGCGCCCTCTGACGAGCGCTACGGCGACGTGAATAAGCCCGAGACCATGGAAAACCCGCTGGCTGCCGTTCAGATGGGTCTCATCTATGTGAACCCGGAAGGCGTCAACGGTCAGCCGGACCCGCTGAAAACCGCTCAGCAGGTGCGTGAAACCTTCGCCCGTATGGCGATGAACGACGAAGAAACGGCGGCCCTGACCGCTGGTGGCCACACCGTCGGTAAGTGTCACGGTAATGGCGATGCGTCCGCGCTGGCCGCTGAGCCAGAAGCCTCTGACGTTGAAAACCAGGGCTTTGGCTGGGGCAACCCCAACATGCAGGGCAAGGCGAGCAACGCCGTGACCTCGGGCATCGAAGGTGCGTGGACCACCAACCCTACGAAGTTCGACATGGGCTACTTCGACCTGCTGTTCGGCTACGAGTGGGAACTGAGAAAGAGCCCCGCCGGTGCCCACCAGTGGGAACCGATCGACATCAAAGAAGAAGACAAGCCGGTCGACGCCAGCGACCCCTCGATTCGCCACAACCCGATCATGACCGATGCGGACATGGCGATGAAGATGGATCCGACCTATCGCGCCATCTGCGAAAAATTCATGGCCGACCCGGAGTACTTCAAGAAAACCTTCGCGAAAGCGTGGTTCAAGCTGACCCACCGTGACCTTGGCCCTAAAGCGCGCTACATCGGCCCAGAAGTTCCGGCGGAAGACCTGATTTGGCAAGACCCGATTCCGGCAGGCAGCACCGACTACTGCGAAGAAGTCGTCAAGCAGAAAATCGCGGAAAGCGGTCTGAGCATCAGCGACATGGTCTCTACCGCTTGGGACAGCGCCCGTACCTATCGTGGCTCCGACATGCGCGGTGGTGCCAACGGTGCCCGTATCCGTTTAGCGCCGCAAAAGGATTGGCAGGGCAACGAGCCGGAGCGCTTGGCCAAGGTACTGAGCGTCTACGAGCAGATCTCTGCCGATACCGGCGCTAGCGTGGCGGACGTGATCGTACTGGCCGGTAGCGTCGGTATCGAGAAAGCTGCGAAAGCAGCGGGTTATGACGTGCGCGTGCCCTTCTTGAAAGGCCGTGGCGACGCGACCGCCGAGATGACCGACGCGGACTCCTTCGCGCCACTAGAGCCGCTGGCCGATGGCTTCCGTAACTGGCAGAAGAAAGAGTACGTAGTGAAGCCGGAAGAGATGCTGCTGGATCGTGCGCAGCTGATGGGCTTGACCGGCCCGGAAATGACCGTGCTGCTGGGCGGTATGCGCGTATTGGGCACCAACTATGGTGGCACCAAACACGGCGTTTTCACCGACCGCGAAGGCCAGTTGACCAACGACTTCTTCGTCAACCTGACCGATATGGGCAACACGTGGAAGCCAGTGGGTAGCAATGCCTACGAGATCCGTGATCGCAAGACCGGTGCCGTGAAATGGACTGCCTCGCGAGTGGATCTGGTGTTTGGTTCCAACTCGCTGCTGCGCTCTTACGCAGAAGTGTACGCCCAGGACGATAACGGTGAGAAGTTCGTTAAAGACTTCGTCGCCGCCTGGACCAAAGTGATGAACGCCGACCGTTTCGACGTCGCGTCGTAAGCCAACAACGGTTCGTCGTACTATCCAAGGCACCCCTAGCGGGTGCCTTTTTTTGTATGCGTGACTGTGCACCGCTGGTTCGTCAGCTTTGCTACAGTAGCGTTTGCTTCCCTTTGATGTAACAACACGAGATCGACGATGACACGCAGTAAATGGATATGGCTCGTATGGGCCGTTGTCTTATCGAGCTATGTAGTGCCTTACACGCTGTTGAGCGACGTGTCGCGGTGGTACGGCAGCTTTTTGTTCTGGACCGTGGCGGGGTTGGTCATCATCGCCTTGAATGTGTTGATCACTCAAGGTTTCAAGGAACATAGTGATGACTGAGACGCTCATTTGGGGAGGCATTGCGCTTTATCTGTTGATTGCTCTCGGCATTGCGGTGCTGTCGCGTCGTCCCCCGACGAAAGGACACACGGAAAGCATGTCCGGTTACTTTTTGGGCAACCGGCAAATGAACGGGTTCGTCTCGGCGCTGAGCTACAGTGCCACGACCTACAGCGCCTTTATGATGGTGGGGTTGGCAGGCCTTACCTATGCGGGTGGCGTGGGCGCGCTCGGTTTTGAAATCATCTACTTTGCCGGTGTCTCACTGGTGGCGATTTTCGGCCCTAAATTCTGGGCGGTCGGCAAGAAGTTCGGCTACGTGACGCCCAGCGAGATGCTCGGCCACCGCTACAACAGCAAACAGGTGGCCATGGCCGTTTCCGTTGCTAGCTGTATCTTTCTGATTCCTTACTCAGCGGTTCAGCTCGCGGGCGTCGGCTACCTGCTTCAGGGGATGTCGGGAGGCACCATCACGTTTACCACCGGGGTTGCGCTGGCCACGGTAGTCGCCATTTTCTTCTCTTATATCGCGGGGATTCGTTCGGTCATGTGGACCGACTCGCTGCAGGCCATCATGATGATCGTGGCATCCACGCTGGTGGCGCTGTTGGTGATTCATAGCTTGGGTGGTTTTGGTGCGCTCTTCGAAACACTGGCGACCGAGCATCCGCAGTCACTGACGGTGCCCGGCCCGGGCCTATTCAGCTTCGTCACCTTTTTGGGGCTTACCATTCCCTGGTTCTTCTTTAGCCTCTCCAATCCGCAGGTGAGCCAACGTCTGTTCATGCCGTCGTCGCTGCGTTCGATGCGCCACATGCTTATCGGCTTTTTGGTGTTCGGTTTTATCTATACCTTGGTCTCTGTGCTGTGGGGATTCTCCGCCTTGGCCGCTTTCCCAAGTCTAGAACGCGCCGATTTAGCCACGCCTACGCTACTGGGCTCAGAGTTCGTGCCGCCCGTCTTGGGCGTGATCGTGATGATCGGCATCATGGCGGCGGCCGTTTCCACCATCGACTCGATCATGCTGACGCTGGCCTCCATGGTCTCACGCGATGTTTACGCCAACCTCAAGCCGAACGTGAGTGAAAAGCGCCAACTCCAAGTCGGAAAGCTCGTCATACCGGTCATTGCACTCATGGCGCTCGCCTTCGCTGAGCTACAGCTCGATCTCATTGCAGTGCTATCGGTGGCCGCCTCCTCGGGCTTGGTGGCCATGGTGCCTGCACTGATCGGTGCTTTCTATTGGAAACGAGGAACAGGCGCCGGAGCATTGGCCAGCGTGGTGGGCACCAGCGCCTTTGTGCTGCTGATGTATGCCACCGGCAATTCACTGCTGGGCCTGCCTGCCGGTGTATGGGGCATTGTGGTCGCGAGTGTGCTGTTTGTGGGCGTTAGCCTTGCGACCCAGCCTCATCCAGCCTCTACCGATGCCTTTTTTGCCGCCATCGAGGATGAGCTGGGTCACAAGCGCCGCTCTGCCAGTAATTCAACGACCAAGCAGTCGACTCCTTAGGCCTCCTAGCGCTAAAAGCCCCTGTCTACTGGGGCTTTTCAGCCTACTTCCACCGCAACAGCTGCTTGCGATACGCCGCCTGCGCATGGGTCGCACTGATCGGCTGCAAGCGCACCTTAGTGCCCGGCAAGCATTGGGCGAGGCGGGCGCAGGCCATGGGGGTCAAAGCACCCAGGCGCGGGTAGCCGCCAATGGTTTGGCGGTCGTTCATCAGGATGATCGGCTGGCCATCGGGGGGGATCTGCACGGCCCCCAGCGGTATTCCTTCCGAGACGATGCCGCCCAGGCGGCTGTTCAGCGCTTTGCCGGTGAGCCGAATGCCCATGCGGTCGGCACGTTGATCCACGGTCCATGGCTGGTTGAAGGCATCGAACAGGCTGCGCCCGGCAAAGTGGGCGGCCTGGGAGCCCAGCACCATGTCCAGCACGGTGTCTTCTGCATCAGGCAGAGGGATCTGGGTGCCTTGGGGTAACTGACGCGGCGTGGCGCTGCTGCCTTTCCAGGTGAGCTGATCGCCGGTTTTGAGCGGTTTGCCATCTTCGTGCAGGCCGCCGATTTGCTCCCTTGCCGTGCAGGCTTGGCTGCCCAGCACGGTTGGTGCATCCAGCCCGCCCGGGAAGGCGAGGTACGCGCGTAGGCCCTTTTTCGGCTGGCGAAAGACCAGCGTTTGGCCCGCTTGCATCATAAAGCTGGCGTTGGGCGCCAGCGGTTGGTCGTCCAGTGTGGCGGCAAGGTCGGCACCTGCCAGGGCGAGGCGCACGTCGCTATTGGCTACCAGCGTCAGGTTGCCGCCCATGACGATTTCCAGCGCGGCGCTCTCCAGCGAGTTGCCCAAAAGCCAGTTGGCCCAGCGGAAGGCGATCCAGTCGGCGGCACCGCCTTGCGTCACGCCTAAGTGGCCGACGCCGAAGCGGCCCGCATCTTGAATCAGTGCCAGCGGTCCGGCTTGCTTTACGGTCAGGGTAGGACGGCTCATGAGCGCTCCTCCAGCGGGGTGGTGTCGCCCCCGGCCGCTTCGAATTCGGATTGGGATATCGCCTTGAAGCGCACTTTATCGCCCGGGCGCAGCAGCGGCTCGCCGCGTTTGGCGTGTTCGAACAGCGGCACGGCGGTTCTACCCAGAATGTTCCAGCCGCCCGGTGAAAGCAGCGGGTAGATGGCCGTTTGTCGGTCGGCAATGCCGACGCTGCCCGCCGCGACACGGCGGCGGGGCGTTTTCAAACGCGGCGCGGCAATCGCCTCATCCACCAAGCCCATAAAGCCGTAGCCAGGGGCAAAGCCCAGTGCAAACACGCAGTAGTCGTGGCTGCAGTGTCGCTCGATCAACGCCTCGACGCTGAGACCAGCGCGCTTTGCCACGGTGGGCAATTCGGGGCCAACGCTCTCGTCGTACCATACGGGAATTTCGTGGAGCTGGCCCTGCTGGGAGTCGGCAGGGGCTAAATTGCGTAGGGCACTGCGTGCGAGGGTCGTGGCCTGGGCAAAGGTGAGCTTTTGGCAGTCGTAATGCACCAGCAGGGTGGTGTATGACGGGATCAGGTCGATGAGCGCGTGATCGAAAGCGCGCCGCAGCGCCTCGTCGGCGGCCATGATCCACGCCATATTGGTTTCATCGATGGCGTCGAACAAGCGCACCGTTAGGGCGTCCATCGCCGCCGTTTCTAAGTGCAGTTTCACGCGGACTCCAACGCCGTAAAGGCCTCGCGAATGGCGCGCACGGCGGCCACGGATTCGGGATTATCGCCATGTACACACAGCGTATCGCAGGGTAACTGCAGGGCGCTGCCATCGCGGGCGGTGAGAGTCTCACCTTTGGCCAAGGCGACGGCTTGGGCGACGATGGTGGCTTGGTCGTGATGCACGGCCCCCGGCAGGCGGCGTGAGGCTAAGTGCCCGGTGGCCTCATACGCGCGGTCCGCGAAGCTTTCAAACCATAGGGTGATGCCCATTTTTTCCGCAAGCTGACGGTGCGGCGCTGGGTCGGCGGTGGCCATCACCATCAGCGGCAAACGGGCATCGAACGCCTTCACGGCGCGCATGGCACCTTCCAGTAGCTCCAGATTGGCGGCCATGTCGTTGTACATTGCCCCGTGGGGTTTGACGTAGCTCAGTGCGGTGCCTTCTGCTTGGCAAATGCCTGCCAGGGCGCCGATTTGGTAGAGCATCATGTCTTCCACTTCGGCAGGCGAGCAGGCCATGGAGCGGCGGCCAAAGCCCATTAAATCAGGGTAACCGGGATGGGCACCGATTTTTACGCCGTGCTGAACAGCAAGCTTCACTGTCTTGCGCATCACATGGGGGTCAGATGCGTGGTAGCCGCAGGCAATGTTGGCACAGTCAACGTGGGGCATGACCTCAGCGTCCAAGCCAATCGACCAGTTACCGAAACTTTCGCCCATATCGCAGTTAAGCAGCGGAATCGCCATAACGTCTCCTGCCGGGTTGTGTGTTGTTAGTAATTGATATCGCTATTCATTAGCCAAATGAGACAGTCTATTTGCTCATAGTGATGACGTGTTAGTGAGCCTATTTATGGTGTTGTTAGCGCAAAAATAATATATGGAGAGCGCGTTCCAAGTGCCAATCGTTTTTAGCGATATTGAGTATCGGCTGTTCCTATCATGCTGTTATTTAGTGGAAAAATAGTTGACGCTAGAGCGTGATACGATTATCAACTATTGAAAGCGACTCAAAAAAGATTACAAAAGAGACGCCCTGATCCGCCGGATGTCGCGCGTTTGCGCTACCTATAACAATGGCTAGGAAAGGGTGATGTCTGAGGAGTGCCACATGCGGTTGCCAGCCCCGCGACAGCTTGCCTGTGCCCAGCACGGCAGGTTGCATATACATCTGCATAGCGACGCTTCACCTGGATTACCAACGGTGGGCGGCGTGGTGAATGCGCCTACTGGGGTGCTTTGCCCGAGTGCGTTTTTGACAGGCTGGTGAGACGATGCTGGATTTTAAGGAACTCGATGCCTTTGTGTGGGCGGTGAAACTTGGCTCTTTTCGTAAAGCGGCCGCCAGGTTACACATCACTCAACCCTCGGTGTCGGAGCGTATTTCTCGCTTAGAGAGCACGGTGGGCGAGCTGCTGCTCGAACGCTCGGCGCGGCCGATTCAACCCACCATGCGTGGCCGAGAGTTCTTTCTCCATGCCGAACGCATGCTGGCTCAGCGCGATGAAGCCCTGAAACTGTTCGACAGCGAAGAGGATTTTTCGGCGCCGCTACGTCTGGGCACCATCGAAACCATCGCCCATAGCTGGTTTCCGCGCTTCATGCAGCGCCTCACCGAGCGCTATCCCAAGCTCATCATCGAACTGACCGTCGACTACTCGCCCGCGCTCAATGAGCGTTTGATCGGCAATGAGCTGGATATCCTGTTGGCCATGAACGGCTATCTGCCCCCGGAGCAGATCGACCAAGAGACGCTCAGCCCTTACGAGATGGGCATGTTCGTCTCGCCACGCCACGCCCAGCGGCTTAGCGAACGCCCCCACGCCTGGTGCACCACGCTGCCGTTCATTTCTTTTGGCAAGCTGGCGCGCCCTTATGAGGAGCTGGTGAGCTACCTCGCCGCCCAGGGGGTGGCGCAGCCACGTATTCATAGCGTGAGCACGCTGATGACCATTGTTCGCTTGACGACCGAGGGATTAGGCATCGGCGCGCTGCCGGTCGCTACCGTGCTGGACGAGTGGCGACGGGGCGAGCTGTATCGTCTGGCGCTCCCCGCGCCGTTACCCGCCATGCACTATGATGTGATTTGGCGCAGCGCCAATCATCCGCGCTTTTGTCGCGGCGTGGGCCGATTGGCCCAAGAGTGCGCGCGTGAGTATGCCACTGAAAAGCATAACGAGATTACTAACACGTGTTTTACCGGGCGTTGGGTGACCCCTAACGCCGCCTCCTCCACCCCTGTGCAGCACCTCCATCCCTATGAATAAGAGGACTTTACCTATGCGTACTCGCATTGCGACCCCCCTGCTTCTTGCCACGGCGTGCAGCCTTGCCGCCGCCACGGCTCAGGCCGCCGAGTGGACCATGGCCACGCCCTACGGGGATGCCAGCTTCCACACCCAAAACACCAAGCAGTTCGCAGAAGATGTGGCAGAAGCCACTGACGGCGAACTCACCATTACCGTCCACAGCGGTGGTTCGCTGGTATCGCACGGTGAAATCAAACCGTCTGTACGTCGCGGCACCATCGACGCCGGTGAGGTGTTCCTGTCGATTCTCTCCAACGACGACCCGATTTTCGAAGTCGATACGCTGCCTGGCGTGGCCGGTAGCTACGATGACGCCTACGCGCTGTGGGAAGCGACCAAGCCGATGATTACCGAGCTGTTCGCCTATGAAGGGCTGATTCCGCTGTATGCCGTTGCCTGGCCTGCACAGGGCATCTACACGGCCGAACCGCTCACGGATCCGGCACAGTTCGAGGGGCTGCGCGTGCGTGCGCCGAACATCAACACCCAGCGCTTCGTCGATAACCTAGGCGGTAGCCCCACCGAAACCGAAGAGTCGGATATCCCCACGGCCTTTAGCACCGGCCGCGTCGACGCGATGATTACGTCGAGCTCTACCGGCAACTCCATGGCCGCTTGGGACTACGTCACCGACTACACAGATGCCAACCTGTGGCTGCCGAAGAACATCGTTTTCATCAGCCAGCGTAGCTTCGATCGTCTTGACGAAGCGACTCAAGAAGCGCTGATGGAAGCGGCGGCCCGTGCCGAAGAGCGCGGCTGGCAAATGAGCCGTGAGAACAATGACGAGAGCCTCTCGGCGCTGCAAGAGAACGGCATCAGCGTGTCCGAACCCAACGCTGAGGTAGCTGCTGCACTGCAGGCGGCCGGTGACGAGCTGTTCGCCGATTGGCAGTCCCGCGCCGATGACGAAGCCAAAGCGGCACTGGAAGCCTACCGCGCCCAGCGTGGCAACTAACCCTTCGTTGCCACGGTAACGCCTGGGGCAGCCCGCGGGCTGCCCCTTTCCCTACGCGCTCTGTGAGACTGCGAACATGACGTTTAAATTCGACAAACTCTACCGCCTGGGTGCCTGGGGCGCAGCAGCGTGCATGGTGGCCATTTGTGCGCTCATTGCGCTGCAAGTCACTTTCCGTTTGGTGGATGCTCTGTTGGTGCTGGTGGGCCTTAGTCGACTCGGCATCAGTATCACCGGCGTCTCGGAAATGGCCGCCTATTTATTGGTCGGCGCGACGTTTCTGGGTCTGGCTTACACCTTCGTGCATCACGCCCATATACGGGTCACGCTGCTCATTTCGCGCCTGCCGTCGGCGGTGCGCGTGTGGTTCGAGGTGTTTGGTCTGCTGATTGCGCTGGTCATCAGCGTGCTGCTGACCTATGGCTTGATCGGCTTGGCGAGGGAGAGCCTGGAATACAACGATGTGTCGTCGGGCTTCTTGTCGATTCCTCTGTGGATCCCGCAAGTGGTGCTGGCCGTTGGCGTTGGTCTGCTGGCCCTGGCGCTGCTGGAGGCGCTATGGATGGCTGGGCGTATTGCCCTGCGAGACCCGTCAAGCTTCCGTGAAGCCATGTCCATCGACGATAACGACGCGCACTAAGCGGCGACTCGGGAGATACCCTCGTGCTACTACTCAGTTTAGCGACTATTGTGACCCTCGTGGTGCTGTTGGGCAGCGGGGTGTGGATTGCCTTTGCGCTCATCGGCACCGCATGGATTGCCCTACAATTTTTTAGCCCTTTCGATCCAGGCCCCATTTTGGCCTCTGATTTTTGGGGCGCCAGCTACGGCTGGGACTTAACGGCGCTGCCCATGTTCATCTGGATGGGCGAAATTCTGTTCCGTTCGGGGCTAGCGGACAACATGTTTCGTGGGCTGTCGCCGTGGCTCAACCGTCTGCCGGGCCGCCTGCTGCATACCAACATCATTGGCAGTGGCATGTTCGCAGCGGTATGTGGCTCGTCAGCCGCCACCTGTGCCACGGTGGGTAAAATGACCCTGCCGGAGCTCGAACGCCGCGGCTACGACAGCAACATGGCGATTGGCACGCTGGCCAGCGCGTCCACACTGGGCTTGTTGATTCCCCCCTCGATCGTGCTGATCGTGTATGGCGTGGTCACCGAGCAGTCGATCTCGCGGCTCTTCATGGCGGGCATTGGCCCCGGCCTGATGATCTTGGCCATGTTCATGACGTATTTGGTGCTGTGGGCGCTGCTCAAAGGCAACCGTGCTGGCCTGACGGGTGCCGACGAATCGGATATGAGCATCGCTGAAAAGCTGCGCAATACCTGGGCGCTGGTGCCTATTTTGCTGCTGATTGGCGGCATCATCGTCTCGATTTACGGCGGGCTGGCTTCGCCAACGGAGGCGGCTGCGGTGGGCGTGGTGCTATCGATGATCATTGCCCGGTTCAATGGTCACTTCGACCGGTCGATTTTTACCGACTCGCTCTTTGCGGCAGTGCGCACGGCCTGCATGATCGCCTTCATCATTGCCGGTGCATCGTTCTTGACCTCGGCCATGGGCTTTACTCAAGTGCCCATGAAGCTTGCTCAGGCCATTGGCGAGATGGGACTATCGCCCACCATGCTGCTGGTGGCACTCACGCTGCTGCTGCTCATCATGGGCTGCTTCTTGGACGGTATTTCGCTGATTCTGCTGGTGACGGCCATTATCATGCCGGTGGTGAGCGCGGCGGGCTTCGATCTGATCTGGTTCGGCATCTATTTGGTGATCGTGGTCGAAATGTCGCAAATCACGCCGCCGGTCGGGTTTAACCTATTCGTGATTCAAGGCTTGACCGGTAAGGATATTCTGACCATCACCAAAGCGACGCTGCCGTTCTTTTTACTGATGATGCTGGCCATTGCGCTGATGCATCTCTTCCCCAGCATTGCACTTTACCTGCCTTACGCCATGACCGGCTAATTGGCCGAGTCATTGACCATAGACCGACACCCCGCCCCGGCCAGAGCGCTTGATGAAGTACATGCTCTGGTCGGCGGCATCGATCAGCTCGCGTTCATTACCAAAACCGCCATCGGTCAAACACGCCACGCCAATCGATACCGAGACATAGAGCGGCTCTTGTTCGATCCGCGCCATGGGCCGCTCCTGCAAGCGCCGAGTAATGCGTTCGGCAAAGCGTTTTGCGCCTTCGGCATTTTCATCCGGCAGAATCACCAGGAACTCTTCGCCACCATAGCGGCCCGCTAGATCGCCCACACGCACCAGCGAGGCGAGCATCTTACCAAAGCGGGCCAGTACCTCGTCGCCTGCCTGATGACCGAAACGGTCGTTGAGCACTTTGAAGTGATCGAGGTCGATGAACACCACCGACATGGTTCGCTTGGTCGATAGGCAAAGGTGGAAGCGCTCTCGCAGCTGTTCCTCTAGCCACGCGCGATTGGCCAGTTGGGTCAGCGGATCGATCCGGCTGCGCTGCTCTAGCTGGGCGTAATCGTCGAGCAGCGCATCCCGCGCCTTTTGCTGAGCGTCCAGACGGGCGCTAAGCGACAGCGTATGCTCGTACAGCAGCTGCTGAGCCTCTTGTAACAGCCTAACGCTATCGATCGAGACGGGTTGGCTTAGCCCCAGAGTCTCCATCAAGGGCGGCAGAGTGTATTCGAGGTGTGCCAAAAGTCCGGCAAGGGCCCACTCGTCAGCGGTGGCCAACGTTCGAAGCTGACGCATCACGCCCGCTAATGCTTGGGCGGGATCGGCCGATAACCAAGCATCGGCAAGTGCACCCGAGACGCGCAGGCAGAGAACCGAGGGATTGTCGGTCTCGAGCCCTTCGTGGCTGCGCTGGATGGCGCGAATCAAATCGTCATGAGCGCCCCATTTCGCGAGTAACCAAGCGCCGATCAGCGCGTGGTCGCAGCCAAAGTAGCGTTTTTCGACCTGCTGGGTATGGCCATGAGAGGCCTGCTCGGTCCCGTATAGCCGCTCAGCGTCGTTGGGGTAGGCGGTTTGTAGCGCCAGGATGCCAATGTCCTGCAGTAGTGCTGCCGTAAACACGCTGCCCGCTTGGTGAGGGCAGAGCTGTTGCGCGAGATAACTCGCGGCAACGGCTGAGGTAATGGCTCGCCGCCAGAAGTGCTGGCGGCCGCGTGCCGAGTGGTCATTTTCGAACAGGCAAAAACTCAGCACCGTGGCCAGCGTGACATCCAGCCCCATACGCTGGGTGGCTTCGAAACACGTATGAGGCGGCTGGGCGGCGCGCAGATAGTGCACGCTATTGGCCACGCTCATCACCCGTGCCGTCAGGGCCGGGTCGTGCTCGATGGCGCGTGCATAATCGCTCAAGGTGGCATCCGAGGTGCGGGTGATCTCCAGCACGTTGAGCGCCACCGCCGGCAAAGACGGTAGCCGCTTGCACTGCAGCAAAGCGCTGCTGAGAAAGCTGGGAAGCTGGTTGGCCAGCGAGGTATAAAGCGTTTCGCTGACGGCAGTAGGCCCCGTCATAGTGTCTCCTCAATGCCGTGCAGCGAAGTAGGCAGTCAGTTGAATAACGATCGTTTTTTTTATCATATTGTCAGGTTGGCCGATACCGCTTGGCGCGATCGGCGTCTTCCAAAAGGTAGCTGTTTATGGTGCAAACGTCGCCGTGCTTTGTTAAAACAGTGGCAAAGCTTAGCTGCTCTATAACGACATAAGCGAGTGCAACGATGCACACACGAAAAGAAGCAGCAGAGATTTTTCGCCAGCTAGCAGAAGGGGTGGGGCGTAGCAGTCAGCCCAACTTCTTTGCCTCCCTGGTGGAACAGCTTGCTCGTTTACTGGCCGTCGATCATGCGTTGATCGCGGTCGTCACTGATGCCAATATAGCGGAAACCCTGGCCGTTTGGTCAAGCAATGGTTTACAAGCCAATATCACCTACCCCTTGGCAGGCACGCCTTGCGAGACCGTGGTTGGCCATGAACCATGCCTTTACGCCTGCGACGTACAATCCCGCTTTCCTGAAGACGATCTTTTGCGCCAGCTCGGTGCCGATAGCTACATGGGCCTGCCGCTATTTGGGCCGGATGGGGCGGCCATCGGTCTGCTAGCGGTGCTGAGCAATCGCCCCATGGCGTTCGATGGACTAGAAAACGAAGTGTTGCGAATTGCCGCCGCACAAGCGGGTGCTGAGCTAGGCAGGCGTCAAGCAGAAAACGCGCTACGCAAAAGCGAGGCCGCCGCCAAAGAGAGCGAGCGACGGCTGAACACCTTGCTCGATCACCTGCCCGGCATGGCCTACCGCTGCCTGAACGATCATGACTGGACCATGCTGCTCGTCAGCCAAGGTGCCGAAGCGCTGACCGGCTATCGGCCGGAAGAGTTGGAAAACAGCCGAGTGACGACCTTTGCCAGCCTGGTGCACGCAGATGATCAAGCGCGGCTGGCGCAAGAGGTAGCGGCTGCGATTCGCCAGCGCCGTCCTTATCGCGTGACGTTTCGCATTCGGCACCGCGACGGTAGCGAGCGCTGGATGTGGGAGCAAGGGCAGGCCGTCTTTTCCAATCAAGGCGAGGTACTCTGCTTGGAAGGCTTCATTACGGATGTGACCGACCAGCAAGAGGCGCAGCGGGTACAGCAGGCGGTGGTTCAAGTGGCCTCGACCGTCACTTCTAGGGTGGGCGACGATTACTTTCAGCAACTCATTGCCACGCTGACCACGCTGTTGGAAGCCGATGCGGGATTCATCGCTCTGTTGGACCAACCGGTGCCGCCTGCACCACAGGGCCATTCTCATCCCAGTAATCTGTTGCCTGCCACTACGGGGCATACCGTGAGTCTGGTCGTCGCTGGCCAGACCCGTAAAAACCACACCTTCTTGCTGCGCGGCACGCCCGTCGAACGCGTGGTGCTCGAACAAGAGAGCGTCGTACAGCAGGGGCAGCGGTTTAGCCTGCCGGGCGCCACGCTGAACGCGCAAGCCTGGATCGGACGCCGCTTGGATAACGCCAAAGGGGAAGCCATTGGGGTGATGATGGTGTTTTACCAAACGCCGTTAACCACCAATGCCTTTGCTACCTCCGTGCTGCAGATTCTCTCCACGGGGGCTGCCGCCGAGCTCGAGCGACGCCGTGACCACCGCCACATGCACCAGCTGGCCTACACCGACAGCACGACCGGCTTGCCCAACCGGGTGCAGTTCATGGATCTCTTGCGTGATATAGGCGAGCGGGCCGAGCAGCAGGCGTCGCCGCTGGCGCTGTTGCTGTTGGATTTGCGCCGCTTCAAAGAGGTCAACGACCTGCACGGACATCAAGTCGGTGATCAACTGCTGGCAACGGTGGCGGCGCGTTTGCGCCACTTGGATATCGCCAACTTGCACTGCGCGAGGCTATCGGGGGATGAGTTCGCGCTGCTATTACCACGCGTCGAACGCGCAGCGCTGGATGAGCTTGTCAAGCAGCTTTGCAGCTTGGTGAGACGGCCGATTCGTCTAGAGCACCGCGTCTTCAATTTGGACGTAAGCATTGGTTTTGCGCGCTACCCAGGCGATGTGGCCAACACCAGCGAGCTGTTCAATGCGGCCAGTATTGCACTACATCACGCCAAAAAGCGTGAAACCAATATCTCCCCCTACACGCAAGCCATGCGCCATACGCTGGAACGCCGCCAATGGATGACCGAGCGGCTGCACATGGCGATTTTAGAGCAGCGGCTAGAGCTCTACTTCCAGCCCCAGGTGGATTTAGACACGAAAGCGCTGACCGGTGCAGAGGCGCTGTGCCGCTGGCACGACCCAGAGTGGGGGTGGGTCAGCCCTGGGGAGTTCATCCCCCTAGCCGAGGAGCGCGGGCTGATTCGTTTACTCGGTGACTGGGTGCTGGAAGAGGCCGCGCGTCAGTTGAGCGCTTGGCAAGCAGCGGGCACACCGCTTCCGGGGCGGCTGTCGATCAATATCTCCGCGCAGCAGTTTGCCGACCCGCGACTAACGACTCATATTGCCGCACTCACCTCCAGCGTCTCGCCCAGCGCGATTGCCATTGAGCTGACCGAGAGCGATTTCATGCGCGACCCGGATCAGGCGGTCATCATTACCCAGGCCATGCGTCAGGCAGGCTATGCGCTGTTCATCGACGACTTCGGCACCGGGTACTCCTCGCTCTCTTATCTGCGCCGCTTTGCCGCCGACGCGCTAAAAATCGATATCTCGTTCGTGCGCGAAATGCTCGATAACCACCACGATCGGGCCATCGTGCAGACGATCATTGCCATGGCCAACACGCTGGACATGAAAACCCTTGCCGAAGGTGTCGAGAGTGCCGCCCAAGCGGCGCTTCTGGCCGAGATGGGCTGTAATCAGGCGCAAGGTTACTTTTCCGGCAAGCCGCTGCCAGCCGATCGCTTTGCCCATACCTGGCTGAGTCGCTAGGCGCAGGTTCGTCATCTTACTGTCATCATGCGTGGCATACCCTACGCGCGCCAAACCGCGACGATAGGAGTTCCCATGCGCCTGGCCCTGTTTGACCTTGATGATACGCTCCTGGACGGAGACTGCAGCGACCGCTGGAATTTATGGATGATCGAGCAAGGATGGGTCACCGACGCGGAGCGCTTCATGACACGCGCCGAACAGATGCAGCAGGCCTACCATGCGGGCAAGCTCAAGCTAGACGAGTACCTGGCCATGACGCTGGCACCCCTGAAGGGGCGGCGAGTGGCTGAGGTGGAAAAGGAAGTCGAGCGCTTCGTCGCTACTCATTTGCAGCCGCGTATTTTCGATCAAGCGTGGCGCTGCCTAGAGAGCCATCGACAAGCGGGCGATACTTTGATTTTGATCTCTGCCTCTTCTCGCCATTTGGTGGCACCCATCGCGACAGTGCTCGGCATCGAGCATGTGCTGGCGGTGGAGCCGGAGATCACTATGTCCGAAGAGGGTCGTGTTTACACCGGGAGCAGCCAAGGCGTGCTTTCGTACCGAGGCGGCAAGGTGATCCGCTTTCAGCAGTGGCTGGCGGAGCACACCATCACGCCGAGCCACACCACGTTCTATTCCGACTCGCGCAACGACTTGCCGCTGCTGCAGTACGTGGATTGCGCCGTGGCGGTCAACCCCGACCCGGTCTTGGCCGAGGTGGCTAGCGTAGAAGGGTGGCGACGCTTAGACTGGCGGGCATTCTCTTTTAGTAATGACCGCTTATCTAGCTCCGTTAATAGTGAATACTCCAGTCTTGCTAAAACATGATGGTCGTTTCATAGGTACTCTCGTTGTCAAGGCGACCACATGAGTCCAGCGGCCCTCGCCCTGGTACTGGTCTCGGTGTGTATGCATGCCGGGTGGAACGTGCTGGGCAAACGCAACACGCCCTCGCTGGGGGCGTTCGTGCTGGCCTATGGCACTGGCGGCGTCGTGATGCTGCCGCTAGTGGTACTGGGTCCCTCGCTGCTGGCGCTTCCAGGCGCATTCTGGGGGTTGCTGGCACTCTCGGGGCTATGCCAGATGCTCTATATGGGCGGCTTGGCCTGGGCCTACGCACGGGGGGAGGTGAGCGTGCTCTACCCCATCGCCAGGGCGTTGCCCGTCGTGCTGGTGCCGCTGGTCTCCATTGCGTTACTAGGTAGCCGCGTGCTGGATGCCTGGGACGGCCTGGGAATGGCGCTGGTGGTCTTGGGCGCGCTCTGTCTGCCGCTCAGCCACCCGGAGGCGCGTCGGGTGTCAACCTATGTCACGCCCGCCATGGGATTCGCGCTGCTGGCGGCGGCGGGCACGGTGGGCTATTCGCTCATCGATAAGCAGGCCTTGGGCCTGATGCAGAGCGCGGGTCACAGCGGGCTCACCGCCGGAGCCGTCTTTATGGTGCTGCAAGCGGTGATGACGCTGACTTGGGCAGTGCCGCTGCTGGCGCTGCTGCCCGCTGAGCGTCGCCGCTTGCCGCTACTTCGCCAGCAAGGCCTGCCCGTGTTAGTGGTGACCGGGCTGATGATGACCTGCACCTACGGCCTCGTGCTGGTGGCCATGGCGATGACCGATGAAGTGAGCTACGTGGTCGCGCTGCGCCAGCTCTCGATTCCGGTGGGGGTGTTGATGGGCGTGCTATGGCTAAAAGAGCCCGCGTCCACCGCCAAAACGATCGGCACCTTGGTGATGCTGGCGGGGTTGGTGATGGTGGCGCTGTAGTCGCGCCACCTTCTTGCTCTCTAAACTAGAGCGCCTGCCACACCAAGTTGATCCCCACTAAGAACATGGCGATGATCACCAGACGGTAAAACAGCGTTTCATTGACGCGGCTCTGTAGCCAAAGACCGTTACGTACGCCGATCCACGCCACGGGCACCAGCAGCAGCGAGGCCCAGGCGCTGGTCATGTTGACCTCGCCCAGCCACATGTACGGGCCGAGCTTGATGGTGTTGACCACCGCGTAGGTCACCGTGCAGGTGGCAATGAAGGTCTCTTTGGTGAGCTTACGCGGCATCAGGTACATGTTCATCGGCGGCGCCCCCGCGTGGGCGATGAAGCTGGTAAAGCCGCAGACGCTGGCAGCGGGCAGCGCCCAGTGGTGGGAAATGGGCTTTTTCGCCACCGGCTTGAGCAGCATGTAAGCGGCGAAAACCACCGACAGAATGCCCAGGGCCATGCGCACGCCCTGCTCGCTCAGGCTGCCAAACAGCAGCGTACCCACCGCCACGCCGATGAACAGCCCCGGCACGAAGCGCCACACTTCCGCCCGGTCGTGTTTGCCCCACCACGCCTTGACCGCAAAGACATCCATCACCAGTAGCAGCGGCAGCAGCAGCCCGGCCGCCTGGGTGGGGCTAATCGCCAGCGCCATCAGCGGTACCGAGAGCGTACCGAAGCCACCCGCAAAGCCCCCCTTGGAGACGCCGGTGAGATACACCGAAAAAACGATCAACAGCCAGGCGATAAGGGAGTAATCCGGGAGCATGGAGGCCTCAAAAGGGTGATGAAAATAGGGTGATTGAAAACAGCTGTCACAAAAAAGCCCCGCAGGAGCGGGGCAACACAGGATAGCATTAGATAAATGTTAGCGGGCAAAGCACTAGCGCATCATGCGTTCATCAACCACTCGTGATCGGGATCGTTATGAAACTTCCAGACGCGCTTGGGGCCCGCCATGACATTCAGATAGTAGAGCGAGTAGCCGTGGGAAGCGCCCACCGGGTGGTAGCCTTTGGGCACCAGCACGCAGCAGCCGTTTTCCACCGCCATGGTTTCATCAAGGCTGCGGTCATCGGTGTAAACGCGCTGGAAGGCGAACCCCTGTTCAGGGTGAATGCGATGGTAGTAGGTCTCTTCCAGCAGCGACTCGTGGGGTAAGTTATCCACATCGTGTTTGTGCGGCGGGTAACTCGACCAGTTGCCTGCGGGTGTGAATACTTCGACCACCAGCAGGCTATCGGCGGGTTCGGTTTCCGGCAGTATGTCGTGTACATGGCGGGTGTTGGTGCCCTGGCCGCGGGTGCTCTGCTTGATGTTGCCAGGCGTAATGAGCCGTGGGGCGTGGTTGCCATGCCCTGGGGCGGCGCACACCGCTAGCTCTAAGTCGGTTGTCGCTTCTACCGCGTAGCTAACCCCATTGGGCAGGTAAACCGCGTAGGGCGGGATTTGCTCAAAGATATCCATGCGCTGGCCAATATCTTCAAAGAGTTGCTCGCCACAGGTCACCGTGGCACGCCCGGTGAGCAGTACCAGGCACACTTCCTGGTGATCGCTGCTGGCCTCCAGGCGCTGACCTTTGGCGAGTGTGTGCACCCGGAAACCGACGTGCGTCCAGCCAGCCGATGTTGGGGTAACGTCGATCACGGTGCCTTGGGCATCTGGGGCGGTGGGGCGTACCAGTAGAGAAGCCATACGTTGCTCCTTTATTTATCAAGGTGGGCATCAGCCTGAAGCAGGATTTTGCGGCCTTCGCGCAGCGAGCGCTCCGCTGCATCGGCTAATCGCAAGGCTTCCAAGCCATCCTGGGCGCCTGCTAGAGGGGCACGCTTTTCGCGCCAAGCATCGACAAAGTCGCCAATCTCTAACCGATAAGCCTCGGCGTAGCGCTCCAAGAAAAACCACTTGGGTTTCTCCTCCACTTGCCCCGCCTCGCCGGTAAAGCGTAACCGCGTGTCGCTCTCGTTTTGGGCTTGCAGCATGCCTTGGCTGCCGAAGGCTTCGATACGCTGATCGTAGCCGTAGTTGGCGCGTCGTGAGTTGCTGATTTGGCAGAGCTTTCCGCTGGCCGTGGTAAGGGTCACCATGGCGGTATCCACATCCCCCGCTTCGCCGATGGCTGGGTCGATGATGCTACTGCCGACGGCAAAGACGCTTTCGATGGGTTCATCGAGGAGCCAACGTGCCATGTCCAGATCGTGAATCATCATGTCCCGAAACAGGCCGCCGGATTCGGCCACGTACTCGGCAGGCGGGGGAGAGGGGTCGCGGCTGATGATGGTCAGCGTTTCAAGTGCGCCGATACGTCCTTCGGTAATCGCTTTTTTCAGTGCCGAAAACTGAGGGTCGTGGCGGCGGTTAAAGCCTAGTGCACACGTCACCGGGTGCTCACTGAGTACCTGCAGAGCATCTCGCGTGCGGGCTAAATCCAGGGCGATGGGTTTTTCGCACAGAATCGCCTTGCCCGCGCGGGCGGCACGCTCCAGATACTCCGCATGGGTGGGCGTGCTCGAAGCAATCAGCACGGCGTCAATGGCGTCATCCGCCAAGATCTCATCAACGGAGGCCGCTTGACTGGCGTACTGCTCGGCCAGGGCTTCTGCGGCAGGCCGATGAAAATCAGCCACGGCGGCTAGCGTCACGCTCGGGTGCGAGTGAATGGCCTGGGCGTGCACCTTGCCGATGCGTCCAGCGCCGATCAGTGCGAGTTTCATAAGCTCTCCTGTTTTGTTTTTGCTGTGGGTTTGCTTTGGGTTATTTAAGCCTTGCGCTTTTTGTCTTGCCGAACGCCCAGGGCAATCGCCAATGTCTGGGTCAAGCAGAGCGATGCGGTCAAACTACGAAAACTTTTTACTTCGGCTTCGCTGACCACGAAGACGACATCCGCGAAGCGGGCCAGCGGGCTCAGGTTCGAATCGGTGATCACCACGATGGGAAGGCCGCGTTGATGGGCGTCTTCGCAGGCTTGCTGGCTCTCTTCGGCGTAGGGGGAGAAGCTAATCGTCAATAGGGCGTCGTGGGGGCCCATGGCGCGTAGCTGCTCGCCGTACATACCCCCTAATCCACTGACCAGTAAAGCGGGCTTCTCCACATGTGCAAGGGCATAGGTCATATAGCTGGCGACCATGAAACTTCGCCGGGCGCCCATCACATGAATAGCATGGGCCTGCTCAAAAATATCCAGCGCCTTCTCCAGGCTCTCTGGATTGATGCGGCTGGGAAGCTGCTCTAAAACGGCACGATTGGCATCGGCGAACTCCCACAATAGCTGGGTGCTATCCGGTGTCTCTCCGGTAGCGCTGCGCACCGCGCGAATGCGCTCGGTGTAGTTGGGCAGCTCATCGACCAGGCGGCTGCGAAACAGCTGCTGCATTTCAGAAAAGCCCTTGAAGCCCAGGCTATTGGCCAAGCGAATCAAGGTGGAGGGAGTGACATCCGCCTGCTCGGCGATTTTAGCGACGGTCGCTAAAGCAACTTCTTGAGGGTGATCGAGCATATAACGCGCGGTTTGCTGCAAACGCTTGCTTAAAGTGGCGTACTCGGCGGTGATCAACGTTTCCAGCTCACGGTAGCTTTGTGGTGGCTGCGGCATACGAATTCCTTAGCGTTAACTCATGTACCCCTCATTCACTCAGGCGCGACGGGCCGTCGCGCCGAGCAAAGTGGCTGGCTGTCATGCAGTCTAGTTGATTGGAATAAATGTTCCATTTATACCAAAGTATAGAATAAATAATTTGCAAGGGTTTGTATTTGGAACCTATATTCCATTGCGTCAAGGCATCGAATGCCACCTCCCCACCAACAACGATAACGTTAAGAGGAATGACTCATGGCACGTCTATCTCAATGGCTACTCGCGTCTGCTGCGGCGACGGCATTAGTCACCGGTGCTGCTCAGGCACAGGAACAGGAAAGCAGTCGTTTCGTGATGGTGACGCATGGCGTCCCCTCTGATCCCTTTTGGTCAGTGGTGAAAAACGGTGCTGAAGCGGCGGCTGAAACCGTTGGGGCGAGTTTGGAGTATCGCGCACCCTCCACGTTCGATATGGCCCAAATGCAGCAGCTCGTTCAGGCGGCGGTAGCTTCCAACCCCGACGGTTTGATCCTCTCCTTCACCGACGAAAATGCGCTGGGTAGCGTGGTTCAGAATGCCGTCGATAACGGCATTCCGGTCATTACCATCAACTCGGGTGGCGATGTGGCCAGGGATTATGGTGCCCGCTTGCACGTGGGGCAGAGCGAGTACGAAGCGGGCCGACAGGCTGCTGAGCGAATGCAGGAAATGGGCGTTGAGAAAGGTGTCTGCGTCAACCATGAGCAAGGCAATCAAGGGTTGGATCAACGTTGTGACGGCTTTGTAGACGGCTTCGATGGCAACGCTGAACAGCTAGCCACCACTTATGATCCCACGGCGATTCGCAATGCCATCGTGGCCTATCTCAACCAGAACAGTGACGTGCGGGGTATTTTAACGCTGGGTGCTCTGACGGCAGACCCCATGATTCGTGCCCTGCGAGAGCAGGGGGCCACCGAGATGTTCACGCTTGGCACCTTCGACCTTTCCCCCGGCATTTTGGAAGCTCTGAATGCGGGAGAGCTCGATTTTGCGATCGACCAGCAGCAGTACCTGCAAGGCTACTTGCCCGTCATGTTCCTGGATCAGTTCGTCAAGAATGGTCTGCTGCCTGCGGGAGACGTTGCCACCGGCCCAGGATTCGTCACTCAGGAAAACGCCGCTCAGGTGATTGAGTTGAGTAGCCAGGGTATCCGTTGATAACGAGCTAATCGGAAAGGGCTCGGCGGTGCCGGGCCTTGGGAGTCGATCGCCATGAGTTCCACTGAAACGAAACAATCGGTTGCACCAGCCGCTGCGGATCAAGATGAACGTATCCAGCGCGTCTCTTTTTGGAAGAAGGCCCTCAATCGCCCAGAGCTGGGGGCGTTAGCCGGTGCGGTATTGGTGCTTGCTTTCTTCATCGTGGCCTCTAGCGGCACGGGAATGTTTACCCCCGCAGGCATCATCAATTTTCTCGAAGTGTCGGCCCAGCTAGGCATTATCGCCACGGCGGCGGCGCTGCTGATGATTGGAGGAGAGTTCGATCTCTCGATTGGGTCGATGATCGGCTTGGCCGGCATCCTGATCGCCATACCCGCCGTCGAATATGGCTGGCCACTGTGGGCGGCCATCTTGCTGGCGTTTTCATGTGCCGCTCTCGTGGGATGGATCAACGGTAATTTGGTGAACCGCACGGGGCTGCCTTCGTTCATCGTCACGCTGGGATTTCTCTTCATTCTGCGTGGCTTGGCGATCGGTATCAGTCGCTTGCTGACAGGGCGTACTCAGGTGGGCGGCGTTCAGGATCATATCCCCGGCGATTGGTTCGCGGCGCTCTTCTCCGGCGAAGTCGCGACGGGACTCTTTAGCTGGATGGCGGCCAATGGCTGGATCGCCACCAACTTTGCGGGCAACCCTGTCGTCTCAGGCATTCCGGTCTCCATCGTCTGGTGGTTCGGCTTAACCGCTGTAGCCACTTGGGTGCTGCTGTGTACGCCTTACGGTAACTGGATATTCGCCAGTGGCGGCGATGCCAATGCGGCGCGCAATTCGGGGGTGCCCGTCCATCGCGTCAAAATCTCACTATTCATGTTCACCGCGTTCTCCGCCACCATTTTTGCCTGCATTCAGGTCATGGATACCGGCTCGGCAGATACCATTCGCGGCTTGTTAAAAGAGCTAGAGGCGATCATCGCGGTGGTCATTGGCGGCGCTTTGCTGACCGGTGGCTATGGGTCGGCCATTGGCGCGGCACTGGGCGCACTGATCTTCGGCATGGTGCAAATGGGCATTTTTTACACCGGTGTCAATACGGACTGGTTCCAGGTCTTCCTGGGCGTGATGTTGCTGGTGGCGGTGCTATTCAACAATTACATGCGCAAAAAGGCGATGGAGGCCAAATAAGATGACCACTCGTACGCCCACGATCGAAATGCGCAGTGTCAGCAAACACTTCGGCAGCGTGATCGCTTTGAGCGATATCTCGATGCAGGTCTATTCCGGTGAGGTAATGTGCCTTTTGGGGGACAACGGCGCTGGAAAATCGACGCTGATCAAAACCCTCTCCGGCGTTCATCAGCCCACCCACGGCGAGATGCTGCTGGATGGCAAGCCCGCCCGTTTCAAGTCTCCGGCGTATGCACTCGACGCCGGTATCGCCACCGTCTTTCAGGATTTGGCGATGGTGCCGTTGATGTCGATTACCCGTAATTTCTTCATGGGTCGCGAGCCAACGGTGGGCTGGGGGCCCTTGAAGCGTATCGATTGGAAATATGCCGATCGGATCGCCAAGGAAGAAATGGCCAAAATCGGTATTGACGTCCGCGACCCCAGCCAGCCGGTGGGCACACTTTCCGGTGGCGAACGCCAGTGTGTGGCCATTGCCCGAGCCGTCTACTTTGGCGCCAAAGTGCTGATTTTGGATGAGCCTACGTCGGCCCTTGGGGTCAAGCAGGCCTCCGTGGTACTGCGCTACATCGCCAAAGCGCGCGCCGACGGCTTGGCGGTCATCTTCATTACCCACAACGTCCACCACGCTTATCCCGTGGCGGATGCCTTCACCCTACTGTCACGCGGCGGCAGTTTGGGCTCCTTCCGCAAAGAAGATATCACCCGCGAAGAGGTACTCAACATGATGGCGGGGGGCGCCGAGCTTGAAAGCCTGGATGCAGAGCTTGCGGAATTCCAGCGGGAGGATAAAGCCAAGAAAGCCAGCTTAGCCGGTCAAGACACTCAGCCTGTCGATGCAAGCAGTGCAGAGCAATCTTCACCGCGAGCGGCAAGCGGTTATTAAGGAAGCGTGATGAATAAGTTGACCCCATCATCACCGTTCACGCTGGCTGTTTGTGCTGAAATGATCTTCTGCGATTTGCCGGTACTGGAACGCGTTAAGCGTATTTCTGAACTGGGCTTTCAAGTCGAAATCTGGGACTGGACGAAGCACGACATTGATGCGCTGGCCAATAGCGGGGCGACGTTTTCGTCCATGACTGGCTATGTCACCGGCACCCTAGCAGATGCCCACGGGGCAGATGAATTGATACGCACCGCCGCTGAGTCGGTCGAGGTAGCAAAGCGCCTAGGCATTCCGCGCCTTAACCTTCACGGCACCGGGCTAGATGGTAATGGGTTGCCCGTTCAGCCTTGCCAGCAGATGACGGGCGCTATGTGGCTAAAAGCCCGCGAAACGCTCAATCGGTTGGCAGATCTCGGCGAGCAGCACGGTGTCACCTTCGTACTTGAAAACCTTAATACCGAGGTTGATCACCCCGGAGTGCCGTTTGCTCGCCTGGAAGATGTGCTTGCGCTGGTGGAGAGTATCGACCGGCCTAGCTTGCGCATCATGCTAGACGTTTATCACGCCCAAATTGGCGAAGGTAATCTGATTGAATTGATTCGCCGCTGCGGGCCGTACATTGGTGAAGTGCAGGTAGCCGATGTGCCTGGGCGCTGCGAACCGGGGACTGGCGAGATTAACTACCCGGCCATTGCTCAAGTGCTGAACGACATAGGCTATCGCGGCACGGTGGGGTTAGAAGGCTGGGCCTCTGGCGATGACGGCCTCGCCCTTGATCGATTCCGTGCTGCCTTCTCCTTTCATCGATAGCTACCCAAGACGCTTTGATGCCCAGCGCCCTCTATTGCCCGATACCACGAATTTGTGACGTGGGGAGACATTTATGCTGAATAACAATAGTCAACACCAGCCGCTTGATCTGATTTGCCTGGGACGTGTGGCGGTCGACCTGTACGCCGAGCAGATTGGCAGTCGTTTAGAAGACGTGGCGAGCTTTGCCAAGTACCTAGGTGGTAGCTCGGGCAATATGGCTTACGGTACCGCTCGTTTGGGATTGAAGTCTGCCATGCTCTCGCGGGTGGGGGATGAACAAATGGGCAACTTTGTTCGCGAGGAATTAGCACGAGTGGGGGTGGATACCTCCGCGCTACAAACCGACCCCGAGCGCCACACCGGTTTGGTACTGCTGGCGTTAAAAGATCGCGAAAGCTTCCCGCTGCTATTTTACCGCCGCGACTGTGCCGATATGGCCATTGATGCTGACGCCATCGACCCTGAATTTATCGCTCGGGCCAAGGCGCTGGCGATTACCGGCACCCACCTTTCTACCGATACCACTCGCCGGGCGTGCCGCAAAGCACTGGACGCTGCTGCCCAGCATGACGTGAAGCGAGTGCTGGACATCGACTACCGCCCCGTGCTGTGGGGGCTGACCAACCCCGGCGATGGCGAAACCCGCTTTATCGCCGATGATGAAGTGACCACCGACCTGCAGCGCTGGCTGCCAGATTTCGACCTGATCGTGGGCACCGAAGAGGAGTTTCATATTGCCGGTGGCAGCACCGACACCTTAAAGGCCCTGCGCGCGGTGCGTGAGGTTAGCCAGGCGACCCTGGTATGCAAGCTGGGCCCCATGGGCTGTGTCGTGTTTGAAGGGGCGATTCCTGACCGCATTGAAGATGGCATTCTGGTCAAGGGCGTTCAGGTCGAAGTACTCAATGTACTGGGCGCTGGCGATGCCTTTATGAGTGGGCTGCTACGTGGCTGGCTACGCAATGAATCCTGGCAAACCAGTGCCAGCTATGCCAATGCCTGCGGCGCGCTGGTGGTCTCCCGCCACGGCTGTGCTCCCGCCATGCCCACCGAAGACGAGTTATTTGATTACTTGGCGCGCCGGGCTGAGGTACCCCGTCCGGATATCGATCAACGCCTGAATCATCTGCACCGCGTCACTACCCGGGTGCCCGTTCAATGGCCCGAAGTGTTGGGGTTGGCATTTGATCATCGTCGCCAGCTCACCGATATGGCCCGCGCAGAGCATGCCAACTGCGCGCGGCTGCCAGCACTCAAAAAACTCTTGGTCAGCGCGGCTGAAGAGGGCGCCAAGCTGGGCGGTATCTCCACTCCCGCGATCCTGGTTGATGACGTGCTGGGTCAGGACGCGCTCAATCATGCCAGTGGAAAAGGCTGGTGGATTGGTCGGCCGGTAGAGCTGCCAGGCTCACGCCCGCTGCGTTTCCAGCATGGCGATGACTTAGGCGCTTGCCTGCGCAACTGGCCTAGAGAGCAGATCATTAAATGCCTAGTGTTTTACCACCCTGACGATGAACTCTCACTACGCCTAGAGCAGGAGGAGAGTCTGCGCCAGCTCTATCAGGCGGCCTGTGCTTATGGGCTAGAGTTGCTGATTGAGATAATCCCACCCGCTGATATGCCAAGTGATAACACGACGCTACCGCGCAGCCTTCAGCGGCTCTACAACCTAGGCATTCGCCCAGACTGGTGGAAGCTACCTGCCATGTCAGATGCAGCTTGGAAAGCGGTGGGCGAGACCATTGAGCGTGAGGATGCTTACTGCCGTGGGGTTGTACTGCTCGGGCTCGACGCCCCTATGGACGACATGAAACGCGGCTTTGAAGCAGCCGCCAATCATGCCTGCTGTAAGGGTTTTACCGTTGGCCGCACACTATTTGCCAGTGCGAGTCGTGATTGGCTGGCCGGACGTATCGACGACGCTAGCTTGGTAGAGCGCGTCGCCCAGAACTATGCCGAACTGATAACGGCGTGGCGGCAATTAAGGCAGGCGCAGCCGCACACGCTGGCCCATACCGAGGAGGCGTAAGATGAGCACCATTCGACTCACCATGGCTCAAGCACTGGTCAAGTACCTTGCCGCTCAGCGTATTGATATCAATGGCCAAGAAGTGGCGCTTTTTGAGGGAGTGTTTGCGATTTTTGGTCATGGCAACGTGGCGGGCTTAGGCGAAGCGCTGTACCACGTGCAAGACGAATTGCCGACCTTTCGTGCCCATAACGAGCAGTCCATGGCCCACGCGGCGATTGCCTTTGCCAAAGCCAATGGTCGCCAGCGCTTAATGGCGGCGACCAGCTCCATCGGCCCTGGGGCGACCAATATGGTCACCGCTGCGGCGCTCGCTCATGCCAACCGTTTGCCGATCCTACTGCTGCCGGGGGACACCTTCGCCACCCGCGAACCCGATCCGGTACTGCAACAAGTGGAGCATTTCGGCGACCCGACGATTAGCGTCAACGACTGTTTTCGCCCGGTATCGCGCTATTTCGACCGCATTAACCGCCCCGAGCAGTTGCTGACCAGCCTGCCCCAGGCGATTGCCACCTTGCTTGACCCTGAGCACTGCGGTCCCGCGACTCTGGCGCTGCCCCAGGATGTGCAAACCTTTGCCTACGACTACCCAGAGGCCTTTTTTGCCCCCAAAGTGCACCGCATTCGCCGCCCGCCGCCGGATGCCGACGAGCTTCGCCAGGCCATCGCCGCGCTTCAGCAGGCCAAGCGCCCGCTGATCATTGCCGGGGGCGGCGTGCACTACGCCGCTGCCTGCGACGCCCTGGCGGCGTTTGCCAAAGCACGGGGTATACCCGTCGCCGAAACCCAGGCCGGGAAGGGCGCGCTGGCCGATAGCCACCCCTGCGCGGTGGGGGCCATTGGCGTCACCGGCAGCGCAGCGGCTAACCAACTGGCGGAGCAGGCAGATGTGATTGTGGCGGTAGGCACACGGCTGCAGGACTTCACTACCGGCTCTAGGGCGCTGTTTGAAAGCCGCGATAAAACGCTGATTTCCCTCAACGTTGGCCGCTTCGACAGCCTCAAGCATCAAGCGCTGCCGCTGAGCTGCGATGCGTTGGTTGGGATAGGCCAGCTCGACGCGGCGCTGGGCGAATGGCGCGGCAGCGATGAATGGCGCGAACAAACCGGCACGCTCAAACGCGAATGGGCCGAAATAGTACGCCGTGTAACCGCAGATCAAGGGCTAGCGCTGCCCACCGACGCTCAGGTAATCGGCGCGGTCAACCGCCAGGCCGCTGATGACACCACCGTGGTATGCGCGGCGGGTGGCTTGCCCGGCGAGCTGCATAAGCTCTGGCAATGTTCAGGGCCTGGAAGCTATCACGTGGAGTACGGCTTCTCCTGTATGGGCTACGAGATTGCCGGAGGGCTAGGCGTCAAGATGGCCAAGCCGGAGCGGGAGGTGGTGGTGATGGTCGGCGATGGCAGCTACCTGATGCACAACTCCGAGCTGGCTACCTCGGTGATGCTGGGCCACAAGCTGACCGTCGTGGTGTTGGATAACCGTGGCTATGGCTGTATCAACCGCTTACAGCACGCCACCGGCGGCGCCGGATTCAACAACCTGCTTCAGGATTGCCGCACTGTCGAGGCGGGCGCCCCCAAAACCGACTTTGCCGCCCACGCCAAAGCCCTGGGCTGTGAGGGTGAGTCAGTGAGCGGCATTGCCGAACTGGAGCAGGCGCTGGTGCGCGCCCGCAGCGCCACCACGACTTATGTGATTGCGCTGGATACCGATCCGTTACCCAGCACCGAGGAAGGCGGGGCCTGGTGGGAAGTGGCCGTGCCCGAGGTTTCCGAGCGTGAGCAGGTCAATGACGCCTATCAGGGCTATCGCGAGGCCAAGCAGCGCCAAGCCCGCTAATCGAATGCCATACAGCAGAGAGTCGGCGATAGGGTAAAGCGCCCTAACGCCGAGAATGCTCAAACACTCATAAGGAATGTGCTATGCCAACGGTGACTTTAGGCATCAATCCCCTCACCTGGACGAACGATGACTTGCCTAGCTTAGGGGCGGCCACGCCACTGGACACCTGTTTGAAAGAGGGGCGCGAGGCGGGCTTTAGCGGCTTTGAATTAGGTAACAAGTTTCCGCGTACGCCCGACGCCTTGAGCCAGGTGCTGGGTGCTCATGACCTGGCGCTCGTGTCGGGCTGGTACTCCGCACGCTTGCTGGAGCGTAGCCCGGAAGAAGAGATTGACGCCATTCAAGACCACATGAACCTGCTCAAGCAGTGCGGTGCCAAGGTGATGGTGCTGTGTGAAGTGACCCACTGTGTACACGGCGATCAGCAGCGCCCGCTCTCCCAGCGTCCGCATCTTTCGGAGGAGGAGTGGCAGCGCCTGCTGCATGGCCTGGATGTGGTCGGCGACTACCTGACATCCCAGGGCATTCAGTTGGTGTATCACCACCACTTGGGCACGGTGATCGAAAGCCAGGCCGACGTCGAGCGCTTAATGGACAACACCGGCGAAGGCGTGGGGTTGCTGCTCGATTTTGGCCATTTGCGCGGGGCTGGCGGTGACCCGCTCGCCATTGCCAAACGCTACAGCCAGCGTATCCACCATGTGCACTGCAAAGACCTGCGCTTCCCGGTGCTGGACGCCGTGCGCAATCGCGACAAAAGCTTTTTGAACGGCGTGCTGGACGGCCTGTTTACGGTGCCGGGGGATGGCAATGTGGAGTTTCTGCCCGCCTTGACCCACCTGTGCGAGCAGGGCTACCAGGGTTGGTTAGTCGTAGAAGCCGAGCAAGACCCGGAAGTCGCTCATCCGCTGACGTACGCCCGCCTGGGGTATCGCAACTTACGCCAACTGGCCGAGCAGGCAGGTTTCGACGTTGCCCGCTAAACAGCCCGCTTTTAATCAGGAGCTTGTATGAAGACGCTATCCCACTACCTCAGCGGCCAACATATCGCTGGTCAAAGCCAGCGTACTGCAACGGTCTATAATCCGGCCACCGGCGAACAAAGCGCCCAGGTAGCGCTAGCCACCGCCGATGAAACTCGTGAAGCCGTGCGTATCGCCGACGAAGCCTTCGCCGTTTGGTCAAAAGGCTCGCCGCTAAAGCGCGCGCGTATTCTGTTTAAGTTTAAAGCGCTGGTTGAGGAGCACACCGATGAGCTGGCACGCCTCATCTCCAGTGAGCACGGCAAGGTGTTTTCTGACGCCAAAGGCGAAGTGACCCGCGGCCTGGAAGTGGTTGAGTTTGCCTGCGGCATTCCCCACCTGCAGAAGGGCGAGCACTCCATGAACGTCGGCAGTGGCGTTGATAGTTACTCGATGATGCAGCCGCTGGGCGTGTGTGCAGGTATCTCACCGTTCAACTTCCCCGCGATGGTGCCTATGTGGATGTTCCCCATCGCTTTGGCCTGCGGCAACACTTTCGTCATGAAGCCTTCGGAAAAAGATCCCTCCACGCCGCTGCGCCTAGCGGAGCTGCTTAAAGAGGCGGGCCTGCCGGATGGTGTCTTTAACGTCGTCAATGGCGATAAAGAAGCTGTCGATGTGCTGCTCACCGATGAGCGTGTTCAGGCGGTAAGTTTTGTGGGTTCCACCCCCATCGCCGAGTACATCTACGCTACCGCATCAGCGCATGGCAAGCGTGTTCAGGCGCTGGGCGGGGCTAAAAACCATATGGTGATTATGCCCGATGCGGATCTCGACCAAGCCGTGGGTGCCCTGATGGGCGCGGCCTATGGCTCAGCAGGCGAGCGCTGTATGGCAATTTCCGTTGCTGTACCCGTGGGCGAAGATACCGCCAACCGCCTGCGTGAAAAGCTGGTGGCTGAATTGGATAAATTGACGGTCGGGCCTGGCCTGGTTGATGGTCCTGATAATGATATGGGGCCGCTCATCACCCGCGAGCATCGCGACAAGGTGGCGGACTATATTCAGGTTGGTGTGGATGAAGGCGCCGAGCTGGTGGTGGACGGCCGCCAGACCACGATAGAGGGCGCAGGCGATGGCTACTTTATCGGCGGCACGCTGTTCGATCATGTAACGCCAGACATGCGTATCCACTCTGAAGAAATTTTCGGTCCGGTACTGGCGATGGCCCGCGTGGCGAGCTTCGACGAAGCGGTCAGCATGATCAACGCCCATGAATATGGCAACGGCACGGCGATCTTTACCCGGGATGGCGATGCGGCGCGTCAGTACTGCGAACAGATCCAGGTCGGCATGGTCGGCGTTAACGTGCCGATTCCGGTGCCCATGGCTTTCCACAGTTTCGGCGGCTGGAAGCGTTCGCTGTTTGGCCCGCTGCACATGCACGGCCCCGACGGCGTGCGTTTCTACACCCGCATGAAAACCATCACCCAGCGCTGGCCCAGCGGTATTCGTGAAGAGACCAACCACTTCACCATGCCGACCATGTAAGCAGTCTACGGGGCACGACACCCTTCAGCGCCGGGCTCTGCCCGGCGTCATTGTTTCGACATAGGGATAATCACAATGAAAACCCTCAAGATTGGCCTCATTGGCACCGGTTTTATGGGCAAAGCCCACGCCATTGCGTTTAATGCGGCGCCCAGCGTGTTTGAACTGCCTGCCAAACCGGTATGCGAACTGTTGGCGGATGCTGATCTCGCCACTGCAGAGCGCCGTGCACGTGCCTGGGGCTTTGCCCGCGCCACCGACGACTGGCGTGCCTTGGTGGCAGACGGTAACGTGGACTTGGTGGATATCTACGCGCCCAATTTTCTGCATAAAGAGATGGCCCTGGCCGCCATTGCCGCAGGCAAGCATGTTTACGCTGAAAAGCCGCTGGCGCTAAACAGCGTCGATGCCGATGAGATGGTCACCGCGGCGGAGAAGGCGGGTGTCAAAACTCTGGTGGGTTTTAACTACATTCGTAATTCCACCACCCAGCTAGCCCGCCAAATGGTTGCCAGCGGTGAAATTGGCGAGCTGATTCACTTTCGTGGCCGACACAACGAGGATTATCTGCTCGACCCGCGAAAGCCCCACGATTGGCATACGCAGCGGGCGACTGCTGGCGCCGGAGCGCTAGGCGATGTGGGGTCGCATATTCTCAATATGGCCGAGTTTTTGACCGGGCAACGTATTACCGAGGTATGCGGCCAGCTTCAGACGGTAATCCCAATGCGACCGAAGGCTGACGGTAGTGGTATGGCCACAGTGGAAAATGACGATCAAGCCCAAGCCATGCTGCGGTTTGACCAGGGGTTAATCGGCAATATCGAAACGTCACGGGTGGCGGCTGGACGCAAAATGGGCTTGGCTTATACGCTAACGGGCACCAAAGGCGCTATCGTGTTCGATCAAGAACGCATGAGCGAGCTGCAGCTCTATCGCCATGGCGATGTACCGGGGAGGCGCGGTTTCACTACCTTGTTGGCGGGGCCCGAACACCCAGACTATGCCGCTTTCAGCCCGGCACCGGGTCATGGATTGGGCTATAACGATCAGAAGATCATCGAAGTGCGCGATCTAGTGGAAGGCATTATCGACGATCGTCCTCTTTATCCGGAGTTTCGCGAAGCCGCGCGAGTGAACCGCCTGATCGATGCCATCGAAGCGTCTCATCGGCAAGGTGGCTGGGTGGTGGTGGAGAGCCTGAGCGCTCCCGCGTAGACCGAGATGATTGGCGAGTCGTTAGGCAGTCCACTGACACTGACGTCAGCTCTTCAGTGCCAGTGGGCGTGCCAATGATCACAAAATAATCACCGTCGCCAGCCCTAAGAATGACAGAAAACCCACCACATCCGTGACCGTCGTCAGAATCACCGCGCCGGAGAGGGCGGGGTCGATTTGTAAGCGTTTCAGCACCAGCGGAATGAGCACGCCGGAGAGGTTGGCGAGGCTCATGTTAATGAAGATGGCTAACGTGATGACCAGGGTAATCAGCGGGTCGCTAAACCACAGATAGGAAATGCCGCCTACCACCAGGGCCCATACCAGGCCGTTGCTCATGCCCACCCACAGCTCTTTGTTATAGAGCCACTGTTTGTTGTTACCCGCGATTTGGCCGAGCGCCAAGCCGCGTATGACCACGGTCAGGGTTTGGCTACCGGCAATGCCGCCCATGCTGGCGACGACAGGCATAAGGATGGCCAGGGCGACGATTTGATCCAGCACCGCTTCGAACTGGCCGATGACGAAGGCGGCGAGGAAGGCGGTGAGCAGGTTGATGCCCAGCCAAATGCCGCGGCTCTTGGCACTGCGTAGAATGGGGGTGAACACCTCTTCTTCGTCGCTCACACCCGACATGTGCTTCAAGGTCATGTCGGCGTCGTCCTGGGTGATTTCCAGTACGTCGGCGGCGTTCAGCTGGCCGACCAGCAGTCCGTCGCTGTTGCACACCGGCACGAAGGGCAGCTCTTTGGAGCGCAACAGGGCGGCGGCGTCGCTGACCTTCATTTGGTCATTCAGCGAGTAGGGCGCATCGTCCATAAACGCGTCGACGGTACTCTCCTGGGGCTGTTTGACCAAGTCGATCAGCGTCAGGGTGCCCAGTAGGCGCTTGTCCTTGTCGGTGATCATGATCTGCTGCGAGTCGTCGTCTAGCAGATGGTGAATCCGGATGTAGCGCTGCACGGCTTCCAACGACACGCCCTGCTTTACGTTGACCGTCTCTGGGTCCATGTAACGGCCGACCATGTCCTCTTCATAGGTATAGAGGTTCTCGACCTGAGCGCGAATCTCCTGGTCCAGGCTGGCGTAGACGGTGGTTTTGATTTCTTCATCGGCGACATCGAGGACTTCGGCGACTTCCTGAGCATCCAAGCCTTTAACGATTTGCTCGACGTCGCTGGCGGTCAGGTCTTCGATGTAATCGGCGCGAATGTCCTCGTCGACTTCGGCAAGTACTTCGCCGAGCATCGCTTCTGGAATGTACTCCCACAGCCGGTCACGGGTTTTGGCAGGAAAAGACTCAAGGGTGCGCGCAATCGCTAAAATATCGAGCTCATTGAACAGCTCGTTCAGGGCAACCGTATCTTCCTCGTCGAGCAATTTTTGAAGATAGAGAAGCTGCTCCTCGGTGTTGGTGTATTTCTCTTCATCGCGCATAGAGTCCATCCTTTGGTCATTAATTTTTAACACAACTACTTGAAAGCGCTCGATGGCTCACTATGAATCTTATCGGCAGCCGCAGTTGAAAGCCATGCAGGCTTTTTTACCCTCATGACCAGGTCCCTCTAGTCGCCCAGGTGAAACGGGAACGTGTCAGTGCCGAGTTACAAAGGCCACGCGTACGCCATGCTGAAGCCGCTGTTGGGCAGAAACAGGTGGCGTAGGATGGCCGATCATCTCATCGGCTGCATCGGCCCAAGTAAGAATTCCGTGGGTGAAACCCAGCGGTGCCAGCGTGCGGCTTACCCACTGGGTACCACTAAAACGCTTCGTGTCGCCCTGAGAATCGACTAATAGGCTGACCGATTCATCGCGGTGCAGTCGCACGATATACCAGCCCATATCAATCCCATGCAGCTCAACGTCGGGCAGCGGCTTGGCCAGTTGGGCAAGCGCATCCAGGGTTATACGAGGAGGAAGGGGCAAAACCATCATGGCACCTCATTGGCTCAACGGTGTTTATGTAGAGTCTAATGATTGTGATGGTTTTGCATAGTTTTTGGAGATAAGAAGAAACTCCTCTGCCGTCCTAAGGGCGACGCCTTTCTGAGGTTAGCGGTGCAGGATATGACACTTTTTCTGCCGAGCCTTTAACGCCTGTAGGGCATCGACCCTTAATGGCAGCTGGTTGGCCCAGAGGATGTCTTCTCGGCGATGGCCAATATCGCGCAGTATCTGATCGTCGTATTTCAGTAGTGACACTATATGCCTGCGGAACAGCCAGCGCCGCCGACAGCGCCACCAAGCCATATCGATGACACGGATCAGTCGCATTGATGGCATGGCCGGCATGTAAAACGGCAACTGGGGTGGCTTGGGGGGTGGTGCCAAGCGGCTGGCTTTCTCCCAAGCGTGCTGGGCATGTTGGCAAGGGGTTTCAAACGTCATCGCGCACCTCCATCGTTGCTTCCGCTTTATCCAAGGCGGTACCTCCCCAGCGACTGGGCAGGTGTGAACTGTGATGAGTAAGTAGGAGGGTCGCGACCTCTGACTAGCAGCTTGGTGCTTTGCCTTGGATCAATCAAACGAAAAGATTTACACTGAGGGTTAAGTTTTTTTGAAAGGTGAGCGTGATGAGCCAACTCTCTACCCTGCCACCCAGTCGGGTCGCCTTGCCGCTATTGGATAGCGAAGTGTTGCGCACCTTTGTAACGATTGCGGAAAGTGGCAGCTTTACCCGTGCCGCCCAACAGCTATGTCGCACACCTTCCGCCTTGAGTATGCAAATTAAACGCTTGGAGGAGACGCTTGGCCAGACGCTCTTTGTACGCGAAGCGCGGCACGTACGCTTGACGACCGAGGGAGCAGTGCTGCTGGGCTATGGTCGACGGCTACTTAAACTGAATGCAGAGGCCGTGACCCAGTTTTTAGCCCCTACCATCGAGGGGCGTGTAGGGTTGGGGCTCACCGACGACGTGGTAGGTCGTATCCTGCCGACTGTATTGGCTCAGTTTGCTCGCTCGCACCCAGCGGTGCAGGTCGATGTCGAGGTGGGACGCAGCAAAGACCTGCTCGTCAGGCTGGACGAGGGCGAACTTGATCTCGCCCTCGTGATGGCTGGGGGGCCTGGCCAGGCTGGACGAGGAGAGATCGTCCATAGCGAACCGCTGGTGTGGGCGGGCCGTGAGGATGGCGTTGCCGTACAGCGCTCGCCACTGCCGGTGACGCTAGCGCAACAGGGGTGTGCGTGGCGAAGAATTACCCTCGATGCCCTCGATCAAGCGGGTATCGCGTACCGAATTGCTTACTCCTGCGACCATTGTGCTGGGCAGGAGGCCGCCATGCTGGCTGACTTGGCCGTGACGGCTTTCCCCAAAAGCCTGGTTCGCTCGCCGCTCAAGCGTCTCCACAACGAATCGCTGCCCCCACTAGGCGATTACCAGGTAGCGCTGGTGAAGCGTCCAGGCGGTGGTAGTGCCAGTGAGGTTTTAGCCGAACGGGTGACCGAAGCCTTCCGAGAAGGGTAAGTCTTGTTCTTTGCATCCAGAGGGGGCAGTAGCGTCAAGCCCAATGGCCCGAGCAGTCGGCTGCTCGGGCCGTGGCACGGATCAGCGACGCTTGGTCTGGTCAGCCGTTGCGGAACAGGAAGCTGTAGGCATTGAGGGCGGGCACGCCGCCCAAGTGGGCATACAGCACTTTGGAGCCCGCCGGAAACTCCCCGTTGCGTACTTTATCAATCATCCCGTGCATGGATTTTCCCTCGTATACCGGGTCGGTGAGCACGCCTTCCAGGCGAGCGCAGAGGCGAATGGCCTCTAGCGTGCCGTCATTGGGCAGGCCGTATTCGGGGCCGCCGTAGCGGGTGTCCAGGATCACGTCGTCATCGGCAATGCCGCCTTCCAGTTCGACTAGCTCGGCGGTGTGGCGAGCAATCCGCAGGATCTGCGCACGGGTTTGCTCGGGCTTGGCCGAGGCGTCGATGCCAATCACCCGCTGGGCGCGGCCATCGGCGGCAAAGCCGACCACCATCCCGGCCTGGGTGCTGCCGGTCACCGAGCACACCACGATGTAGTCGAAGGTGAAGCCCAGCTCTTTCTCCTGCTGGCGCACCTCTTCGGCAAAGCCGACGAAGCCCAAACCGCCGTAGGGGTGTTCGGAACAGCCCGCGGGAATGGGGAATGGTTTGCCGCCCTGCTGGCGCACATCCTCCATGGCCTGCTCCCAGCTAGGGCGAATGCCGATATCGAAACCGGCTGCGTCCAGGCGAACGTCGGCCCCCATGATGCGCGACATCTCGATATTGCCGACCCGGTCATACACCGCATCGGAGTAGTTCACCCAGTTCTCCTGCACGAGGACGCACTTCATGCCCAGGTGCGCCGCGACGGCAGCCACCTGACGCGTCTGGTTGGACTGGATTCCGCCAATCGACACCAGCGTATCGCAGCCCTGCTCCAGCGCTTCGGGGATGAGGTACTCCAGTTTGCGGGTCTTGTTGCCGCCGAAAGCCAGGCCGCTGTTGCAGTCCTCGCGCTTGGCATACAGCTCGACCTTGCCGCCCAGATGGGCGCTCAGCCGTTTGAGGGGAGTGATCGGGGAGGGGCCGAACGTCAGTGGATAACGGGGGTAGCGTTCAAGGTTCATGGCAAGCTCCTGCGGTGACAGTCAATGCGATAGACAAGGATCGCTGGGTAACGGTGGTTGGAACGTTGGCGTGCTCACTGAGGTTTATAGTAGGCGTATGTGTGTCCAGGCGGGTTGCGAAATAAGGGGGTTATAAACAACAATGGATTGTCTGATTGCGTTTATAGGTTTGATTAATTCGTAAATTTATTCTTTGAGTAAATAATAATGTGTGCCAAACGAGCGGGAGGGGCCTTGGAGCCCCATGCCATGGGCGGTGAGCTGGATCGTATCGACAAGCGTATTCTCAAGCTGCTTCAGGAGGATGCGACGCTTTCCAATGTGGCGCTGGCCGAGCAGGTGAACCTCAGCCCTGCGGCCTGTTTGCGGCGTGTCGAAAAGCTGAAGCGGGACGGGGTGATCAGCCGGATCGTGGCCCACCTGAACCCGGAGCCCCTGCAGGCAGGCATGGTGGTGTTGATTGGCGTGGTGCTGGACCGCTCGACGCCAGAATCTTTTGCGGCGTTCGAGGCGGCGGCTCAAAAAGTGTCGGGCTGCATGGAGTGCCACGTGGTCACGGGGGAGTTCGACTACTTCATGCTGGTGCGCACCAGAGACAGCCAAAGCTTCAACCGGCTACACGCCGAGCAGTTGCTCTACCTGCCAGGCGTGCGTCAGATTCGTTCGTTCATGGGGCTGCGGGAGGTGGTGTCGACCCACAAGGTACCGATTTAGTCCTAATGGCCCACGGCATGCTCGGTCGTCAATAAACCGTCGTGATTGCGTCATACATCTTTCATCTTTACCTAATACTCTCCCTCGAAAACAACACGTAGTTCGTACGGGCTAATGATGACGAGGGGAGTACCATGAGCAAGGCAATCGAAGATCACCGCCTGTTTAACCACAGCCATAACCAGCCATTTGCCGAGGTACTGGCAAAGCACGTCTCTCGGCGCGATGTGATGCGGGGCGGCCTGGGGCTGGCGGCGTCGTCGATGTTGGGGTTTGGCGGCGCAGCCCAAGCGCTAGCAGGCGAGCAGGCCAAGACGCCGCTGACTCTCGCATTTGAAGCGGTGCGTGGTTCTCGCACCGATGCGGTGGTGGTACCGGAAGGCTATGTGGCCCAGGTGCTGGTGCCCTGGGGCACGCCGCTCACCCCATCCGCAGAGTGGCAGCCCGATCTACACATGACCGCCGAGCGCCAGGCCGATAGCGTTGGCATGAACCACGATGGTATGGCCGGATTCGCCTTGGATGTCGACAGCGCGTCGCGGCGTTTCGTGCTAGCGCTCAACAATGAGTATATCGAGCAGGATGCGCTATGGGCGCCCCAGGGTGGCCCTACCAATGCGGGAGGCAAACGCCCGGCGGAAGAGTCGCGCACCGAAATCAACGCCCATGGCGTCACCCTCGTGGAGGTTGAAAAAAACGCCAGCGGGCAGTGGTCGCACGTGACCGACTCTCCCTATAACCGCCGCTTCACCAGCGCCACGGTGATGGACCTTGCCGGCCCCGTGGCCGGTAGCGACTATGTGAAAACCCAATTCTCCCCTGACGGCACCCAAACCCGAGGTACTAACAACAACTGTGGTAACGGCGTGACCCCCTGGGGCACCTATATCGCCTGTGAAGAGAACTGGCCCGATATCTTCGTCAACCGTGGCGAGCGCTTCCCAGACGATGCACGCATCGGTATTCCTACTGATAAAAGCCGCTACGGTTGGGATACCTCGGCAGGCGACGCGACAGAGCAGAACGGCGAGTTCGCGCGCTTTGATATCACTCCGCGCGGTGAGCGTGCCGAAGATGACTACCGCAACGAAGCGCGTACCTTCGGCTACCAGGTCGAAGTCGACCCCTATAGCGGTGCTCGCGCGGTGAAACGCACGGCGCTGGGGCGTTTTCGTCATGAAGGATGCTGGTTGGGCAAGTTAGAAGCGGGCAAGCCGATCGTTTACTATTCAGGCCACGATGCCCGCAACGAATACGTCTACAAATACGTCTCTGATGCCGCCTGGGATCCCGCCGATGCCAACCGTCCCGGCGCGGAGTTCGACCGTCTCGCCATTGGCAGCAAATATATGGATAACGGCACGCTGTACGTGGCGCGCTTCCATGCCGATGGTAGCGGCGAGTGGCTGCCGCTCACACCGAGTGCCAAAACTCAGGATGGTCGCACGCTAGCTGCCGCACTGGGCCTAGCCGAGAACGACCTGGCGGGCATCATCATCAATACCTGCGATGCGGCCGACCTCATGGGCGCAACGCCAATGGACCGTCCCGAATGGGCGACGGTGGATCCGGCCTCCGGCGAGGTGTACCTGACGCTCACCAATAACTCCCAGCGCAGCGAAGAGGGCAGCGATGCGACCCTCACCAACGATGGCAGCGAGCTGGCCGAGCCGGGAGTAGGTTTCGCAACGGCGCCCGTGAACGCCGCGAACCCCCGTGCCAATAACGAAGCCGGGCACGTGATCCGTTGGCGGGAGAGCCGGTTGCCCAACGCCTTTACCTGGGAGGTCTTCGTGTTCGGCGCGGCGGCTGACGATGCGGACAATCACTCAGGTTTGAACGAGATGAACCAGTTTGCCAGCCCCGATGGCCTGTGGTTCGATGAGCGCGACGGTGGCCAAGGTATTCTGTGGATTCAAACCGACAACGGCTACGAAGGTGTTACCGAGCATACCAACGATCAGCTTTTGGCCGTGGTACCCAATGGGCTGGACGACATTCGCGGCACGGGCCCGGTCATCAACAGCAGCAACCAGCAGCAGCTCAAGCGCTTTGCGGTGGGTCCGAACGGCTGCGAAGTCACCGGTATCTTTGCCACGCCGGATAAAACCGCGCTGTTTATCAACATCCAACACCCCGGTAATTGGCCAGCAGATGGCAATGCCTTAGTGCAAGACGCCACTGCGTCAGCGAGTGGCCAGGTGCGCCCGCGTGCGGCCACCGTGGTCATCCAGAAGCGCGATGGAGGGCCGGTGGGGGTGTAAGTCGTTAACGTGGTAACGGCACTTGAAACAGTATTTCAAGCCCTGCAACTGCAGGGCTTTTTAGTCACCATCAGCGTCGTCCATACGCCGCCAAAAACACATCCACAGCGCTGGTGATCTGGCACTGTAGTTCCTCTTCGGTAGGCGGTGGGCGTACGCCCATGCGCACCTCCTTGGTCAGCATGCCTTGCCACATACTGCATAACTGGTCGGCGGCGCGCTCTGGGGCGGGGAGGCTCAGGTGGCCTGCGCTGGCCAACCCTTCCAGCTTCTCTTGCAGCCACTGGAGCATGGCCCAGGGGCCTGCCTCGAAAAACGCCAGCAGCAGCTTGGGGTGTTGCTCTCCCTGATGGCTCATCACACGCTCGACCGCCAGCACATGGGGTTCTAGTAAGAAGCGGACCATGCTCACCCCCACATCGATCAGCGATTGGCGCACCGCGTTGTGGGTATCGGGAAGCTGTGATAATCCCTGCCGAATCGTCGCGGTTTCGCGACGAATGACACTGCCAAATAGGGCTTCTTTCGACGCAAAGTGCCCATACACCGTCACTTTGGAAACGCCTGCCTCGCGGGCCACTGCCTCCATGGTCACGGCTTCTAAACCGTTACGAAAAAATAGGCACGCCGCGGCGTCCATCATCGCATTGCGTTTGGCCATGTCCTTCGGGCGGCCGACGCTGCGTTTGGGGTCGGATAACGGCGGTTGAGCGTCTGTCATGCAATAAACCCATGCCTATTAAAAAATAGTTATTGAACGGAAGCGTACACATATTATAGTAAACGCTACCGTTCAAGAATAAACCATTTCGAGGCCAACATGGGCACGTCAAAGACTTCTTGGGGACACCGGCTGCGGGGGGCGCTGGCAGCCCTGTCGATGATCGGTGCGACGCTGGTCGTGGTGGCCCTGGTAAGCAGCCAGCACAGCAGCGCCCAGCAGGCTCGGCAGCAGGGGGCGGATAACGCCTTGCTCCAAGTCGCCACGCTGCCGCTCGAACAAGCCGAAACGCTTACCCGTGAGGTGCGATTGACCGGGCGTGTGGTGGCGCGCCAGTCGGTGTCGTTGGCCTTCGAACCGGCCGGGCGGGTGGAATCCCTGTTAGCCGACCGAGGAGATGCCGTGGAGCAGGGCGACGTGCTGGCGAGTCTCGATACCCGGCGACTGGAGAGCCGCCTGGCCGAAGTAGCGGCGCGAAGCGAAGAGGCCCGTGCCAGTCTCGCGCTAGCCCAGCGTCAGGAAGAGCGAGAAGCGCAATTGAACCAGAGCAACTTTGCGAGTCGCACGGCGCTCGATCAGGCCCGCACTGACCGTTTGACCCTGCAGGCGCGCCTCTCTGCCCTGGCCGCCGAGCGCGATAGTCTGACGGCCGATCTAGAAGACAGCACGCTCAAAGCGCCGTTTACTGGCCGGGTGGTCGAGCGCTACATCGATGTTGGTAGCCTTGTGAGTAGCGGTACGACGGCGTTCGATTTGATTGACACGCGTCAGTTAGAGGCTCATCTCGGGCTACCCGCGCGTCTCGCGGCGACGTTTACCGTAGGCGAGTCCGTGACGCTGCAGGTGAACGGGCAAACGATCGCGGGCCAAGTACGGGCGCGGTTGCCTCAAGTGGATGGTGATAGTCGTACACAGACCCTGGTCGTGGCGATGACGGGCGACCATCGCGCCGTGCCAGGCGACTTGGCCGAACTGGATTACTCGATCAGCGAACCGGCGCGCGGTTACTGGGTGCCGCTAGCGGCGCTGCGTGCGGCCGACCGTGGCCTGTGGAACGTCTTGATTGCCGAACCGGATGAAGACGAGCGCTACCGGGTGGCGCAAGCCAGCGTCGAGCTACTGCATACCGAAGGAGATAGCGCCTTCGTGCGCGGCACCTTGGCGCCCGGCATGCATCTGATCCGCAGTGGTACTCACCGCATTACGCCAGGGCAGCAGGTCACGCTCAGTGAGGATGTCGCCCATGCGCATTGAGTGGCTGTTCAATCGCCGCCTGCTGGCGCTCATACTCGGTTTGCTCGTCGTCTCGGGGCTGTCGGCCATACAAACTCTGCCCAGGGCGGAAGACCCCCATTTGGTGGCACGCATGGCCACGGTGCTCGCGCCGTTTCCAGGCGCTACGCCGGAACAAATCGAAGCGTTGGTCGCGCGACCTATCGAGGATGAATTAAGGACCATCTCGGAAATTCACGTGTTGGAATCCACGTCGCGCCAAGGCATTGCGCTGCTGAGTGTGGAGCTGGGTGACGAGGTCACCGACGTCACGCCGGTATGGAGCCGCGTGCGCGACAAGCTCGGCGATGTCGCCCCGTCGTTGCCAGAGGGCGTGCAAACGCCTGAGCTGCTGGATGATCGCGGCTATGCGTTCAGTCTCGTCGCCGCGCTGCGCTGGACGCTAGACACGCCTCCCTCGCCGCCCGTCATGGAGCGTTACGCCGAGCGCCTGGAAGATGCGTTTCGCCAAGTGGCCGGCACCGAATATACCCACCGCTTTGGCGTCGCCGGCGAGCAGGTCGAGGTAGTGGTGGACCCCATGGAGCTCAATGCTCTCGGGCTATCAGTGGGGCAGTTGGCGGCCACCATCGAGGCCAGCGATGGGCGACGCACGGCGGGCGAAGTCGTGACCGAAGGACATCGGCTCACGGTAGGTCTGAGCGGCGAGTTCGACGCGCTGGATCGTCTGCGGGAGATCAACGTGACGACCCGGCAGGGACAGAGCGTCAAACTGGGCGAAATCGCCGAACTGCGCCGTGGTGTGCAAGACCCGCCCAACGCCGTGGCGCTGCTCGACGGTGAGCGCGCCGTCTATGTGGGCGCACGCATGGCGCCTGGTCAGCGGATCGATCTATGGGTAGCGCGGGCGCAGGAGCGACTGGCCGACTTCGCCGATGAGCTGCCGGTCGGTCTTGCCGTCGAAGAGGTCTTCGAGCAGGCCAGCTACACCAACCAGCGGCTGAGCGATGTAGCGCTCAGTCTGCTAATGGGCTTGGTATTGGTGGTCGCCATTCTATTTCTGACCATGGGGTGGCGTTCTGCCTTGACCGTGGGCTTGGCCATTCCCGCCACGGCGCTTCTGACACTGGCGCTATTCCGGCCGTTGGGCATGGAAATTCACCAAATGAGCATCATCGGCATCATTGTCGCGCTGGGACTAATGGTGGACAACGCCATCGTCATGACCAACGCCCTCCGGGAGCGCTTTTTACAAGGTGATTCTGCGCTGGCCGCGACCCGCGATGCGTTACGCCATTTAGCGGTGCCGCTGCTCGCCAGTACGCTGACGACCATTCTGGCGTTCATGCCCATCGTACTCATGCCAGGCCCGGCGGGAGAGTTCGTCGGACCGCTGGCCATGGCGGTCATGGTGGCGCTAGTGAGTTCGTACCTGGTCTCACTGTTTCTGGTGCCGGCGCTGTCACCCATGCTGCTGGCCAAGGTGGCGGCCAAACCGCCTGCCCCGCGCGACCATTCGCTGAAGCGTGCCTTTCGTGGCACGGTGCGGAGCGCGTTGCGCCACCCTGTGGCCGCCATGGTCATTACCCTCTGTGTGCCCGTGGGTGGAATCGCGTTAATGCCCACGCTAGACGTCGCATTTTTCCCGCCTGCCGATCGCGATCAGTTTCATATCGAAGTACGGCTACCCGCTGCCAGCAGCATCGCGCAAACGCAGGCCTTGGCCCATGAGGTGGAACACATGGTGCGGGAGGTGCCGGGCGTGCTACGCGTCTCTGCGTTCATCGGCGAAAGCGCTCCGATGATGTACTACAACGTGCTGACGAATGAAGATAATAACCCTGCTTTCTTGCACTTGATCGTGGATACAGAATCGTTAGACGTCACCAATCGGCAGGTGCCCCCCTTGCAACAGGCGTTGGATAGACGCTTTCCACAGGCCCAAAGCGTGGTGCGCAAATACGAGCAGGGGCCGCCGTTCAAGGCTCCCATCGAGCTGCGCGTCTATGGCAATGATTTGAACGTACTCTCGTCGCTCGGGCTCGAGCTAGCAGGCCTGATGCACCAGCTTCCCCAGGTGACTCATGTGCGCGCCGGGATGCAGCGAGATTTACCCCGCCTGATGCTGGATATCGACCAAACCGCGCTGAACAATGTCGGGCTATCGCCGCAAAATCTTGCCGAGCAGGTGGGGGCGGCGCTCTCTGGTCAACCCGCGGGCGTATTACTTGAAGACACCCAGCAGCTGCCCGTGCGCGTGCGCTATGCCGACGACTGGCGTACCGACGCCGAGCAGCTGGCGGCGTTACGCCTCGTCAGTGAGCACGCCAGCGAGGGATTACCGCTCGCGGCCGTCGCCGACAGCGGCTTGGTGCCTTCGTGGAGCGTCATTACCCGCCGCAACGCCGAGCGTGTCCAGCTCGTGCAAGGCTATCTGGTAGCCGATGCGCTGCCAGCCATCTCCATGGCACAGCTCGAGACCAAGCTTCAGGCGGCCATCGATTCGGGCCAGATACGTCTTCCCCCCGGTTATCGGATCGAAACCGGTGGTGAAGCCGCCGAGCGTGACGAAGCCGTCAGCCAACTGCTCGCGTCGGTGGTGCTGCTCGTCATTGCGATGTTGGCGACCGTGGTGCTGGCCTTTAACTCTTTCCGTCGTGCCGCCATCGTCTTTATCGCTGGGGCGCAGGCGATGGGCATGGGCATCGTGGCCCTACTGCTGAGCGGGCACGCGTTCGGGTTCGTGATCATCGTCGGCATCATGGGGTTGGTGGGGGTGGCGATCAACGCCACGATCATCATCATTGCTGCCTTCGATGACGATCCGGCTGCTCGGCAAGGGGATAGCGAGGCAATGTTGGCAGTGATCAGCGGGCCAACCAGCCGGCATATCGTGTCGACGACCATCACGACCTTTGCGGGGCTCATTCCGCTCATGGTCGCCGCCGGTGGGTTATGGCCTCCCTTCGCACAAACGGTGGGCTTTGGTCTACTCTTGGCCACATTAGTGTCGTTTTTCTTTACGCCAGCGCTCTATCGGCTTTGGGTCGCAAGAGCCGCGTAACGGTCGCTACTTTTCGCGTATTCATAACGTGGACTATATTGCTATTGAGTAAGCGCGCGTATCCTCCGTGTAATGGCGACGTGGCCAGTGCATCGAGGGTGCGTATTGTCGAAAGACGTTTCGCGCTTGGATATCACGGCTCGTTTCTGGGACGAAACGACCCCAACGCCGACTTTCATTGGATGAATTATGGTAGAAACATCGCAAGATCAAGAGCAAGGAGCGCCGCTGTCCATCAGCGAACCCAGCAGTCAGGCCGTCGCGATGCTTGGCAGGTGGCCCGATGGTGGTGGCATTCGGGTGCTGGATGTTAGCGAAGAGTACGTTCAATTTTGGGGGGGCGATCGCAACCGTTGGTTGGGGGCGTCCCCTAAAATCGTCCATCAAGCGGCGGCGAACGAGCACTTGTTGAGTCAGCTCGACCAAGCCTTGTCTGCCGGTGAGCTGAAGGTGGGATATTCGCTCTCCGGTCTGGATCATGAAGAGGAGGCGTTGCTCTCCAAAGCGCCACGACCGCTCATCGAGTGGCGTATCACCGCGATGTCGATGCCCGGCTATGCGTCGACCGTTCTAGTGCTAGTTCAGCGTGATATCACCCGGCGGGTGGAAAAAGAAGCCGAATTAAAGCGCCTCGCCACCACCGATATGCTGACCGGGCTGATGAATCGCTCAAGGTTCGATTACCTGCTGAAACACGAGCTAGGTCGCTTAAGCCGCTATGTGCGACCATTTTCGCTCATCATGCTCGACATCGACTATTTTAAAACGATCAACGATAGCCAAGGTCACGATGTGGGCGATCAAGTGCTGCGCGCGTTGGCAACGCTGCTGGAGACCAATTTGCGCAGCGCCGACTACTGCGCCCGCTGGGGAGGCGAGGAGTTCATCATTCTGGCTCCCGAAACGCCCCGCGAGCAAGCGGCCAAGCTCGCTGAGAAGATACGTCAGCGTATCGCTAGCGCCTCTTTTCCGGGGGCCGACCGTGTCACCGTTAGCTTGGGGGTTGCCGAGGCCGCTGCGCACGATACGCCCAAGAGCATGATGAAGCGGGTCGATAACGCGCTGTATCACGCCAAAGAGAGCGGACGGGATAGGGTCGCATGTTAGCCATGTTGGCCATGTTAACAAAGGGGCCTGGTGGTCCCTTTTCGTTATGGGTTACCGCGTCTAGCGGGTGATCGCGAGTGACGTGGCATGTGAGTGATCGACCGCGTCGGCGAGCATCTCGGCAGTGATCGCCGAGAGCGTCCAGCCTAGGTGGCCATGACCGGTATTGTAGAAAACGGTGGGCAATTTGCCGGGGCCGACCTTGGGCAGCATGTTCGGCATCATCGGGCGTAGCCCCGCCCACGGCACCACCCGCTGAGTACTCACACCTGGAAAGCACTGCTCCACCCAGCGCACCAGTGGCTGAATCCTGTCGTTACGAATGTCGCGGTTGGCGCCGTTGAACTCTGCCGTCCTCGCCACGCGGAAGCGGTCGTTGCCCAAGCGGCTGGTGACGAGTTTGGTCTCGTCGTCCAGCAGGCTGACCGTGGGGGCTGCTTGCTGAGAGGCGGCGTCATCCAACTGTACTGTGATGGAGTAGCCTTTGACCGGGTAGATGTTCATACGGTCGCCTAACTTGGCGGCGATGGCGCGACTGCCAATGCCCGCACACACCACTACGCTATCGAAGCTCTGATGAACCTCTTCGCCGTCGACCACCGCGCTGATCCAGGCGCTGCTCTCATCCGCACCCAGGTCGGTCACTTGATGACCGTAGTTGAGCTGCACGCCGCGTTTGGCAGCGGCTTTCGCCAAGCCGTTGGTGTACTTATGGATATCGCCCGTGGCATCGCTTTCGGTAAAGAAACCGCCGTAATAGTTACCCGCTAGGGTGGGCTCGATGGCGCGCATCTCTTCTGGGGTGACGGCGCGGCGCTCGAGCCCGCCTTTTTGGAGCAACTGTGACACCTTGGCTGCGTGCTCGTAGCCTGCTTTATCGCGGTAGATATGCAAAATGCCTTTTTGCTTCACATCGAACTCGATCTGCTCATCGCGGGCCCACTGAAACAAGTGCTCTCGGGCAGCAATCGCCAAGCGTGCTGTTTCGGTGGTGTTGTCGGCATAGCGGGGAATGGCGGCGATGAACTCGGCAAACCAGCTCAGCTTGTGCCAGGTGGGGCGAGGGTTGACGAGCAGCGGGGCGTCGCTTTTCAGCATCCAGCGCAGGCCTTTGATGACCGTGGGCCAGTGGTTCCATACCTCGGCATTCGAGGCGGACAGCTGACCGCCGTTGGCAAAGGAGGTTTCCATTGCCGCGTAGCGATGTTTCTCGAAGACGGTGACGTCAAAGCCGCGTTTAGCGAGGGCGTAGGCGCTGGTGATGCCGGTAATGCCACCGCCAATGACTGCAATGCGTTGCATGATGATCTCCACAGATTGTATGAGCGTCGGGCGATACCCTCAGCAAAGGTGTTTGCTAGGGGTACCCCTTCCGTCATGGAACCTGAGAGATTCACGCCAATGTGGTGGCGCTTGCTCCTTCGGTGGGTTGAGTGACGCCGTCATCAACCACTCTTCGGAACGTATTGGTAAAAACGTTAGCGATTGCGGTCCGTTGGCCTGAGAGTTTCCGGGGTCGTTGCTCCTTCGGCGCTGGTGTCGTGCACCAGTCTCTCCCGCACATGCATGCTTACTGTTGTAACGCGGAAGTGCTAAAAAGGGAATAGGCGAAAGGTGGAAGCTGCCCATGACGTGGTTTTGCCAGTTCGCGTGTTTTCACACACCGTGTTTTCACAAGCTGTGTTTTCACACACAATGCCGACTATCGTTGAGCACTTAACTTCCCGCTATTCTTTTTAGACGATCATCTTCGAGCAACGGACAACACGCATGCAGGCAAACGGATTTTTTGAAGGTATTGGTGAAGCGATTGGTGAGGCCATCCGCGTGGTGGTGGAGTTTTTGGTGGGAATCTTCACCAATTTTTTTGGTGCCTTCGATGACTTCATCGGCGGGCTGACGCGTTCGCTGGGCATCAACGACTCGTTCTTGAGCCTCGCGATACTGGTGATCGGTCTACTGATCCTATGGGGCGGGCTGCGAGCGTTTCTGCGCGGTTCCATCATCGGCGGCATTTTCCGCACGCTGGTGGCACTGTTTATCCTGTCGTGGCTGATGATGTAGCACCGCGGCGGGAGGGCAAACGCTAAAGCGTCGGCTCGTCCGGCTGTCTTCGGTAACGTTGGCTTGAGCGAATCTCATCTATCCATGACGCATTGTCATTTGCTTCTGTGGTGCATTTTGTCATCATCTGCACTCTTTTTGTGCAAAGGCGAGTGCGATGAAGACGTATCTTGGCAAAATGCGCGGAGAACGGACGCCGCGCCCTCGGGTGGGTTGGCAAGATGCCTGCTGGTCATGGCTGGGAGCCTTTACCGGCATGGCGCTGATTTGCTGGCTAAGCGTCGAATGGCTCTCCCAGCAGCTGTTGATCGTGGGCTCGTTCGGGGCAACCTCGGTGCTGATTTACGCGGCCCCGGAAAGTCCGTTTGCCCAGCCAAGCCACGTGCTGTTTGGTAGCGTGCTCTCTGCCTGTGTGGGGGTAGGCTGCTATCAATGGCTGGGCGCCACGCCCCTTTCCATGGCGCTGGCGGTGTCGCTCTCCATTTTGATCATGCAGCTCACCCATACCGTGCATCCGCCAGGAGCTGCCGCAGCGCTGATTGCCGTGGCAGGCGGCGCTAGCGTGCATCAATTGGGCTGGTGGTATCCGCTGATGCCCATTGGCGCGGGCTGCATCGTCATGCTGTTGGTCGCGATATTGGTCAATAACCTCGCCCGTCACCGCCGCTACCCGCGCTACTGGTAGCGCTGTAACTGCTCCTCCAGGGCAAAGATATGCGCATCCTCGGTGCCCAGTTCGCGCAGCGCCTGGGCCAGGTTGAGCAAGTAGGCGCTGTTGGGTCCGCTGGGGCCGTGGGCCTGGGCAATTTGTTGGGCGATCTCGGCCAGCGGCGCATCGCCTAAAAACGCTGGGTTATCCTCGCTGGCCAGATATATCAGCCCGTCGGTAGGCGCTTGTGCGGGGTCGGGATGGCCCGCTTCATCCAGAAAGGTCAGCGTGACTTTCTCCCGTAGATAGCCGTTTTTCTCCCGCACATCCAGCGGGGCAAGCACTTCTGGGGTGATGCGGTAGGCCATGCCGTGGCACACCGCGCCTTCGGCACGAATCAGGGTGGCCACACGTCCCGGCGCGTCCGGCGTGCCCCGGTGGTCGTGGGAGCCCTGCCAGAAGCGCCGCGCCCAGCCGGTAATGGCCGCCGGGCGCCGCTCTAGATACTCAAAATCGGCCTTCCAAATCAGCGAACCGTAGCCAAATAGCCAAATAGCCGCATGGCCGTCGAAGAAGTTTCTCTGCTGGTTTAACGTCGTGGTATCAAGCAACATAAGCGATCTACATTCGTGACCAAAGTGGCAACACGCGCATGGCGTTAACGGTGGTTCATCATCCGGGTTATACGATTGATTTGCCAGCCAATCATCCTTTTCCAATGGAAAAGTTTCGGGTGCTTCGGCAGCTGTTGGGCGAGCAAACGTTGGCGTGTCCCATCGAGTGGCACACGCCCCAGCCGGCCACCCTGGAAAGCCTGCAACGCGTGCATACCCGTGACTACGTGCATGCGTTTGTGCACGGTCAGCTCGATCGTGCCGCCCAGCGGCGCAGTGGATTCGTATGGTCCGAGGCCTTGGTGGAACGAGTGCGGCTGGAAACCGGCGGCACGCTGCTCACCCTGGAAGCGGCCCTGGCCACCGGGCTTGCCTGTAACTCGGCGGGCGGCACGCACCACGCCCATGCAGATGCCGCCAGCGGCTACTGCTTGATCAACGACTTAGCCGTGGCCGCCGCCCACGCGCTGGCGCAGGGCTGGGCAGAGCGGGTGCTGATCGTGGATTGCGACGTGCACCAGGGCGATGGCACCGCGCGCCTCTTTGAAAAGGTGCCAGGCGTGTTTACGTTGTCCATGCACGCGGCGCGAAACTTTCCCGCCCGCAAAGCAAAAAGCGACCTGGATATCGCCCTGCCCAACGGCATGGGCGATGCTGCGTATCTGGCCGAACTGACCTCTTGGCTGCCTGGGGTGCTTGCTGCCTACCAACCCGACGTGGTGCTCTACGATGCGGGGGTAGATGTGCATCACGACGACCGCCTGGGCTATTTATCGCTAAGCAGCGACGGGCTGTATGCCCGAGATCACTACGTGTTGAACCTCTGTCGCGAGGCGGCCATTCCCGTCGCGGCGGTGATTGGCGGTGGCTACGACCGCGATATCATCGCTCTCGCCGCACGCCACGCCCAGCTACACCGAGCCGCTGCGGATGTGCTGGCGGCTCATCCACGCTTTGACTGAAAAGGACGAACGCGATGCGCGCTATTTTTCTTGTCGATAACGGCTCTCTACGCCCCCAAGCGACCCATAATCTGCGTCGGGTGGCGGCGGCGCTGAGTGAGCAGCTCGAGGAAACCGTTCAAGCGGCCTCGCTGCTGCACTCCAATAAAATCCCCGCCGAAGAGGTCGATGGCATTCCGGCCATCACGCTGGGCCCCGCTGCCGAACGCAGCGCCGAAGCGGGGGCCACCGAGATCGTCGTGCTGCCGTTTTTCTTCGGCCCCAGCAAAGCCCTCACGGGGTATTTACCGGAGCGGATGGCCGCGCTGCAGGCACGCTTCCCTGATGTGACGGTGCGCGTCGCACAGCCGCTGGTGGATGAGCTCGGTCATAACGACCTGCGTTTGGCGAAACTGTTGGCCGATCACGTGCGCGCCCAACTGCCCGAAAATGACGCTGCTAAGGTCGCGCTGGTGGATCACGGCAGCCCGATTCCCGAGGTCACCGCCGTCCGTAACCGCCTGGCCGGGCAGTTGAGCGTCCTGCTGGGCGACGAGGTGAGCTGCGTGGCGGCCGCTTCCATGGAGCGACGTGACGGCGATGAGTACCGCTTCAACGAGCCGCTCTTGGAGGACCTGCTGGATACTCCCGAATTCAGCAGCGGCCACGTGGTGCTGGCGATGCTGTTTCTCTCCCCAGGCCGTCATGCCGGTGAAGGCGGTGACATTGCCGAGATTTGCGCCGCCGCCGAGCAACGCCATCGCGGATTAACGGTGGCGACCACCGCGCTAGTAGGTGAGCACGCGGGCATTGTCGAGATTCTCCACTCGAGACTCCGCCAAGCGATTGATGGTGAACGTTTTCTGCTCGACATGCCCGCGCAGCCAGTAAAAGACGGTGAGCAGAAGCCTTGAGGGGAGATGTAACGTGGCCCAAAGGCGCGTAGAATCGCGTGCTTTTGCACGCATGCCGCTCCTCCAACAGGGCTATGTCGCCAACCAGGGTCTCTATCTTGATCGCCACCGCCAATATCACCATGCAGTTTGGGGCCAAGCCCCTGTTCGAAAACGTCTCCGTCAAGTTCAATAATGGCCATCGCTACGGGTTGATTGGCGCGAATGGTTGCGGCAAGTCCACCTTCATGAAAATTCTCGGTGGCGAGCTGGAGCCCACGTCCGGGCAGGTGATGCTGGACAGCAGCACGCGTCTGGGCAAGCTGCGTCAGGACCAGTTTGCCTACGAGAACGAGCGGGTGATCGACACCGTCATCATGGGCAACGCCGAGCTATGGAAAGTGGCCGCCGAGCGCGAGCGCATCTACTCGCTGCCCGAGATGAGCGAAGAAGACGGTATGGCCGTGGCGGACTTGGAGGTGCGCTTTGCCGAGCTGGACGGCTATACCGCCGAGTCCCGCGCGGGCGAGCTGCTGTTGGGCTTGGGCATTCCCATCGAACAGCACACCGGCCCCATGAGCGAAGTCGCCCCCGGCTGGAAGCTGCGTGTGTTGCTGGCCCAGGCGCTGTTCTCCGACCCGGACGTACTGCTGCTCGACGAACCTACCAACCACCTGGATATCAACACCATTCGCTGGCTGGAAGACATTCTGAAAGCGCGCAGCAGCACCATGGTGATCATTTCCCACGACCGCCACTTCCTGAACAGCGTCTGCACCCACATGGCCGACCTGGATTACGGCGAAATCACCCTGTTCCCCGGTAACTACGACGACTACATGACGGCGGCCACCGCTGCGCGTGAGCGTCAGTATGCCGACAATGCCAAGAAGAAAGCGCAAATTGCCGAACTGCAGCAGTTTGTCAGCCGCTTCTCGGCAAACGCATCGAAAGCGAAGCAGGCCACCTCGCGGGCGCGTCAGATCGACAAGATCAAGCTGGAAGACATCAAACCCTCCAGTCGCGTCAGCCCGTTCATCCGCTTCGAACAGAACAAGAAAATCCACCGCAACGCGGTGAACGTCGATGCCATTACCAAAGGCTACGACGGCGAGCCGCTGTTCAAGCGCTTCTCCATGACCGTGGAAGCGGGCGAGCGGATTGCCATCATCGGCCCCAACGGCATTGGTAAGACCACGCTGCTGAAAACCCTGGCCGGTGACCTGCGCCCTGATGCTGGCGAAGTGAAGTGGACCGATGCCGCCGAGCTTGGCATCTTCGCTCAGGATCATGCCGACGACTTCGCCAATGACGCCACCCTGTTCGAGTGGATGAGCCAGTGGACCAAAGGGGGCGAGCAGGTGGTGCGCGGCGCGCTGGGCCGCATGCTGTTCTCCAGCGACGATATCGGCAAATCGGTGAAGGTGATTTCCGGCGGCGAGCAGGGGCGGATGCTGTTCGGTAAGTTAACGCTCACCAATCCCAACGTGCTGCTGATGGACGAACCCACCAACCATCTAGACATGGAGTCCATCGAAGCGCTCAACCTGGCGCTGGAAAACTACCCCGGCACGCTGCTGTTCGTCAGCCATGACCGCGAGTTCGTCTCCAGTCTCGCCACACGCATCATCGACATGCAGCCGGAGGGCATCGTCGATTTCAGCGGCAGCTACGACGACTACCTGCGTAGCCAAGGCGTGGTATGAGTTAACCGATGATCTGGGCGTAGGTGGATTCGCTGGCAGGTTCCCTGTCGGCATCCAGCATGTCGCCGCTGAAGGTCTCATTCATCTCCTTGGCGAGTTCCACATACACGTGCATCTGCTGATTGCGGCGTTTATGCAGCGGCGGCTTCACCAGCAGGCTAACGCCGCGGATCGGCTCGTGGGTTTCCCCGCGTAATAGGTCAGGCATCTCTCCCGGCGGGAAGGCATTCGCCACGGTAATGGGGTTAGACGCTTGCTGGCCGTCGATCAAAAACACCTTCTTGATGGCGTCGTAATGGGCGCCTTTGCTCCGCAGCCACTCGGTCAAACGCGCGTCGGTGGTGTCATCCGGCTGGTTAAAAATGACGAACAGCGAGTGCTGCTTGACCTTGCCCGTGCGCTTGGTGGGGGCGGGCGGCGGCGCGTCCGCAGGAGGCGGCGTGGGCGTTGCGACCGGTGCGGGAGCCTCAGTGGCCTTGGCCTTGGCACGGCGCCGTTTTGGCAGCACGACATAAGCAAAAATCACCACGGCCACCACGCCGAGTAGCAGCGAGGTAAAGGCCAGTAGAACGGGAAGTGACGTTGTATCCATGGGGTGAAACCTTTTCGTTATGTAACACCTAGGCGCGATTGAGCCGCAAAATGGTGGCGTTGAGTGCCAGCGCAAGGGCGACCCACAGCCAGTAAGGCACCATTAGCCACGCGGCGAAGGTATTCACCTGGGCAAATAGGCCAATGGCCAGTGTAATCAATCCCAACAACACCACGATATCCACCAGCGCCGCGCCGATCTGCTTGCGCCCAAAGAACAGCCAGGACCACGCTGCATTGGCCAGCAGCTGGGCGCCATAGACGGCCAAGCTCGCGCTGCGTAGCGGCGAGTCGTCCGCCATATAGATCCGCCATGCCGCGATCGCCATCAATAGATAGAGAATACCCCAGGCAATGGGAAAGGCCAGATCGGGCGGAGTCCAGCGGGGTTTGCGCAGTGTTCGATACCAGCCGTCGGGGCGAAAGCGCGCGCCCGTCATGGCGGCAGCTCCCACCAGCAGGAGCGAGACGAGCAGCGCCATCAAAGAACCGAACATGAGCGACCTCTCCAGCAGTAGGGTTATCGCGTTAAAACGATAGAATCAACAGATTAACAGCGTTTTACGCGTTCAAGGCATAAAAAAAGCACCACCTAAGTGATGCTTTTCAAGAATAAGGGTTCCCCCTATGGGGAAACCCTCGTCATGCCTTAGCAACGTCAGCAACGTCGCTTAGCTCATGCGGTCGTAACCGTTATCCATGAATGGGTAATCGGTATAGCCCTTCTCATCGCCGCCATAGAAGGTTTCCTGGTTCGGTTCGGTCAGCGGGGAATTGACGCGGAAGCGTTCCGGCAAATCGGGGTTGGCGATGTAGGGGCGGCCAAAGGCCACGGCATCGGCGGTGTTTTCCTTGATGCGTGCTTCAGCGTGCTCGGCGTCGTAGTTGCCGCAGTAGATCAGGCTGCCGCTAAAGCGCTCACGCATCTGCTCACGGAAACCGGCCGGGAAGGTGATATCGCCGCCCGCCCAGTTCGGCTCGTTCAGGTGTAGGTAGGCGAGGCCGCGCTTGGAGAGCTCTTCGGCCATATAGAACGCCATCGCTTCCGGCTCGTCGTCGGTCAAACCGAACAGCTCGATGAACGGCGTCATACGAATGCCAACACGCTCGGCACCAAACACTTCTACCACTGCATCGACCACTTCCAGAGGGAAGCGGGCACGGTTTTCTAACGAACCGCCGTACTGGTCGGTGCGCTTATTGCTGCCGGTGGCCAGGAACTGGTTCAGCAAGTAAGCGTTGGCGGCGTGGACTTCGACCATATCGAACCCGGCGCGCTTGGCGCGGATGGCTGCTTGGCGATAGTCATCCACAATGCCGGGAATCTCGTCGGTTTCCAGCGCACGCGGCGTGCTGGTGGGGTACTGACCAGCGGTGCCATCTTCGAATTCGACGAAACACTGAGCGCCTTCGCCTTTCAGCGCGCTGGGGGCTACCGGCTGCTGTCCGTTGGGTTGCACCATTTCGTGGGAAACGCGCCCAACGTGCCACAGCTGCAGCGCCATGCGGCCACCTTTGGCATGAACGGCGTCCACGACGCCTTTCCACCCGGCTTCCTGCTCGTCGGTCCAGATGCCGGGTGTGTACACGTAGCCACGGGCAGTGGGAGAGATGTTGGTGGCTTCGCTGATGATCAGGCCTGCCCCTGCGCGCTGGCCGTAATACGCCTCTTGGATCTTGCCCGGGATGCTGTCCGGCGTGCGAGCACGTGTCAGTGGTGCCATGATGACGCGGTTAGGAAGTGTCAGGCTACCCAGCGTAATGGGGGTAAACAGCGTTTCATACGCCATAGAGCAAAACTCCTTTTGAAGTAGTGGGTATCATCGTGGCAAATAGAATAGACCAGTTTACTAGTAAGCGCCAACGACGATGCGATGGCTATGGTTAATGGGGACGGTCGCGTAAAACAAAACCCCGCCGAGCAAATGGGGCGGGGTTAAGGGGCGTCAATGAGCGTTCGTTTAGTGCCGTTGCCAAGGCCAGCGGCGCTTGGCAGGCGTATCGATTTGGCGAATGGCGCTGGCGAGCGGCAGCATGATTGCGCTGAGCTGACGGTGGCAAACGGCACTGCTGAGCACGCCGGGGCACTGTTTGAGCAGCAGGTCGCATTGCTGGGAGGCGATAAAGAGCTGCTCCACGACCGCAGGCGCGAACAGTGGCTTGGCCTGCTGGCAGCAGCGGGTCAGCTCTCGGGAGAGCATCGAGAGCATGCTGGTGTCTAGCCAGCAGGGCAGCGGGTCTTCTAGCCGTCCGGCAATCGAGTGCTGAACGGCTTCAAACGATGTGCGTAAAAACAGCAGGGTTTGACGAAGCTGGCGCTGTTCACTGGTCATGTGACGTCCCTTTACCTCAACGGCTCTTTATCTACCCAGGTGCTGGCTAAAAAAGAGAGTGTTTCTCATTTGCATTTCTGGTGAAGATAGCCTCCCTCAATCGCGGTGTCAATCTCAGGCTATGAGCGCACGGACGTATCGCTGGCCTGATAAAGCTGCCAGTCGTTGTTGGTGAGCGGTTTTGCCCCCTGCTCGGTGACCACCACGGTATCGCTCAGGCCAACGCCCCATTGGCCGGGTACCCGCAGGCAGAGCGGTAAATGAAACACCATGTTGGTTTCGAAGGAGCGGGCTTGGCCTTTGGCAATGTACCCCGTGCCCTCTACCCAACTGGGTGGAAACTGTGCCCCCACGGCGTAGCCAAACACCCCCGAAAAAAACAGCTCGTCGCGTCGAGGGGCCAGCAGCGCATCGGCAGCCAGGGCCGCGGCATCGAAGGAGTGGCCGGGACGCATGGCCTCGCAGAGGGTTTCAAAGATCGAGCGGCAGAGGTCTTGGGTGGCGGTGAGGGCGGCGTTAGGCGTGCCGGTCACGGCGGTGCGCATCATCGGTGCGGTGTAGCGTTGATACGCCGCGCCGAACTCTAAAAAGACCGGCTCGTTGGGCTGAATCACGCGGCGCTTATGGTTCACGTGAATCACCCCAATGCGGTGCCCGCTGGTCACAATAGGCTGTAGGCTCATGAACTCGCTGCCGTTTTCGAGCAGCGCCTTGGCGCCAATGGCGGCAATGTCGTTATCGGTCATGCCGGGGTGAATGGCGGCCATCGCCGTCTCTAAGCCAGCGGCGGTGATGCGCGCACTCTCTTTAAGCATCTCGAGTTCGGCACTGCTTTTGACGATCTTGATGGCATCCAGCAGGTCGCCCGCTTCAAAAAAGCGCTCTTGGCCCACTGCCTGGGCGAGGGCGTTCATCACGCCCACCCGCAGCCCACTGCTCCAGCCGTCGATGCCAATGCGCGGGCAGGGGGTTAACAGGTCGGCCAACGGGTCGATGATTTCATTCAGGTTTTCCCATCGGTAGCCAATGATCTCATCTACGCGGGCGGTGACCACCGCGGCACCCGTTTCAATCGAGGCCACTTGAAGAACGAGCTTTTCCTGTGTGCAGACCAAGCAGGCATGCACCGACACCTCAAAGGTGTGGTAACCGGTCAAATAATTGATATCCGCGGGATCGGTGAGCAGTAGCGCATCCAACTCGCGCTTCGCCATGGCGTGGCGCACCGTTTCCAGGCGCGCTTGATACTCGGCGGGGGCAAAGGGTAGCTCGCTTTGGGTAAGCGAGGTGGCAAGGGCTTCGCGGTAGTGGTGGTAATCCATGGCGACCTCCAGCGTTTGGTAAGGTCAGTATAGGTCGCCATCCAAAGCGCGCCGCTAAGGCCATCAACGGTCAACGGGTTAGCAGATACACCCCCTGCAGGAAGTAAAACACGCCAATGCCAGTCACGATCCAGCGGGTCCAGGTGCGGAAGTTGGCGTCGGTCAGGCGGTGCAGAATCCGTGTGCCGGTTTGCGTGCCCAGCATGGCAAACGGGGCGGCCAGTAGCACGATGCTCCACTCACCCGCGCTGAGCGCGAGGGCGGCACCTAAGTAGAAGAGGATTTTGATGGAGTGGGCGACCACTTGAATCATGGCCTTGGTCGCGACGACCTGGCGGCGGTCCATCTGAGAGCGCACGAAGAAGATATCGATCAGCGGGCCGGATACCCCGGCGGCAATCGTGAGGCCGCCTGAGGCGATGCCGCAGCAAAACGCGTGGCTGGCGCGATGGGCGTCTAGCTGGAACCAGTGCCTGGGCGTCCAGACCAAAATCGGCAGCAGCCCGATCAATAAGGAAACGGTGGCCGCATTGGGCGTGTAGTTAAACAGCAGCAGAAGCCCCGCCGCGCTGAGCACGCCCAAGGCCATCAGCGCCACAATGCGCCACACGATAAAGCGCCGCGACAGCCACGCCCGAGAGGCATTGGACGTTAGCTGAATGACCCCATGCACGGCCATGGCGGTGCTGGCAGGAAACATCACCAGCAGGAACCACAGCAATACCAGCCCGCCCGCCATGCCAAACACGCCGGAGAGCAAGGAGGTAAAAAACACCACGCCGACAAAGGCGACGCCCATCAACAGTGTCATGAACGACCCCCTCAGCTACGACAGAACGGCCACACCTGATAGAACTTGCGGCACTGGAACTCTGCCTGGCAGCTGTTGAGCTGGGCCTGGTAGCGGTTAGAGAGGCTCGCCACTTGGCGGCCCGCGTTGAGCACCTGGGGTTTGCTGCGATAGCTGCCCCGCTGATAGCCGCCTGCGCCCTCGTGGTAGGCGTAATAGAGGTGTTCAGGATTGTTGAGCGAGATGCCCGTTTGGGCGCGAGTGCGGGCGTTGTACCAGCCAATGAAATCGGTAGCGTGCTTCATGTGCGTGCGCCGGGCAAACAGGCTGCCCGCTTGGTCTTCGTACTCACCCCATACCGGGTCTTGAGCTTGGGCGTAGCCTTTGGCGGACGACGGGCGCGGGCCGGGGATGAAGCCCAGGTAGTATTTGCGGTCTGGGCGCACGTGGCTGCGAAACGAGGACTCCCGCTGAATGAACGCCATTTGGGTCGCGATGGGTGTTCCCCACTTCTCCTCCGAATCTTTCGCGTAGTCGTACCAGCTGGGCTGTTCGCGGAAAATCTCGCAGATGTTGGTCTGATCTTCTGGAGGGCTGGGCGCAAAGGTGGCGCACCCAGAGAGTAGCAGCATGGCCGCGACGGCCAGCCACCCGCGTAGCGAGGCGGTGGAAGAAGCAGCAGAGAAAGCAGAAACCCAAAAGCTATCAACAGGGCGATACATAGGACGGTCCTTGTGGATAAGTCGTGTTGCTCACGTTTTGTGTGTACCGACGAATAAAGCTCGTTGGCCGCTTAGCGCAGCAGCGGCTCCAGGCAGCGGCGCAGGCGCTGCGCCTCGCGCACCAGTGTTTCCCCTGACAGCATGCCCACCCCCATTACCAATCCCACGCGTGGGTCGTTCGGTGCACACACCGGGCTCAACGGCCGCACGATCAAGTGCTCTTTCAGCAGCGATTGCGCGATGGCCACATCGTTGATGCCCGGCTCGAACTCCACGCACAGGCTGATGGCACTGCTGGGCGGTGACACCGAGCGCACCTGGGGCAGCGAACGTAGCTGGTCGTGCAGCACCTGCTGGCGGCCTAAGTAGTCCCGCTGAATGCGCCGACACCAAGCATCCAAATCACCATCGAAAATGAACTGGGCGAGCACGGCCTGGTCCAGCATACGGCCCTCACGAAACAGCTCGCTGCGCAGGCGGTTCATGGGCCCTGCCAAATGGCGCGGCACCACCAAATAGCCCAGCCGCAGGCCGGGAAACATCATCTTGGAGAAAGAGCCTACCAGCAAATGGCGTTCGGAGTGGGCATCGAACAGCAGGTTAGGGTGGTCGTCGCGGTTAAATTCATAGTCATCTTCCACCACGTAGGTAGGCGATAACGCCTCACATAGCTGACGTTTATGCGCGGCGCGGGTCGGCACGCTGAGCGGGTAGTGGTGCGAGCCGGTGAGGTAAGCCAGCGCCACGGGGCCGGGGGAAGTAGGCAGTGCATGGCCCTGTTCCGGCCGCCACGGCAGCATGTCGATGTTCAGCCCGGCGGCGGTAAACACGTTGCGCGCCCCCCAGTAGCAGGGCGACTCCATCGCCACCGTATCGCCCACGTCTGCCAAGGCAACGGCGCACAGCTCGATGCCGTTATGGGTGCCATCGGTAATGATGATCTGCTCGGTATCGCAATGGATATCCCGCCAGCGGGCCAGAAAATCACGAATCGCCCGCTTTAGTGGGCCGTAGCCGCCGGTGGAGTAGGAGAGCAGCAGCGCATTTTGCGGCACGGTGACGCTGGCGTAGAGCTGGCGCCACTTGCGCATGGGGAACTGGGCGATATCCGGAATGCCGGGCACGAAGGCCCCGCTCTGAATCATGCTGGCCCCAGGGCCTTGCAGCACCCGCTGGGCCCGCTGGGAGAGCTGAACGTGGGTCGGCGCTGGGGGCGGTGGCGCGGTGGGTTTACACGTCCAGGTTCCCTGGCCGTGGGCGGTTTTCAGCAACTCCTCTTCCAGCAGTGTGCCTATTGCCAAGGCCAGGGTTTGGCGCGCGACGTTCACGGCATCGGCCAACACACGATGAGAGGGCAACCGCAGCCCGCTGGGCCACTGCTGCGTAATGGCCTGGCGCAGCGCTTGCTCGATGCGCACCTGCTTACTCAGCCGCTCCGGTTGGAGTGCATAAAGTTGCTTGAATTGGTGCAAGACCTGCTCGCGATCCATATCAGCGCCCCCTTTCCCGCGTGAAGCCCGCTACCATCAGGCGTTTAGACGAAAGCATGATGCCATGTATGCACTTATTTGGTGCGTTGAAGAAGTGGTCTAGTCGAACGCCAAAGTGGTGCATTCGCGTTCTGAGCGCCGCCTGCTAGCGTGTCACTATTCCGCCACCGGAATCAGGACACTGCGCCAAAGAGCGCCAACGACAACATCCAATAACCTGCAGGATACTGTGCGATGACCACTCCCTCTTCTGAACAGGACAAGCTCGTCCGGGTACTGGCCCGCGGCGACGTATTAGCCCTCGCCTTCGGCGCGATGATTGGCTGGGGCTGGATTGTATTGACCGGCACCGCGATTCAATCCGCTGGCAGCATCGGTGCCATTTTAGCGTTCATTATCGGCGGTTTAGCGATCATCATGGTGGGCCTGACCTACGCCGAGCTGGCTTCCGCCATGCCCAAAGTAGGCGGCGAGCATGTCTACAGCTACCGCGCCCTGGGTCACTTACCCTCTTTCTTATGCACCTGGGCGATCATTCTAGGCTATTTAAGCGTGGTGGCCTTTGAAGCCGTGGCGCTGCCCACCGTCATTGAGCATCTGGCACCGAACTACGCGGTGGGCCACTTATGGACCATCGCGGGCTGGGAAGTAAAAGCGACCTGGGTGGCCGTCGGTGTCGGCGGCTCGCTCGCCATGATGATCATCAACTACTTCGGTGTGACCACCGCCGCGCTTCTCCAGAAAGTCGTGACCGGCATGATTTTGCTGGTTGGCGTGCTGTTTGTCACGGGCGCGCTGTTCGAAGGCGAGACCATCAACATGATGCCGCTATTCACCCAGGCCGATTCCGGCGTGATGGCGGGCATCGTCGCGGTGCTGGTCATGGTGCCGTTCCTGTTCGTGGGGTTCGACGTCATTCCCCAAGCCGCCGAAGAGATCAACCTGCCTTACAAAGCCATCGGCAAAGTGCTGATGATGTCGGTCATTCTGGCGGTGGTGTGGTACGCGCTGATCATTCTGGCCACCAGCCTGGCCCTGAACAGCACCGAGTTGGCCGCGAGTTCCCTGAGCGTGCCGGATGCCATGGGCAGCCTGTTCAACGCCCCCTGGGCCAGCAACCTGATGGTTCTAGCCGGTATTGCGGGCATCATTACCAGCTGGAACGCCTTCTACATTGGCGGCTCGCGGGCGATCTACGCCCTGGCGAAAGCGGGCATGCTGCCTGCGACGTTTGCCAAGCTGCACCCGCGCTATAAAACGCCCACCAACGCCATCTTCTTGATGGGCTTTCTTTCCTGTATCGCCCCGTTCTTCGGCCGCCCCGCGCTGGTGTGGATCGTCAACGCCGGTGGCCTGGGCATCGTGATTGCCTACCTGTTCGTGGCCATCTCCTTCGTGGTGCTGCGGGTTCGCGAGCCGGATATGCCGCGCCCGTTCCGCATTCGCCACGGCAAGCTGTGCGGCACCTTGGCGGTCGTCCTCTCCTTTGGCATGGCCTGCCTTTACCTGCCCGGTAGCCCGGCGGCACTGAGCGGCGCTGAGTGGTCGATCTTCGCGGGCTGGTCTTTGCTCGGTGTGGGGCTTTACATCCACGCCCTGCGTACCTACGGCCGCGCCTACAGCGACCAACACATGATGGCTGACCTGTAAGCCGTTCCAACCCCTTTAAAGGAGCACGCTATGAGCTTTATCGAACAGTGGTTGCACGATGCCGTACCGGCCCTGGTGGGCGGTGTATGGCGCAAAGGCCAGCAGACCTTTGCCGTCGATAACCCCGCCACCGGCGAAACCATCGCCCACGTGGCGGACTTGAGCGCCGACGACACCCGCGACGCCGTGGCCGCCGCTTACGAAGCCGGTGCCGCCTGGCGCGCCACCCCGGTGAAACAGCGCTCCGCGCTGCTGCGTCGCTGGTTTGAGCTGATCAATGAGCACGCCGACGACCTAGCCCGTCTGATGACCCTAGAGCAGGGCAAGCCGCTGGCGGAAGCCAAAGGCGAAGTGACCTACGGCGCATCGTTCATCGAGTTCTTCGCTGAAGAAGCCAAGCGTATGGCCGGGGAAACCCTGCCTAGCCACGGCGCGGACAAGCGCCTGCTCGTACTGCGCGAACCGGTGGGCGTGGTCGCCGCGATCACCCCGTGGAACTTCCCGCTGGCGATGATTACCCGCAAGTGCGCCCCGGCCCTGGCCGCTGGCTGCACCGTGGTGATCAAACCCGCTGAAGCCACGCCGCTCACCGCGCTGGCCGCTGCTTATTTAGCGCTGGAAGCGGGCCTGCCCGCCGGTACCATCAACGTGGTCACTGCCTCCAAACCCGCTGCCGTGGGCGAGGTACTCACCACCGACCCTCGAGTGCGCAAAGTGTCGTTTACCGGATCTACCCCAGTGGGTAAGCACTTACTTGCCCAGTGCGCCAGCACGGTGAAGAAAACCGCCATGGAGCTGGGCGGCAACGCGCCGTTCATCGTCTTCGATGACGCCGACGTGGACGCCGCCGTGAACGGGGCCATCGCCTCCAAATTCCGCAACGCCGGGCAAACCTGCGTGTGCACCAACCGCTTCCTGGTGCAGGACGGCATTTACGATGCCTTCGTCGCCAAGCTCACCGAACGCGTGAACGCACTCAAGGTAGGCGACGGCCTGGCCGACGGCAGCATCATCGGCCCGCTGATCAACCAGGCAGCGGTGGATAAAGTGCAGCGCCACATCGACGACGCGGTGAACAAAGGCGCGCGCCTACTGTGTGGCGGCCAGCCCCACGCGGCGGGTGATCGCTTCTTTACCCCCACGGTGCTAGCGGATGTGACCACCGAAATGGCCGTCGCTGATGAAGAGACCTTCGGCCCGGTAGCCCCGGTGTTCCGCTTCCAGCGCGATGAAGAAGCCATCGCCATGGCCAACGATACCCCGTTTGGCCTGGCCGCCTACTTCTACGCCACGGATTACCGCCGCATCTGGCGCACCATGGAGCAGCTGGAGTACGGCATGGTAGGCGTGAACGAAGGCTTGATCTCTACCGAGCTGGCGCCGTTTGGCGGCGTGAAAGAGTCCGGGCTGGGCCGCGAAGGCTCCCACCACGGCCTCGATGAATTTACCGAACTGAAATACGTCTGCGTTGGCGGCCTGTAAAGAGAACGATGATGACTAACCAAGAATTGAACGACCTGAAAAACCGCTTCGTGGCCAACGGTGCCGCCACGCCGACCACCCAGTTTGCCGAGCGCGCTGAAAACGCCGAACTGTGGGACGCCGACGGCAAACGCTGGATCGACTTTGCGGGCGGCATTGGCGTGCTCAACCTGGGCCACCGCCATCCCAAAATCGTCGCGGCGGTTGAAGCGCAGCTCAAGAAAGTCATGCACACTAGCGCGGCGGTCATTTCCTACGCGCCCTACGTGCAGCTGTGCCAAAAGCTCTGCGAACTCACCCCGGTGCGCGGCCCCGAGCGCAAAGCGATGCTGGTGAACACCGGTGCCGAAGCGCTGGAAAACGCCGTAAAGATCGCTCGCGCCGCCACTGGCCGCACCGGCATCATCACCTTCGACGGTGCCTTCCACGGCCGTACCATGATGACCCTGGCGATGACCGGCAAGGTGCTGCCCTACAAGAACGACTTCGGCCCCATGCCGGGCGACGTGTTCCGCGCACCGTTCCCCAACCCGCTGCACGGCATCAGCGAAGAAGCCTCGCTGAACGCCATTCGCACGCTGTTCAAAACCGATATCGCCCCGCACCGCACGGCGGCCATCGTGATTGAACCGGTACAGGGTGAGGGCGGTTTCTACATCGCTTCACCGGACTACCTAAAAGCCCTGCGCGCGCTGTGTGACGAGCACGGCATTCTGCTGATCGCCGACGAAGTACAGTCCGGCTTCGCCCGTACCGGCAAGCTGTTTGCGCTGGAACACAGCGGCATCGAAGCGGACATCCTCACCACCGCCAAGAGCCTCGCCAACGGCATGCCGCTCTCTGCGGTGGTCGGCACCGCCAAGGTGATGGACGCCTCCGGCCCCAACTCCCTGGGCGGCACCTATAGCGGCAACCCGCTCTCCTGCGCGGCGGCGCTGGCGGTGATCGAAGCCATCGAAGAAGAGAACATCCTGGCCCGCAGCGAGCAGATGGGCAACATGCTGGCCGAACGCTTCGCCGTCTGGGAAGAGCGCTTCCCCGCCGTCGCCCACGGCCGCCAGCTCGGCGCCATGGCCGCGTTCGAACTGCTCAACGGTGAAGGCAAGCCCGACCCGCAAATGACCGCCGCGCTCTGCGCCAAAGCCCGCGAGAAAGGCCTGATCCTGCTCTCCTGTGGTTTCTACGGCAACAGCATCCGCATTCTGGTGCCGCTGACGGTGTCGTCTGCGGTGTTGGAGGAAGGGTTGAGTATTATTGAGTCGTCGTTGGAAGCGCTGAGCTAGTAGCGTTTAAGCAGTAACAAGCCCGCCCATCGTCAGGCAGCGTAAGCTGTTGGCGATGGGCGGGTTTTTTTTATGCGTTGAAAGTTCAAAGCTGAGATAGTCAGCCATCCTAAGCGGCCTGTGCTAAGCTGAATTTGGTAGGGTGGATGAGAAATATAGCAAAATAGGTGACCTCCTAACGTGGAGGTACTGGCGAATGCAGTAGAAGTGCGAGTGTTGAATGTGCAGTCTAATAAGATCAATTCATATTAAAATCAAAGTTTTGAGATGGTTTTGCGGGCTGAGTTTTTCGGATGATCATATCGGCACGTTCATCCAAACATAGAACGCGCTGTCTAATACTTGTTAGAGCAATGAACATGGATCCCAAGCAAAAGTCACAAATACAAGAAAATCTTCTTTCATTGTATCTTCGACTAAATGGATATTTCGTTACTGGGTTTATTGTTCATTCACCAGATCATGGGCGCGTTGCAACAGAAATAGATGTTTTGGGTGTCCGGTTTCCATATAGCCGTGAGCCTGAGAGGTTGGTTGAGCCAGATGCGTTGTTAAACCTATCCCCTAGCAAGATAGAGTTGGTAATCTGTGAAGTGAAAAGCCAAGGAAAGCCTCTTCAATTTAATCAAGCTCTTTTGGACTCACCGGAAAGGGTCGCATCAATTATTCGCTGGGCCGGATTGTATCAAGAAGAAAGTATTGAAAAACTTGCACTGGAGGTTTATGAGTCGTTTAAAACCGAAAGCTTGCGAAGGGATTGCCCTCCGACAGTGGATCATCAGGGCAACACACGTATAAGAGGTCTTCTGTGTTCACCGGAGAGGTTGAATCGACGTGACAATCAGGCTTGGTTTATTTCTGGAGAAATGCAATTCAATTTTATCTTCCAGTGTCTTTGTCCTGACAACCCTCGCGCTACCTGTGCGACTAGGTACGATTTCGGTCAGTGGGGAGAATACGAAAATATTGTACGCTACTTCAAAAGTAGAGTAGGCAATAATTGTGGTGGAATAAATGACCTCTATGAATTTTACGAGCAGCTCTAACAAAGGTAATCACCTGAGCCAAATTTGCTCCGGCTTTGCCCCCACAAAATTAGCCGGGTGTTACCGGCGTTATGCGTCAGTGGTGTAGTTCAGGTTATCGGGTGTAAACTAGCTCTGTTTTTCTTGTGCTTCTTATGCTCCTATTTTGTTTGAAATGCTTCTAGCGTCTGGAGTGCTGAATAAACCATTGCGCGTTCGTGCTCGCTGACGAGGTCTAAATTGACCCGCTCTACCCTATTTATCAGGCAAACACAAACTGCGGCCTCTATCTCACTATTTGGTGTGATGTTTCCTTTCATTACCTCTGCAAGATAAGCAGCAAAAGAAATTAGAGCGGCATAGAATATCTTGATTTCATGTTTTTTGGCTGTTTGAAACTTTTCCACCGGTACAGACGCAACAACGGCATTAATAAAATATTGCTTTCGTAGCGATACATTTAGAACGCCATTAATCTCCTTATCAAATTGAGCTCCAATTTCGGCCTGAACTTTTGCTGTGTACATCCTATTGCCTATCGCGTTAAACATCATATGGCTCCTGGTTTTTAGCATTATATTTTGCGTACACTGCGCCTATAGAGGGAGGTCAAAAAGTATGTCGTTGTGATTTTTACGTAGGCATGAACAGTCGTCAACTCTATTTGAGAGTTGCGATCACCCGCACAATAAGCGCTCAAGGTGATCCTCCGCCGTCGTAACCGCTACCTACCCTCCAACCCGCCCTCCTCAAATAGCGAAAGCTGCTGCCGATTATCAGCCTTCACTTTCTTACCGCGCCGAGCCGATGGCCGCCGCTGACTCGCCAGCTTCTCCACAATCGCCTGACTGGCATCCCTCGCTTCCGGCGTGCGGCGCAGTTCATACAGCATCGTCTTCCAGTGGCGCGCTTCGGCTTCGAAGTCGTTGGGAATGGGGTAGTCGACGCCCGGTTGAAAGCCGAACCGCTTTTGCAGGCTTTCCGGTAGTGCCCAGGGCTTGGCACGCCATTCCATGGGCAGGGGCGACAGCTCTGGCACCCAGCGGGCGATGAATTCGCCGGTGGGGTCGTTATCTTCTGCCTGCTTGATCGGGTTGTAGACCCGCATGGCGTTGGTGCCGGTAGCGCCTGCTTGCATCTGTACTTGGGGGTAGTGAATGCCGGGTTCGAAGTCGGTGAATAGCCGCGCCAAATGTAAGGCTGGCTCAACCCAGTGCAGCCCTAGGCCGAAGGTGGCGTGGGAGAGCAGCATGGCGCGCATGCGAAAGTTGATCCAGCCGGTGGCGGTCAGGCTTCGCATGCAGGCGTCCACCAGTGGCACGCCGGTTTGGCCCTGTTTCCAGGCGATCAGGTGCGGGTGTTCCGGGTCGCGCTCCCGCAGGCCGCGCAGCGCCGGGTGCAACGTTTGATGCTCGATGCTGGGTTCGCTCTCCAACTTCTGAATGAAGTGGCAGTGCCAGTAGAGTCGCGAGGTAAAGGCACGCAGTGAGCGGGCCCAGGCGGTGTCGTCGGCGTGCTTTTGCCGCTGGCGGCGCAAGGATTGCACCACTTCCCGCATGGAGAGTGTGCCCCAGGCCAAGTGTGGGGAGAGCCGCGAACCAAACTCCCAGGCCAGTAACGGTTTAGAGAGCGAGCCGCGATAGCGCCGCCCGCGCTGGGTAATAAAGCTCAGCCACAGCGAGCGGCCTTCACTGCGCCCGCCCCGCTGGCGTTGGGGGCAGGGCGTGGTATCGAACCCCAAGGTGAGCGAGGGCAGTTGCGCTACGTCTACGTAATGAAACGCTTCCCAACCGGGTGCGGCCACCGCTGTTGGCGGGGCGGGGTAGGTGGGGGCGGCCATAAGCGATTCCCAGTGGCTTTCCCAGCGGGATCGATGCCCCGTGCGGCTGCTCAACCCGCGAATCACGCCCTGCTGGCGGGCTTCCTGCCAGTGCACTTGGTGGGCGTGGCACCACGCTTGAACGCGCTGGTCGCGTTCGAAACTCCAGGCGTTGCCCGTCTCTTGGTGGGAGTGCAGCACCAGTTCGCCGTAGTGCGCTTTTAGCGCCGCCAGGCACTCCACCATATCGCCCTGCCACAGGCAGAGCGGCAAGCCCAGCGTATTGAGCGCCTGGGCAAGGTCTAGCAGCGAATCGGCGGCAAACTGCCAGTGGCGCAGGGCGCTGTCGGGCGCTTGCCACTGCCCAGGCTCGATGGCAAACAGCGGCAGCACCGGGCCTGCCGCCGCGGCGTTGGCCAGCGGTGCGTGATCGTGAATGCGTAAATCGCGTTTGAACCAAACGACCTGAAGGGGTGCCTGAGCCATTAGCCGTAACGCCTGTTCGTTATTCATCTATTCGTGATGCAGTGATGACGTTACCATCAAGCGAATGTTTGCGTAACCAACTGAGCCACACCCGCCCATAGGAGAATCACCATGTATATCGCCATGAACCGTTTCCGGATTGCCCCAGGCCGCGAAGAGGATTTTCTGGAGGTATGGCGCAACCGCGATTCCCACCTGAACGAAGTGCCGGGCTTCAAGCAGTTTCACATGCTGCAGGGCGAAAGCCAGGAAGACCACACCGTGTTTATTTCCCACAGCGTGTGGGAATCCGAAGAGGCCTTCCGTGCCTGGACGAAGTCAGACGCCTTCCGCAAGGCCCACGCCAACGCCAAAGCGCCAGAAGGCATCTACCTTGGCCCGCCTAAGTTTGAGGGGTTTGAGGTGGTGTTGTAGGCGGCGTCAACGGCGGCAAATAGCGTTCAAGTAACTGGGCCGCATGCAGTACCTTGAGGTCTTGATATTTACCCGCCACTAAGTGCAAACCTACCGGCAGCCCCTGGTTGTCTAGCCCGCAGGGAAGGGAAGCCGCGGGCTGTTGGGTCAGGTTGAAGGGGTAGCTGAACGGCGTCCAGTCCATCCAATCTCGATAGTTCTTGCCCGGTGGTACGTTGTGGCCCGCCGCAAAGGGCGCAATGGGCATCGTAGGCGTTACTAGCAAGTCATAGCGTTCGTGAAAGGCGGCCATATGGGCGGTCAATTCGCTGCGCTCACGCCGGGCGGCGAGGTAGGCGGAAAGCGATACGTCTTGCCCGCGTCGTGCAATCTCCAGAAAGCCAGGGTCGAGCGCTGCCTGTTGCTGTTCGTTCAGTTTTTCGAGTGCCTGCGTGGCCCCCGCAAACCAGAGCGTATTAAACGTTTTAAGCGGATCGCTAAAGCCTGGGTCTATACGTTCTACGGTGGCCCCCAATGCTTCTAAATAAGCGATGGATTCCTCGACTCGCTGGGCAATATCCGGCGCTACGTCTACATAGCCAAGGTCAGCACTAAAGGCGATGCGCCAGCCCTTTAGGCTAGCCGGTGGCGGCGTGAGCCAATCTGGCCCTCTGGGATTGCCTGAGTAACCATCCCGAGCATCGGGCTGTGCCATGACGCTGAGCATGAGGGCGCTATCACGTGCAGTGCGCGTCATGGGCCCTAAATGAGACAGCGTACTCATGGTGCTGGCAGGCCACTGAGGCACCCAGCCGAACGTGGGTTTAATGCCAAAGGTGCCGGTAAAGCTGCACGGAATACGAATGGAGCCGCCCGCGTCGCTGCCTTGATGAAGCAGGCCCAGGTTGAGCGCCGCGGCCGCTCCCGCGCCGCCGGATGACCCTCCCGGCGTTAGTTCCGTGTTCCATGGGTTGCGGGTAATGCCGTGCAGCGGGTTATCGGTGACGCCTTTCCAGCCAAACTCGGGTGAGGTGGTTTTGCCGACCACAATGGCCCCGGCATTGCGCAGGTGACGGCTAATGGGCGCATCTACTTCCCAAGGGCCATCCGGAGCCGTGGTGGTGGAACCCAGCCGTGTAGGTAGGCCCTTGGTTAGGGTTAAATCTTTGATCGTCACTGGGATGCCGTCTAGCGGACCGCAGGGGGTGCCTGCTTGCCAGCGTCGAGCAGATTCTGCCGCTAAACGGCGTGCCTCCTCCCCGTTAATACAGGTGAAGGCATTCACCTTGGGGTTATCTCGCTCAATACGCGTTAAGCAGTCCTCCACCAGCGTTTCCGGCGAGAGCGAGCCCTCGCTGAAACGCGCCAATGCATCGGTTGCCGTCAAGGTTTCAAAGGTATCCGCCATGGTTACTCCCCACTCTTCACACCCGCCGCATCGAGCATGGCATGCAGTAGAACGTTACAGCCTGCGTGTACATGTTCCGGGGTAGCGCTTTCGATCTCGTTATGGCTGATGCCATCTTTGCAGGGAATGAAGATCATGGCGGCGGGTGCTACGCGGCCAACGAACATCGCATCGTGCCCGGCTCCGCTGATGATATCCATGTGTGACAGCTGAAGTTTTTCAGCGGCTTGTCGGACGCTATCCACGCACGTTTGATCGAAATGCTCAGGCGCAAAATCTGCAGTGGGTGTGAGCTCGTATTCCAGCCCGTGGCGTTGGCAAATGTCTTCAACGGCGGTCGTCACCGCTTGGCTCATGGCGATCAGGGCGTCGGGTTTCCAGTGGCGCATATCCAACGTCATTTTGACTTGGCCGGGAATGACATTGCGCGAACCTGGGTGTAGCGTCATACAGCCTACCGTGCCGCGCCCGTGGGGTTGGTGCTCATGGGCAATCCGGTTGAGTGCTTGAGTGACTTCTGCGGCCCCCATCATGGCATCCCGACGAAGATTCATCGGCGTCGGTCCTGCATGAGCTTCAAGCCCTGTGAGGGTCAAGTCGAACCACTTCTGCCCAAGCCCACCGATGACAACGCCAATGGTGGTGTCGGTATCTTCGAGAATGGGGCCTTGCTCGATGTGTGGCTCGAAATAGGCTTTGATCTCGTCGGGGGAGACCTCATCACTACCGCGATAATGAATTGCGTCTAAGGCATCGCTGACCGTGACACCATCGGCGTCGGTGCGCGCCATCATGGCATCGAACGCCAGCTCGCCGCTGAATACGCCGGAGCCCATCATACAGGGGGGAAATCGACAGCCTTCTTCGTTCGTCCACGCGACCACTTCGATCGGCGATTGCGTGGTGATGTTGTGCTGGTTCAGGGTGCGAATGACTTCAAGACCCGACATGACGCCGAAACAGCCATCGTATTTACCGCCGGTGGGTTGGGTATCCAAGTGGCTGCCCGCCATGACGGTTTTGGCACTGGGGTCGCTGCCTTCCCGGCGGGCAAAAATGTTGCCGATATTATCAATGCGAATCGTGCAGCCCTCGGCACGGCACCACCGAATGAAAAGGTCGCGGCCCTGGCGGTCTAGATCGGTCAACGCCTGACGGTTCACGCCGCCCTTGGGCGTGGCCCCTAGTTTGGCCATCTCCATGAGCGACGCCCAAAGGCGGTCGCCGTCAGTAAGTAGGTCGGACTCTTTGATGGGGGTAACGTAGGTATTCATTTCACTCTCCTCGCAAAGTTAAACGGATGTGTTGTCCGTTAGTAAGTCGTGTAGCTTGGAACGGTGATTCTGATGAGTGGGTGAGTCGTTGCTGACCAGCATCTGTATCGCCATTTCAGCTTCCAGCGCACTCATGTGATGTTCCGCATCGGCCATGTGCTCGGCCATGATCTGTCGCACACGCGGGGCATCTTCAGCGCGGTAGGCATCCACTAGCTGGCGGTGGTAATCCTGGTTGGCGTGGTCGAATTGCTTTCGCTCCGGGACGTAGGCTTTTTTGATCACCACCAAATCGCGCAGCATGTCGTTCAAGAACTGGCACATGAATGCGAGCAATGGATTCGGGCAGGCACGGGCCAGCAGCTGGTGAAACTCCAGCTCTAGAAAACGCTGGTGTCGGTGATCCTCTTCATGACTCGCACAGCAGGCGCAGGCCGACATATTGGCTTCCAGCTGTTGGAAGTCCTGCTCGCTGAGCTTACCCACCACGGAGGCCGCCAGTTCTACTTCCAGCAGTTTGCGTAACTGGTACACCTGCTTACCATCCAGTTGCTGGAAATGCAGGAAGTTACGCAGCATGCGGCTGGCGGGCTCCATGCTGGGCTGATTGATGACCGCGCCTCCTTTTGGCCCGGTTTTTAACGTGATGAGCCCCTCAACCTCTAGGATTTTGAGCGCTTCGCGCACGGTGCCCTTGGCGCTACCGTAAAGCTCCATCAGCGCCTTTTCGTTGGGCAGCCGGTCACCTTCTCCCAGTGACTCTGCGGCTATCCAGCGCTTGATGTCGTCGCTAATCAGCTCGGCAAGCTTGGGTCTGCGCGGCGAGGTCGAAACAGGGGCTTGAGTCATCAACCCACTCCTTATTGTTGGTTAGCGCTACTGGTGATTTCTTGTGTATAGGCGGGCAAGCGCTCTGGGTGGTACTCGGCATCGTAGTCATGGCGTGCCTGGGTAAAGCGTTCCACGACGGCGGTATCGCGGCGGTTCAGCACATGACTGAGCCCCACGAACAGCGCTGCATTCAGCAGCAAGCCCCAGACCCCGGCGTGGTAGCCCAAGGGGGCGCTTAGCGGGCCAAAGGTCATGAGCAGGACACACGCCACCCCCGCCCACAAGCCTACCAGTGCGGCAGTGGGATGGGCCTTTTTCCAGGTGATGGCACCGATGGTGGGGATGATCAACTGGGCCGTGCCCGCCAGTGCTGCAATACCAATCGTGACCAGTACGCCCGGTACGGTGAGCGCCATGATATAAGCGGCCAATGAGAAACCCACTAGCGATAAACGACCGATATACACGATACGCGCTTGGCTGGCATCGCGGTCGATATAGCGTTTGTAGATATCCATCGTCACCACGGTAGACACCGCGTGGATCTGCGAGTTAGCGGTAGACATGGCGGCTGAGGCGCCGGCTGCCATGATCAACGAGGCGAGCAGGTAAGGCGCATACTCCATCAGCATGATGGGCAGTATCTGGTCAGGGTTTTCTACGTTGGGTTCGAGCAGCACGCCTGAATAGCCAGATAGCACCGAGCCTACATAGGCAAAGGCCGCCAACCCCAACAAAAACGGCATTAGGTTAAACAGTTTGCCGTGTTTGACCGAGTACATGCGCAGCCAGATTTGCGGGCCCATAAAGGCACCGATGGCGGTAATGGCAAACAGCGAGAACCACATGGGGTAGCCCATCGTGCCGTTCGGCCCAGGCATGGTGAGATGATCAGGAGAGCTTTGCTGCAGCTGACTAAATAGCGCCGTGGGGCCCCCTACCTGGGTGGAAATGTAGTAACCGGCATACAGCATGCCGAAGAACAACAGCGCGCCATAAATGACGTCGGTCCAGGCAATGGCGCGAATGCCGCCAATCCACACGTAGATAATGATGATGAAGTAGAAAAGCAGGGCCGCTAGCCAGAAAGGAATCAGCCCGCCGGAGGCGACTTCGATTAAATAGGCGCCGCCGGTAAGCTGGATCTGCAGATAAGGCACGGTAAAAATCAGCGTAATCGCCGCCACGGTGATACGTAGCGCTTCGCTGTTATAAAAATCACCGATCAAGTCTGAAGGTGTCAAGTAATTGAAACGTTTGCCTAAAAACCACACCCGTTTGCCTATCCAGTAATACATGAAGCCAAACAGGAGGTTCCAGGCTAACGCCGTCAGAAATACCGGCCCGTTGGTATAAAAGGTGGCATTAGAGCCGAGGAACGCAAACGCGCTCCACCAGGTGGCCGCGACGGTGAAGAAGACCGCGATACTGCCCATGGCACGGCCCTGAACGAAAAAATCCTCGCTGGTTTCTTGTGATTGACGAGCGGATAAAACCCCCACCATCAAGGGAATGATCATAAACGCTGCAATGATGATTAAGCTTCCGGTCATGATATACCCCTTCATTTACCGCTGTTGGGTGGCGTGGATAGTGGAAGGCTCGGGGCTGCCCCAGTTGGTGAAATAAGCCACCAAAAACAGCGCCGTTAATACGAACCACCAGAACAAGTTCCACACCAGCAGAAAGGGGAGGCCAATCACCATGGGCTCTATACGGTTAGCCAGCATAATGAGGGGGCTTTCCAGCATGATAAAGCTGAAGAGCATGCCGCCATATATAGACAGCTTTAAGGGAGTCAAGTATTTCATAGCAAGGTAGCCCTTTGTTTATATTGAAATTGTGAGCATTGATGGCAGTGCACGCAGCCAGCGACAGCGCTAGTGAGCGCATTCGCTAAGTGAGTGCGACTGAGGCGTGTTCCACTGATTTGTTGTATTTATTCGTATAAATATAAGAATTAGGCGCTTTGAATCGTCCCGTCAAGATGGGTAGGCGCTGTTTGATGCTCTATTACGTATGAGTTTCCTAACGTGAGCGAAAGAAAAGCATGATTTTATAAACGTAGTGGGTGGCGCATGCTGAGGGCATGTCTCAAAGCGACGGAGCTAGACACTATGTTTGGTTTAAAAAGTAAAACAACCGCACAGTCAGCGGAAAAAATGGCTGAGCAGCCTGTATCAGGCACCGCCCTCAACCAGCACTTCTGGATGCCGTTCAGCGCGAACCGCGATTTCCGCGCCAACCCGCGCATGATAGCCGGGGCGGAAGGGCGTTATTACATCGATGACCAGGGGCGCAAACTGTTCGATTCGCTTTCTGGCCTATGGACCTGCGGGGCAGGCCATAACCGTGAAGAGATTCAGAAAGCCGTGGCGGCGCAGCTAGGTACGCTGGATTTTGCCCCCGGTTTTCAGATTGCCCACCCGTTGGCATTCAAGCTGGCGGAAAAGGTCGCCAGCTTAACGCCAGCCGGGCTGGATCACGTGTTTTTCACCAACTCCGGTTCAGAAGCCGCCGATACGTCGGTCAAGATGGCCAAGGCGTATTGGCGGTTAAAAGGTAAGCCGGAAAAAACCCGCATGATCGGCCGCGCCAAGGGCTATCACGGGGTGAACATCGGCGGCACCAGCCTGGGCGGCATTGGCGGCAACCGTAAACACTACGGCCAGTTGATGGATGTGACGCACCTGCCTCACACCTTACAGGCGGGCCATGCGTACACCCGTGGCCAAGCAGACACCGGCGCTGAGCTGGCCGATGCGCTGCTGGATCAAATCGCCCTGCACGATGCCTCTACCATCGCGGCGGTCATTGTGGAGCCGATGTCGGGCTCGGCGGGGGTGATCGTGCCGCCAAAAGGCTATCTGGATCGGCTGCGGGAGATCTGCACCGCCCACGATATTCTGCTGATTTTCGATGAAGTCATTACCGCCTTTGGCCGCAGTGGGGCCAACACCGGTGCCGAAGCGTTTGGCGTCACGCCGGATATCATGAACGTGGCCAAGCAGATCACCAATGGGGCGGTGCCGATGGGGGCGGTGATCGCCTCAGGCGAGATTTTCGATACATTCATGCACGCAGGCGGTGCCCAGCACGCCATTGAATTCCCCCACGGCTACACCTACAGTGCCCACCCCGTGGCCTGCGCGGCGGGGCTGGCGGCGCTGGAGATGATGGAGCGCGAAAACTTCCCCGCCCAGGTGAGCGCCATCGCTCCCGCGTTCGAGCAGAAGCTGCACGCCCTAAAAGGCCACAATCATATTGTCGATATTCGCAACTACGGCTTGGCCGGTGCCCTGCAGCTAGCGCCGCGCAACGGCGACCCCACCATTCGCCCCCGCGATGCGCATATGGCGCTGTGGGAAGCGGGCTTCTACGTGCGCTACGGCGGCGACACCCTGCAGTTCGGCCCTCCCTTCGGCACCACGGAAGCCGAGCTCGAGCGTTTGTTCGATGCCGTCGCGACGACCCTGGATTCACTGGCGTAACCCTGGCCCACCCTGTTTTGGAGTTTCATGATGAGTGTTGTTTCCCACCTGATAAATGGTGAGCTGGTGGAAAGCCAGCGCACGCTGGAGGTCACCAACCCTTCTACCGGAAAAGTGATTCGCCACGTGGCGGATGCCAGCGCAGCGGATGTGGAGCGGGCGATTGCTGCGGCTCAGGCGGCGTTTCCCGCCTGGCGCGATACGCCGCCCGCCAAGCGTGCCCAGGTCATGTACCGCTTCAAGCAGCTGCTGGAAGAGCACGCGGACCGCCTCGTGCAACTGGTCAGCGAAGAGCATGGCAAAACGGTGGAAGACGCGATGGGCGAGCTGAAGCGCGGCATCGAGAACGTCGAATACGCCTGCGGCGTGCCGGAGCTGTTAAAAGGCGAGTACTCCCACAACGTGGGGCCGGGCATCGATGCGTGGTCCAACTTCCAGCCGTTGGGCGTGGTCGCGGGCATTACCCCGTTCAACTTCCCTGCCATGGTGCCGCTGTGGATGTACCCGATGGCGATTGCCTGCGGTAACACCTTTATCCTCAAGCCCTCCGAAAAGGACCCGTCGGCGGCCATGGCCGTGGCTGAACTGCTGCAAGAGGCGGGGCTGCCCAAAGGCGTGATGAACGTGATTCACGGCGGTCGCGAAGCGGTGGAAACTCTCTTGGATGCCAAAGCCGTGAAAGCCATTTCGTTTGTGGGTTCCACGCCCGTGGCGGAAGCGATCTACTCCCGTGGTTCGGCGGCGGGCAAGCGCGTTCAGGCCCTGGGCGGGGCGAAGAACCACGCGGTGATACTGCCGGATGCCGACCTGGAAAACGCCGCCAACACCCTGATGGGTGCCGCCTACGGTAGCTGCGGTGAGCGCTGCATGGCGATCTCGGTGGCGGTGTGTGTGGGCGATGAAACCGCCGACCGGTTAGTGGACACCTTGCTGCCCAAAATCGCCCAGTTGAAGGTGGGCCCCGGTACCGATAAAGGCCTGGACATGGGCCCGCTGGTCACCGCTGAACATCGCGATAAAGTGCTTGGGTTTATCGAAGACGGCGTTAACGCTGGCGCTTCGCTCGTGGCGGATGGGCGCGGCCTGAGCGTGGCTGGCCATGAGGAGGGCTATTTCGTCGGTGGCTGCCTGTTCGATCACGTCACTGCGGAGATGCGCATTTACCAGGAAGAGATCTTCGGGCCGGTACTTTGCGTGGTACGGGTCGGCAGCCTGGACGATGCCATGCAGCTGATCAACGACCACGAATACGGCAACGGCACCTGCCTGTTCACCCGCGATGGCGAAGCCGCCCGCCGCTTCACCGACGGTATCGAAGTGGGCATGGTGGGGGTGAACGTACCGCTGCCCGTGCCGGTGGCTTACCACAGTTTTGGTGGCTGGAAGCGCTCGCTGTTTGGCGACCTTCACGCCTACGGCCCAGACTCGGTGCGCTTCTACACGCGCCGTAAAGCGGTTTCCCAGCGTTGGCCCTCCGTCAGCGAAGCCACCCGGGCGGAGTTCTCGTTTCCCACCACCCAGCGTTGACGCAATGCGCTAACTGCGCCATCTTCACTGCACCACCGCCTGCGTCTTTGTGGGGCGGTGATGTATGTTTTGATGCGTGTGATTAGCGGTCAGAGCGGCAAAGGGATATTAGCGTGGCGAGAACACAGGACGAAATTCGGCAAACGAACGTCAAGAAGATCCTTCAAGCGGCGGAGCAGCTGTTTGCCGAGAAAGGCTATGCCGGAGCCTCCATGGGAGAGATCGCTCAGTTGGCCGACCTGCCAAAGTCCAACGTGCACTACTATTTCGCGACCAAGAAGGCGCTCTATCAAGAGGTGCTGCTGGCGCTGTTAGCGGTGTGGAAGCAGGACGCACTCTGCTTCGAGCTGTACGACGACCCCCGCGTGGTGCTCTCGACCTACATTCGCGCCAAGATGAATCACTCCCGCTACCGCGCCCACGGCTCCAAGATCTGGGCGGCCGAAGTGATGCAGGGCGCGCCGATTCTCAAAGAGCGCCTGCGCGATCACCTCTATGAATGGACCAAACTGAAAGAGTCGAAAATTCGCGAGTGGATCGAAGCCGGCCAAATCGATCCCGTCGAGCCCTCCTACCTGCTTTACATGATCTGGGCCTCCACCCAGCACTACGCCGACTTCGACTATCAAATCTCACTGCTCAACGACGACAAACCGCTGGACGACCTGCAGTTCGAAAAGGCCGTGCAGTCGGTGACGTCGGTGATTTTAAGAGGCATTGGGCTGACGGCTTAGGGTATCGGCGTGTGCTAACCGATCTGCAAAAGGGGGAGCGATGAACGATACCGCCCGACCTATCATCGGCGTGGGGGCGATAGTCATCCGCTCGGATGGAAGCGTGCTGCTTGGGTATCGCGATAAACCGGGGGAAACGCCGTGCTGGTGTTTGCCCGGCGGCCATGTCGATGCGGGAGAGTCCTTTGAGACGTCGGCTGCTCGCGAAGTCGCGGAAGAAACGGGCATTACCGAGCTGCACGGTTTGGCCTTGCTGGCGATCACTCAGAACCTCGATAGCGCCGCCTCCATGGTGACCGGAGCCGTCATCGCCCACGTGAAACAAGAGGCCGAGGCCTGGCTGCTCGAGCCTGAGGTGTTCAGGGAGTGGCGCTGGTTCCATCCCAGCGCGCTGCCCGCGCCGCTATTCCCGGCCAGCCAAGCGGTGTTGGCCCACTGGCAGGGCCAAGCGCCGCCCACCGGTTGGCGCACCTATCCTATCGCGCCAGTCGCATGAATCGTGCTATGTCGCAAGCAAGCTCTCCATGGGCACCGATAGATCGAACTTATGCCGCTTACGCGAGAGTAGCGTGCGGAACTTGCGCAGGTTGTCATCGCCATAGAGTACGCGGTCGCAGAAGCAGTCATACGCCTCTAAATCGGTGACGGTCAGCACACTGAGCTCAACACATAAACATCGGTTAGGCGATTTAGAACGCGCCAAAAAAATGGCCATCAGACGCTTGAAAAACGAACGAACGCTCCTATTTTTCGTACCGTAGAGGCTGCTTCGGTGGAGTGAAAAAGGGGCCGCCTCTCATCGCAAGTCTCACAGTCTGCTTTACGTAGGAGGTATTCGACATGTTCGATGATCTCAAGCGTTTTGAAACGGGCTCGTCTGAGCAGTATGACTGGCTCAACCAGTTGCTGGATGGCTTCTTTCCTGATCGCAATACCATGGATATTCGCGCGGTGCCGCGGGGTAGCTTTCCCATGATCAATATCGCCCGCAGCGACGAGGCCGTTAGGGTCTACGTGTTTGCCGCAGGGTTGGCCCCTTCGGATCTAATCATCGATGTTCAGGACAATGTGCTGACACTGCGTGGTCAACGAGACGCCGTGTCGGGCCAACATGAGGAGGGTGAGTCGCGTCAGGTTCTGCGCCGTGAGCGCGCCAGCGGGGAATTCGTTAGATCGATCGCCTTACCCGAGGGAATCGACGTCGAGCGGTCAGAGGCGCGTCATGCCTATGGGGTATTCGAGATCGTGCTACCCAAGCGCGAAGAACTCAAGCCACGGCGTATTGATGTTCAAGCGGCGTAAATCATGCGTTTAACCAGGTTTTGGAGGGTCGAATCATGAATGACATCGTCCGTTCATCCCACTCCCATCACTCCCCGCTGCAGCAGGAGCAGAACGGCCAGAATCGGCACTATAAGGAGGCGCTTCTACCGGCGGTGGATATTATCGAAGAGGCTAACGCGCTCAAGCTAGTGGCCGATATGCCCGGTGTGACACCGGAGACGCTCAAGGTAGAGGTCGATGACCAAGTGTTGAGTCTGGAAGGGGAGATAGCGCTGAATATGCCGGAAGGACTCAGCGCTTTGCATGCCGAAGTGCGCGGTCAACGCTTCGCGCGGCGCTTCAACCTGAGCCGGGAGGTAGATAGTGAGGCCATTACGGCCACTATCGTCAACGGCGTGCTGACGTTGACGCTTCCCAAGAAAGAGAGCCACCGCGCGCGCCGTATCGAGGTCCAGGCGGCGTGACGCTAGGCAGTGCATGGCGATAAGAGCGAGTGTCCGCGATATCGTGGACACTCTTTTTGCTTTTAAGGCTTCACGGTAGGTAAAGCGTCCCCTTACCCACCACGATGGCGTGCCCTCCCACCGTCACGAACCCCGGCGTCATATCACCATTGGCCGCCGTATAAATAACGCTGGGCCGCCCCATTTCAATGCCTTGATGTATCTCGCAGCGCAACGCTTCGGTCTGGAGGGAGGCTAGATAGCCGGTTAACGCTGCGGCAGCGCTGCCGGTTGCGGGGTCTTCGCAGAGGCTGTCGTGCATACAGAACATGCGGCTGCGAATCACGGTCGCTTGCCCTGCTGATGGCTCCCTAACGTACAGGTAGATTTGAGCCGCGCGGCTGGGCATCACGGTACTGGCCCAGAGGGCGGCTGAAATAGTGACGCTCTCCAAGGCCGAGGTATCCGATAGCTCGATCAAGTGATAGGGCAGCCCGAAAGACGCGATAATCGGGTCGCCGACTATTTGGTGGCTATCCAATCCCAACAGCGCCACGGCAGTGGGGTGATCGAGCGTGCTGTCTGCCAGCATAACGGCGTGCGACGTTGTGAACTCCGTTCTGCCGCTGGTCGATGTAATGGCCAGCTCCCCGATAGGTGGATGAAGTACCAGCGGTTGCGTCGGGTTGGCGAGTTCCAATGCTGCCAGCAAGTGTGCGGTACCCACTGTCGGGTGGCCTGCAAACGGGAGTTCTCTCGTCGGCGTGAAAATCCGCATTGGATAGTGGTTCGGTTGCGTGGCGGCACTCAAAAAAACCGTTTCTGCCAGATTCAGTTCATTGGCCAAGGCCTGCATGGTGGAGGTGTCCAGCTCATCGGACGCCATAAACACCGCGAGGGGATTACCGGTAAACGGCTGTTCGGTAAAGACGTCCAGCAGGTAGTAGTCAGCGCTTTTCATGGGGAGTCTCCTTGAGGGGCGTATGTTTCCAGAATGCTTTATGCCCCTCTTTGGCTGCCTGAGTGCGGGTGATACCAATATCGTCGAGTAGCCGGTCATCCAGGGCGAGCAACTGGCGGCGGCTACGCCGGTAGTGGCGGTACTGATTCAGTTGGAGACGTAGTTGGCAGCGGAGCTGGTTAAGACTGAAGCGTGGCATGGCAAATCCTCCGAAGAGATCACAGCGGGCGGTAGGATTAGATTATGTGGTGACGATTCTTTGATACAGATATAGGTTTTTTTATTTTTAAGATACAGATGGTCGTGCTATACCTCTGTATGGCAGCTGGAAGTGTCATCTGTATGGTGGGTTGGGCTATAGGGAGTGGGTGTCATGACGCGCTATGAAGAAGTGGCCGCTATTCTGCGCGAGCGTATCGAGCACGGCATCTACCGTGTGGGTGATCGCCTGCCCTCCATTCGAGCGGTGTGCCAGGAAATGGAGGTCAGTATTTCGACGGCTCAGGAAGCCTACCGGCAACTGATGGATGTGGCGTTGATCGAGTCGCGGCCCAAGTCGGGCTACTTCGTGCTGCCCAGCCGTGTGCCTTCAGTGCTGCCGTCGGTCTCACGACCTGCCCAACGGCCGCTGGATGTTTCCCAGTGGGATCAAGTGCTGGAGCTGGTTGCGACCCAGCGTGATGATGTGCGCCTGTTACTGGGGCGAGGCGTACCGAATTTTGAGTATGAGACGCTGCGACCGCTGTCTAAAATCCTGGCTGGCCTGCATCGTCGTAATGATCTGCACGGGTTCAACTATGACAAGTTGAGCGGTAGCCCTGAACTTCGTCAACAGGTGGCGCGGCTGGCGGTTGCGTCGGGCTGCTTGCTGCACCCAGACGACATCATGGTGACCACCGGCTGCCAGGAGGCGCTATCGATTGCGCTGCGCACGCTCACCCAGCCGGGTGATGTGGTGGCCGTGGATTCGCCCAGCTTTTATGGCACTATGCAGATACTCAAGGCCAACGGCTTGAAAGCGCTGGAGATACCCACCGACCCGCAAACCGGTATCAGTCTGGAAGCCCTGGAGCTGGCGCTGGAGCAGTGGCCGATCCGCGCGATACAGGTCACGCCCACTTACAACAACCCGTTGGGCTACACCATGCCGGAGGCGCGTAAACGCGCGCTGTTTCAGCTTGCCCAGCGCTTCGATGTGGCGATTATCGAAGACGATATTTACGGCGACCTATCCTTTAGCCAGCCAAGGCCGCGCACCGTGAAATCCTTCGACGACGACGGGCGCGTGATGCTGTGCAGCGGCTTCTCCAAAACGGTGGGCCCCGGGCTTAGAGTCGGCTGGCTGGCACCGGGGCGCTATCGCGACCAGGCGCTGCATATGAAGTACGTCTCCACCGGTGCCTCGGCGACGCTGCCGCAGTTGGCCATCGCGGAGTTCGTCGCCAAAGGCTACTACGAGCGCCACATCCATTACGCTGCCCGCCAATATCAGCGCCAGCGGGACATCATGATCAGCTGGGTGCAGCGCTCCTTTCCCGAAGGGACGGGCATTAGCTACCCCCAGGGCAGCTTTTTGCTCTGGGTAGAGTTACCCGCCGCCATAGATTGCGTGAAGCTCAATCAGCGTCTGGCACAGCACGCCATCCACGTGGCACCGGGCTCGCTGTTCTCCGCCTCCGGCAAGTTCCGCCAGTGCCTGCGGCTGAACTACGCGTTTACGCTCACGCCTAGTATCGAAGCCGCCGTGCGAACGGTAGGTGAGCTGGCCACCGAGATGGTGGAGGAAGCGCAGGCGTCGCTCGTCTAAAAACGATACATACTCCTACCATCGAACGAGGCTTGGTGCGATTTTTATAGTTTTTAGCAACCTGCTGATTTTATTGTTCTTTAATAATGCTCTTCTGATCAAAAATCGACCTGAACCGCTGGTGGATATTCTGCTGCCTGTTTTTATCTTGCAGAACAGTCATCTACAATTAGTCCGTTCCCCACAGGCGTGGGGATGAACCGGCAAAGCGTCGTCAATGGGAGTCATGTCGTAACCGTTCCCCACAGGCGTGGGGATGAACCGGCAATGATCCACAGGAACGGGGTGAGGCTCATCCGTTCCCCACAGGCGTGGGGATGAACCGCGCGGTTATGCCGTGGTTCGCTACTCAGGCGTCCGTTCCCCACAGGCGTGGGGATGAACCGCGTAGAATCACCAGCCTGTCACTGACAGCCGGCCGTTCCCCACAGGCGTGGGGATGAACCGCTGCTCAAACAGTGCAACGAGCTAACGCCCGCCCGTTCCCCACAGGCGTGGGGATGAACCGTGCTCGCCAACCGTCACCATGTCCGCGTCTTGCCGTTCCCCACAGGCGTGGGGATGAACCGGTAGCGGTTGCCGCCGATATGATGGCGGGCAGCCGTTCCCCACAGGCGTGGGGATGAACCGCGTTCGACCCAGGTTCGTTACCCGTCGCAGAGCCGTTCCCCACAGGCGTGGGGATGAACCGTTGTTTAGCTGGCCGTCCACCATTCTTTCGGTCCGTTCCCCACAGGCGTGGGGATGAACCGGACTTTCAGCAGTGCCAGGAGACCAGCCATCGCCGTTCCCCACAGGCGTGGGGATGAACCGATCACCAAACGCGTCGGCGAATACAGCGCGCACCGTTCCCCACAGGCGTGGGGATGAACCGCCGTCCGGGTTGCCGGGGTCGCTGAGGGTAATCCGTTCCCCACAGGCGTGGGGATGAACCGCCCTCCTAACCCCACCTACAGGAGACGCCGCACCGTTCCCCACAGGCGTGGGGATGAACCGTTGCATGGCCCAACAACACGGCTTGATGAATGCCGTTCCCCACAGGCGTGGGGATGAACCGTCGTTGGGCAGAGGGACGAACTTTCTTCGCTGCCGTTCCCCACAGGCGTGGGGATGAACCGTGATCCTTAGCGATGCCTTGCCGTCAGCCAGCCCGTTCCCCACAGGCGTGGGGATGAACCGGTAGAGACGTACACCAACCTCTACATCGAGACCCGTTCCCCACAGGCGTGGGGATGAACCGGGCGTCGAGCACCTGAATAACGTGTTCAACGGCCGTTCCCCACAGGCGTGGGGATGAACCGCGCTGTCCTTAGCGCCGATATGGCGGGCCGATCCGTTCCCCACAGGCGTGGGGATGAACCGGTCTTGGCGATAATCATTTAAAAATTCATCGGCCGTTCCCCACAGGCGTGGGGATGAACCGCCTTTATCGATGAGGGCAACTGGAACTTCCATCCGTTCCCCACAGGCGTGGGGATGAACCGTCGGCAAAAGGGGCGCGGTCACATCGAAAGTGCCGTTCCCCACAGGCGTGGGGATGAACCGATGCGACAGTCATCCAGCAGTTGATAGACGACCCGTTCCCCACAGGCGTGGGGATGAACCGGCTTTCTAGGTCGCCAGTGTGATCGGCTGGGGCCCGTTCCCCACAGGCGTGGGGATGAACCGTTGACTATAAAACTGACCAAACTATGCCAAATCCGTTCCCAGCAGGCGCGGGGATGAACCAAGTCATTGGAAGCGTTTGCTAACTGAATATTCATATCCAAGGCTTATGTATGGTTCAACGTGTTTCTGGGGGTATGAGTATTTGAATATTTATAACCCTGGAGTTATATTTTGGGTGGCGAAAGAGAGAAAGGAGGAGGGGTGAAAAGCAAGGACCTCATCAAGGAGATGGAAGCCGATGGGTGGTATCTAGACCGTGTTAGTGGGAGCCATCACGTATTCAAGCACCCTACCAAGCCCGGCAGTGTGCCCGTGCCTCATCCGAAAAAGGATTTGCCCAAGGGCACCATTCACAACATCAGAAAGCTCGCGGGGCTCAGGTAGCTCGGCCGTTCAGGAGGTAAATCATGCAATATCCGATTGCTATCGAATGGGGCGATGAGCACACCGCCACCGGTATCGTCATTCCGGACATTCCCGGGGCCGTGACAGCGGGTGACACGACCGAACACGCTTATGAAATGGCGGTGGAAGTAGCTCATATCCAGCTGGAAGAGTTAGCCAACGAGAATAAAGACATTCCCATGCCTCGCAGCATTGCGGAGCATCGTAAAAACCCTGATTTCGAGGGGTACGGCTGGGGGATTATCGATATTGATATCACGCCCTACCTCGGCAAAACCGAAAAGGTGAACGTGACGCTGCCAGGCCACGTCATCCGCCAAATCGACAAATACGTGACCACCCACGGTATTAAAAGTCGTTCTGCGTTCATTGCCTCGGCGGCGTTGGAAAAGCTGAACCATGCGTAACGAATAGGCTGTCTCAACGCGAAAGGCGTATTAAGGTAGCGACGCTGAAACCACATTTTGAATGGAAACCTCGCCCTCGACAGAGCGCGGGGTTTTTTTATGGTGGCGCAATGCGTTCAACCACCGGTCGTTTTGGACCTTCCTTTCGACTGTCAGACACGCTATGGTCGGTTTTGGCTAGTTTGCTAATTTTAATGAATTAAGATGGCTGTCGGGGAGATGTAGCGGCCGTTGGTTGGCACCTGCTTGCGCATGAGCGCTCCTTGACCCAGCAGCTGGCAGTGCAGTTGCATATTGAGCCTGAGTCATTACGTCGGCTGATGGTTTTTTTATTGGGGCTTCATGACCTGGGCAAGTTCTCCCGCGCCTTTCAAGAAGTGCTGAAACTTTCACTCGACGGTATGGCAACGCCGCAAGGTGACATCTTTGAGCGTCAAATAAGCCGATGCATAGCACTAGGATGGGCAGATCATGTCGGTAGATAGTTTTTCCAGTCTGTCAAAAGCTGCGCGGAGCCTATGGTCGAAAAGCGCTATTGAGGGGCCAGGGCATAATCTTGTAGCGCACATGTTGGACGTGGCTGCAGTGGTGGAAACCCTGCTCGAACGTGAGCCACAAAAAAGCCTGGATTGGGCGAGTCACGCGCTTGGATTACCGCGCGAAGGCGCTATTCGTTGGATTGCCGCCATTGCCGGATTGCACGATTTTGGCAAGGCCATCCCGGGTTTCGTACTCAAGTGGCCGTTAGGCCATGCACGTGCTCAGGCTGCCGGTCTCGTTTTCCCGGACCGATCAGAAGCGCGTAGCAATCATTCATTGGCCACTGCGGCCCTTCTAGCAGAGCCGCTCAGCGAGCTGACAAAGGCACCGTGGGGGTGGGTGCTGGCGGTCGTGCAGGCGATAGCTGCCCATCATGGTCGTCATTTCCGCGCAGACGAGACAGGCCGTGGGCGGCCTCTAGGCGAGCCTCCCGAGTGGGCACGAGCGCGTCGCGAGATACTCGATGTGTACTGGCAGACCCTGAATCCTCAAGGGTGTCCGAGCCATGATGATCTAGATCTTGTAGTGGTGAATTGGCTGGCCGGTTTGACCAGTACCGCAGATTGGATTGCATCCAACGTGGAGTGGTTCGCGCTCGGCGAGCGCCGTGACGATCTGCAGGAGTATTACGATCATGCACGCTCGCTCGCTGTGGATGCACTGGTAAATGCCGGTTGGCCACGGTTTCGCCAGATTTTGACCAAGCCTTTCTCGACGGAGACCCTGCTTAGCCGTATTCGCGGCGAGCCGACGGCGCCGCGCCCGTTGCAGCAAGTCGGTGAGGCGCTGCTTCAAGACGCGTGCGGGCCTACCTTGTTGCTCGTCGAGGCGCCGATGGGTGAGGGCAAAACCGAGTTGGCTTACCTGGCTTATCTTCGTTTGCAGGCTGCTAACGCGCATCGCGGACTCTATGTCGCCTTGCCCACACAGGCGACCGGTAATGCGCTTTTCGACCGTACCCAAAAGTTTCTTCACGCCTTTGACGACACTACGGCCGTAAAACTCGTTCATGGTGGTGCGGCTATGAGCGAGCAGCTACGACATTTGCGCGGTATCGCGCACGATAAGCAAGAGAGTATCTCGGCCTCGGTCTGGTTTTCCCAGCGGCGTCGGCCATTGCTGGCGCCGTACGGTGTGGGTACAGTCGATCAAGCACTGCTCGGCGTGCTCAATGCCAAACACCATTTCGTGCGGCTGTGGGGATTGGCAAACCGAGTGGTCGTGCTGGATGAAGTGCATGCCTATGACACCTATACCAGCGTGTTGATCGAGGCTCTTGTGCGTTGGCTCAAGGCCATGGGGAGCTCAGTCGTCCTTATGAGCGCTACCCTGCCAAAAGACAAGCGTGATCAATTGGTGCGTGCCTGGGGCGCCGATCCACACGAAGTGCCAGAAACCGATTACCCGCGCCTGACGAAGATCGATGCCTCTTCGATTCGCTGTGAGACGTTCGAAAGTCGGCCGCAGGATCCCATTACTCTGCATTGCCTCGACGAGTCGTTGGAGGCGATCAAGCACCAAGCGGTCGCGTTGCTCGAAGAGGATGGTTGTGGCGCGGTGATCGTCAATACCGTTGATCGTGCTCAGCAACTATTCCGTTTACTGGAGTCGTACGCAAGCACCAACAGCATCGAAATAGTCCTGTTTCATGCACGATTTCCTTCGGGCCAGCGTTCGGAAATCGAAGAGCGTGTACTCGCACTTTTTGGCGAATCGGGAAAACTCGAGGATGGGACGCGACCACGAAAGGGGTTGTTGATTGCGACCCAAGTCGCGGAACAGTCGCTCGATCTGGACTTCGATTTCATGCTGAGCGATCTCGCCCCTATCGACCTGCTTTTGCAGCGAGTCGGCCGCATGCACCGTCATAAGCGGGAGCGACCGACCGCGCACAGGCAGGCACGCTTCTGGATTGCAGGGTTGCATTACGACCATTGGCCGTCATTCAAGGCCACCGCTTGGGAGTATGTGTATGACCCGTACGTACTGGGGCATACGTGGGCCTGTCTACGCGAGCTGCAAATGCTGCAGCTACCAGCCGATATCGATACGCTCGTGCAGCATGTCTACAGCTTTCCAGAATTGCCGACCTCGATTAACGCACAGACCCGCGATTTCATCGAAATCGAGTGCTACGGTGCTCGTTTGGGCGTCGAAAAGGGCAAGCGTCAACAAGCGACCGATATATCGCTCGACCCGGAGGATGAGCCAGCCCGGGCCTACCAGAACAAGCCCTATGGCGGTGATGATGAAGAGGGCATGCGTAATGTGACCCGGCTGGGGCCAGAGTCGGTGAGCCTGGTGCCGATCGATGTGATCGACGGCGCGTGGACGGTCAACGGCATCGTTATCGATCCGGCGCAAATACCGTCCGACGATGTTGCTCGCCGCCTCTATGCCCGACAGCTGCGCGTATCGCGCAAGGCGCTCGTACTGCATTGCAAGCAGACCGAGCTGCCTGTGGCATTCGCCGATCATCCTTTATTGCGGCATCTACACCCCATGCCCATGGCCGAGGGCCGCTGTGAACTGGGTGAACAGTCGCTTTATCTCGATCCGGATCTGGGGCTCGTTTATGAAGCGGGTGAAAAGTGAGGGGAGGAAGCTCCTCCCCTCGTCGACCCCACGTGTGTGGGGAGGTTTAGCAATTCGCGCATAGGCAAAAGGACTATTCGGTTCATCTCTGCTTGGGCAGAGTGCTCGACTATAAGCCAATCGTCGGGGGGACGTATATTTTCTTGGTTGAATTTATATAAAGGTCTATTCTTGGAAATGGTTAAGTCGTCTGGTGCGTTTCAGTGCGGGGGAGTACATGACAGACACGAGCGATAGCATTCGGGTGGGCGCTGAACTTTCTGTTCCGGCTTATGACCTGCTCCGAGAACCCTGGTTGTCTGTCTGTCTTGCAGATGGAACGGTTACCTCAATGGGGCTGCTCGAAACGTTCGAGCGTAGTCGGGAGATCGTCGCGCTGGCGGATACCGCGCCGCCGAGTGTCGTGGCACAATATCGGTTGCTGCTGGCGATTACTCATCGCGCCATCTCCACGGCGCAAGGGCGCTGGCGAGAATCCGAGCGGGCCGCATGGTACCGAGATGGCCTGCCCGTTGATGCGATACGCACCTATCTTGAGCACTGGCACGACCGCTTCTGGCTATTTCACGATACCCATCCGTTCATGCAGGCGGCCGTTCTGGATACGGCCGGGCCGACCCGCGATAAGCTCAAAAGCGTAGCGCAAATATCCTTGGCAAGCGCCACCGGCAATACGCCCGTGGTATTCGACCACGCCTATGACAGCGAGCCAGCAGAACTCACTCCGGCACAGGCGTTGAACACGCTGCTCGGATTTCTGCAATTCACGCCCGGCGGGCTGGTCAAGGTGTTTCGTGGTTCGGACAAAGCCGGGGCGCTGGCCAATACCGCCGCGGTGATTCCCTTGGGTCATACGCTGGCGGAGACGATCGCGCTGAGTCTCCATCCGGATGAACGACGCTCGAATGCTGAACCGGATCTGCCCAGTTGGGAGCGCGAACCGCTCACGGAAAAACAACTTGTCGGTGAGCCGGTATTTGCCACCGGGCCGAATGATCGCTATACGCGCCAGAGCCGTGCCGTGCTGTTCAAGCGTGAGGAGAACGGCAATATTCGTTGGCTGCGTTTCGGGGCTGGACTGGCTCTGGGCGATAGCGAGACCCAGCCCGACCCGATGGCTAGTTTTCGATCCGGTCAAAACGGGCTCGTACGCATCAGCTTTACGGAAGGGCGCGCGACATGGCGCGATCTACCCGTGCTTGTACCCGGGCCTGAGACCGAAACCGAAAACCGGCGTCCGGCTGCGGTCGTCGCGTATGCCGCAAGCCTGCATCAAGCACTCGGACCCGGCTCGAACCGTTATCAGCCGCTATTGGTGGCCGGACTTGCGAGTGATCAGGCCAAGCTGCTGCGCTGGCGTATGGAGCAGATCGTGCTGCCAGCCAATCTGATGGTCGATCTCGACCGCTCCGAGACCCTCCAGGAGAAAGTGGCAGATGCCGAAGCACTCTACTACACGCTGCGAGCGGTGGCGCGCGGGATGCTCGCCGACAGCATGCCGGATCCGGACAACAAGGAGACAAAGGCCCGAGCTCAAAGTCTTCTGGCGGCCGGGCCACTAGCGGCCACATATTTCGCGTCGGCCGAGCGAGCTTTACCCATCTTAATGGCGCAGCTCGCCGCGGACGAATTCGAAGCCGCGACCGCTCACTGGAACGATACGCTGCGTGACGCGGCCCAACGTGCCTGGCGCGATGTAGTCGTGGGATTGGGTAGTACGCCCCGCGGGCTGCGTGCAGAAGCCCGACACTATCCGCGGCTGCTGGGTCTGCTCAGTAAATACTCGACCAAGGCAGGCTTCGCCGCAGGAGAAAAGCCATGACCTCCCATGCCGGCAAATTCGTCGGTTATCTCGAAACGCTGTATGCAAATAATCCCGGAGCCATTGCCCGCCTGCGCCATAGCTTGGCTCAGCCGATCGGCGAAGATCCAAAAGCGGTGGCGATCGTCGAGCGTTTTGCAGGCGCGGAACGCGACGTGGACGATCCGTATCGACTGGCGCTGTATCTCACTGCCGGTTTGTATGCGAGCCACCCGGAACAGGCAGGCGCCACGATTGCCGAGGCGTTTGGCACGCTATGGCGTACCCGGCAAAACCCCAGCATAGAGCAGCGCTTCATTGCCCTGCTGCAAGCCGATGAGCAGCAGATTGCGGTACGCCTGCGCCAAGCTACGACGCTGCTCGCGGCAGACGGCTACGGGTTTGATTACGTTCAGCTCATAGCTGATATCGCGCTGTGGCTCGACCCCCTTAAAAAAGAGTACCGCTGGCAGGAGATGCGCCAGCGCTGGGGCCGCGAGTTTTACCGTGCGGCGTTGGCGGATAAGGCCGCTCAAAGCGAGCCTGAGGCATTAAAACAACAGTTGTTAACGCTTGCGAAGAATGAGTCCCCAGTATTGTCTCGTCTGCGTCGAAGCCTGACGCTGCGGCCTGGTGAAGACCCTGTGGTTTTCCCGTCGTTGGAGCCTTTCATTGATCCCGCCTGGAAAAGCGGCGACCCGAGACGGCGTGCACGCTACCTCGTGGCGGGACTGTTTGCGGCCCACCCGGAATACGAGCCGGATCGTACCTTGGCTTTCGCGCTTAACCGGTTGGCCGCGCAGGAGAAAAATGACGCAGAAAGCGTCGAGCGGCGTTTCATCACCGTGCTTGGCGCTTCCGGCGACACCATCGCCGATCATCTACGCCAGGTGGTGGCGTTGCTTCGCGATACCCCAATCGGCTACGACCCAGCGCTTCTTATCAAGGATATGGAAGTCTGGTTGGCACGCACGCCGAACGTGGCACGCCTCGATCGGTGTCGCCAACGCTGGGCACGGGATTTCTACTGGATCCCGCGTAAAGACGAACACAATAACCAATCCGAAACAACACAAGAGCAGGGGGCCTGAACATGCGCGCATTCCTCGAGTTTCACATCATCCAGAACTTCGCACCGTCCAATCTCAACCGCGACGATACGGGGGCGCCCAAGGACGCAATCTTTGGCGGCCATCGTCGTGCGCGGGTGAGCAGTCAATGCTTCAAGCGGGCCACGCGCTTGGCGGCGGCAGAATACGATCTCATCGACGAAGCTCATCGCGGCATTCGCACCAAGCGGCTCAAGCGGCTGCTGGTGGAGCGTTTGGCTGACCGCGATCCTGAAGAAGCGGCCGGTAAGATCGAGAGCGCCTTGGCAGCAGCCGGATTGAGTTCGTCAAAGAAAGACAAGGAAAAGACCGAATATCTCTTGTTTCTCGGTGAGAAGGAGATTGCTGGGTTCGCGGAATTGGTCGACCAATATTGGGACGAACTGGCCGACGTCGATGCAACGGCCAACAAGAAACAACGCAAGGCCTCGGCCCCACCGGAAGTCACTAAAAAGGCCAAGGCGTTGCTCGACGGTGGCAAGGCGGTGGACATTGCCCTGTTCGGACGTATGCTTGCTGATTTGCCAGCCGTGAATCAGGATGCAGCGTGCCAAGTGGCGCACGCGATCAGTACCCACCGGGTCGAGCGCGAATTCGACTATTACACCGCAGTAGATGATCGTGCGCCGGATGACAACACTGGGGCCGACATGATCGGTCAGATCGAGTTCAACTCGGCGACCTTCTATCGCTATGCAGTGCTCGACCTACACAAGCTATTCGATAATCTCCAGCAGGATCGAGAGCTTGCCCTGTCGGCCATCGAAGCGTTCGCGACCGCGTTCGTGCGCGCCGTGCCCAGCGGCAAGCAAAACACGTTCGCGGCCCATAACGCGCCGGATTTTATCGGTGTGAGTCTGCGCCACCTCGCCCCCATGAGCCTAGCCAACGCCTTCGAGAAGCCGGTTGTTGCCGATCTGCGTATCTCGTTGACCGAGCAATCGGTCGAACGCTTGCACAAGGCCGATGAAAAGCTGTCTGCCGTATACGGCGATGGTCAAGACCAGTGGCTCTATCTGGATCTCACCGGACAATGGCCTGACAAGAACCGGGGCGAAGCGCAGCCCAATCTCACTCGACTCGCCCAGCGCGTGCGCGAACTCGCAGATGACGCGCTGGAGGCATAGACGTGGCGACATTGCTGATGTGCCTGGCTGGTCCCATGCAATCCTGGGGGACGACCAGCCGATTCGACGAGCGCGATACGCAGCTCGAACCCTCTAAGTCCGGTGTTATCGGCCTGGTTTGCGCCGCACTTGGCCGCGATCGGGCAGAGTCTGTCTCCGATCTCGCGGCCTTGCGCATGGGAGTACGTGTCGATCGCGAAGGTATCCCTATGCGCGACTATCAAACCGCCACGGGAGTGGTCGCCTCATCCGGCAAGGCTGACGCCAATCGCACCGTCGTCAGCCAGCGCTACTACCTGTCGGATGCTGCTTTCCTCGTCGCGCTCGAAGGTGAGCGCGAACTACTGGCTAATATCCATAAGGCCCTACGGGCACCGTACTGGCCATTGTCGCTGGGCCGCAAGAGTTTTGTACCGTCTCGCCCGGTATTCATGCCAGATGGTTTGCGTGATGGCAGCCTTTTGGAGGTGCTGGGATCGACAGCGCTGCTCACCGAGGACGATACGCGTCAGGAAATGCAACAGCGACGCGTTGTCATCGAAGATGACAAGGAAGGCACCGCCCGGGTCGATCAACCGATAGCGCCATTCTCCGAGCGCCGATTTGGCCCTCGTTTCGTCAAGACATTGCAACTGACGCCAGGGGGTGACGATGTATCTCACTCGACTCACGCTTGACCGGCGCAATGCAAGCGTCAGGCGGGATCTGGCCGATGCTTACGAGATGCATCGGTCGCTAGTACGAGCCTTCGTGAACGATCCTGATGACAAGGCACCGCGTTTTTTGTGGCGACTGGAGCCCGATTCGGGTCGGCAGGATCCTATCATTGTTGTTCAGTCGCTTGTTCAGCCTGACTGGTCAGGGTTCGGGAGTCCGGGCTATCTGAAAGCACAGGTAGAGTCTAAAAATATCGATGTTGATAGAATTCTGACAGCGAGAGGGAAGTATCGATTCAGGCTGTTTGCCAACCCTACGGTGACGAAAGCTGGAAAAAGAGTCGGGCTTGCCAGTGAAGAGCTGCAGTGTCAGTGGCTGGAGCGGCAGGCTGCCCAGGCGGGCTTTGATGTGGAGACAGCGCTGGTGATGGCGACAGAAATGCTTGATGTTCGGCAAGGTGATATTCGTTTGCGGCAGGCGTGGTTTGAAGGTGTGCTAACCTCTACTGATCCAGCCCTTTTAAAAAATGCGATCAAAAAGGGAATAGGCCCCGGCAAGGCTTTCGGGCTCGGACTGCTAAGTATTTCTCCAAGATGATGAGAATACCATGAGCTTCATCCCCCTAAAGCCCATCCCCTTGAAAGACCGCATGTCGATGATCTTTGTCGGCATGGGGCAGATCGACGTGCGCGACGGCGCGTTCGTCGTCATCGACGAGGTCAACGGCGAGCGCATGCATATCCCGGTCGGGTCGGTAGCCTGCTTGCTGCTCGAGCCTGGCACTCGGGTTTCCCATGCGGCGGTCAAGCTGGCTTCGGTCGTGGGTACGCTGCTGATCTGGGTGGGCGATGCGGGCGTGAGGCTTTATAGCGCTGGGCAGCCAGGTGGCGCGCGCTCCGACAAACTGCTCTACCAAGCCCAGCTGGCGTTGGATGAGAGTCTGCGACTCAAGGTCGTGCGCAAGATGTTCGAGCTGCGCTTTGGTGAAGCGCCACCCTCACGGCGCAGCGTCGAACAGCTTCGCGGCATCGAGGGCGCCCGAGTGCGCAAGACCTACCAGGTATTGGCCAAGCAGTATGGTCTGAAATGGCAAGGGCGGCGCTACGATCCAAAGCAGTGGGACGCCTCGGACGTGGCTAATCAATGCCTCTCGGCGGCGACCGCCTGTCTTTACGGCATTACCGAAGCGGCCATTCTGGCAGCTGGCTATGCCCCCGCCATCGGCTTTTTGCATACCGGCAAACCATTAAGCTTCGTCTACAACATTGCCGATATCGTCAAATTCGAGACCGTCGTTCCGGCAGCATTTCGCATCGCCGCGAAGAACCCGCCAATGCCTGAGCGCGAGGTACGCATCGCCTGTCGTGACGCCTTCAAGCAGACCCGGCTACTGCAACGCATCATCCCCATGATCGAAGAGGTGCTTGCGGCGGGCGAGATCGAACCGCCACCACCGCCAGCCGACGCCGTGCCTCCCGCCATCCCCGAGCCGCCGTCGGAGGGCGATAGCGGCCACAGGAGTCAATAGCATGGCTATGCTTGTCGTCGTCACCGAAGCTGTACCGCCCCGCCTGCGCGGACGACTTGCCGTCTGGCTGCTGGAAATTCGCGCCGGCGTTTATGTCGGCGATGTCAGCAAACGCATTCGCGAAATGATTTGGGAGCAGATAGAAGTGCTGGCCGAGGAGGGGGGCAACGTCGCCATGGCCTGGGCCAGCAACCACGAATCCGGCTTCGAGTTCCAGACCTTTGGCGACAACCGCCGCGTCCCCATCGACCATGATGGACTACGCTTGGTGCGCTTTTTACCGTCTATTGATAAGTAACTGTTTTTGATGCTCTTTAAGAATATAGATCTGTTCAAAAAATGATCAAAATCGCCGGTGGTTTGTCCGCTGGCGATTTTTCTTTTTGAAAACAAGTGGCTACAATTAGTCCGTTCCCCGCAGGCGCGGGGATGAACCGCTTCCGTGCGTTGTGACCGCCGTATCTACCGACCGTTCCCCGCAGGCGCGGGGATGAACCGACGATGGGTCGTATGTTGACGCCCAGGGCGGACCGCTCCCCGCAGGCGCGGGGATGAACCGGTAGGGGTCGACTAATTGATCGCTGTGCGGATCCGTTCCCCGCAGGCGCGGGGATGAACCGCGGTCGAGCATTTCCGTATCAGTGAGCGAGTCCCGTTCCCCGCAGGCGCGGGGATGAACCGAGAGACTCATTGCCAAACAAACCATCATGCAGCCGTTCCCCGCAGGCGCGGGGATGAACCGTGATCGATGCCAACGGCGCGGTGCTGTATGACCCGTTCCCCGCAGGCGCGGGGATGAACCGTTCGTTCTGTGTTTGGCCAGTGAACAGGGAACCCGTTCCCCGCAGGCGCGGGGATGAACCGCCTCCGAGCCGCCGCCGCGTGAGGCCGAGTCTCCGTTCCCCGCAGGCGCGGGGATGAACCGGGCTTGATAATGTTGAAAGAGACACTAAAGCACCGTTCCCCGCAGGCGCGGGGATGAACCGCCAGTGGCAACACGATTAGCACGGCTATTGGGCCGTTCCCCGCAGGCGCGGGGATGAACCGGAGCGCAAATGGGGATTGATAACATTGTCCAGCCGTTCCCCGCAGGCGCGGGGATGAACCGATGGTCTCGGTACTCCTGGTGAATCCTGTTCTCCGTTCCCCGCAGGCGCGGGGATGAACCGGCGATATGCAGCGCGAAGGCAGCTATCAGCAACCGTTCCCCGCAGGCGCGGGGATGAACCGCGCTTAGGTCGTCTGGTTTACGTACTTTGTCCCCGTTCCCCGCAGGCGCGGGGATGAACCGGCTTCGTCTTCGTCCAGGTTGGAGAGCTGAAACCGTTCCCCGCAAGCGCGGGGATGAACCGCACCGCCTAGCCTTGGCGGCTATCAAGAACTGTAGTGGTTCAATAAAACCGGACGCCAAGCGTGATCGAGCTAATGTTGGGTTTCATAGTAAGGCTCTTATCGATAACGCTAGGTGGGACGCTGAAACCGCCGCCGCGCTTGCTCCACCCGTTCACGCGTGATGCAGTGGAGCGAGTGGTCGTTGACCAACCCCATGGCCTGCATGAAGGCAAACGCGGTGGTGGGGCCGAAAAATTTCCAGCCGCGTTTTTTCAGCTCCTTGGCCATGGCAATGGATTCTGGCGAGGTGGACTGCGATTGGGGGGCCACGGTGTCATTGGGCTCATAGCGCCAGAAGAACGCCGCCAGCGACCCCTCCTGCTCGACCATCTCTTTTGCCCGTTGGGCATTGTTGATGGCCGCTTCGATCTTTCCGCGGTGACGAATGATGCCTGCATCCTGCAGTAAGCGCTCCACGTCCTCTTCCGTAAAGCGGGCGACGTGGTGGAAATCGAAGTGGTGAAAGGCGGCGCGGAAGTTCTCACGTTTATTCAAAATCGTGCGCCAGCTTAAGCCCGATTGAAAGCTCTCCAGGCAGAGCTTTTCAAATAGCCGCTGGTCATCACTCACGGGAAAGCCCCACTCCTGATCATGGTAGGGCAGGAACTCCGCCGCTCCGCCACACCACTGGCAGCGGGGGCGACCGTCGGGGGCGATGAAGTCATGAGCCATTAGCGCGGTACCTGACCGCCGAACCACTCTTGAGCCGTGCGCCAAAAGCACATGCCCGCGAAGTACAGAGAAGTCAAACCTAAGCCCCACCGTGCCCAGGCGGTGTAATCAGGGTGTGAAAGAATTAACGCGGTGGCACACACGCACCACAGCAGCGTGACGGCGATATTGAACGGCATGAACAAACGCACACGAAAGGGGTGCAGAAACTTCATTTTGGTCACCGTCAGCATCGCTAAGACCAGTATGGCGGTAAACGTGATGAACGGCGGTAAATCAAGAATGTAAAAGTAGGCGGCGGCAATGTTCCAGGCGGCAGGAAAGCCCACGAAGTAATTATCCTGGCTTTTCATATCGACGTTACAAAAGCAGAACATTGACGACAACAAAATGATAAAGACCGAGATCAGCTCTAAGTAGGGCGGTAATTCAATGAAGTAGTAAATGAAGAGGGCGGGAATGAAGGCCCAGGTGAGGTAATCGATCACCATATCCAGCGTTGATCCATCGAAATGCGGCAGCACGGATTTTACTTCATATTTGCGTGCCAGCGTGCCATCCACCCCATCGATCATCATCGCCGCCCCCAGCCAGAGCAGGCAGGCCACCGGGTTATTGTCGATTAGCGCTAGCAGCGCCATCGTGCCTAGCAGTACTCCGCTGGCGGTAAAAACATGCACGCTCCAAGCTTTGTAAATCGGTGCTCGGGATTCGGTTTGAGTAAAGAGTGTTTGGACCACGGTAACCCCAGTGGGAACACGTGGTCCCCTTGCTGTTAGATGGATCGATAAACGGTGAAAAGACGATACACTACAATCAGAACGTCGTCAGAAAATCCGCGGCAAATCGTCTGGTCTCAGCGTTTGGCGGTGTGCCAGACACTCGGTGGCTCACCCATATAGGAGTTATAGCGCATGTCCCACGTTCGCTCTGCCACGATTCATGATCTCGACGCCTTGACCGAGCTACTAGACGGCTATCGGCAGTTTTATCAGCAGCCAAGTGATAGGCAAGCCGCGCGTGATTTTTTGCGCCAACGGTTTGGGCAAGCAGATTCGCGCATTATGGTGAGCGAAGGTGAGGATGGCACGCTCACCGGGTTCGTTCAGCTCTATCCGGGCGTGTCCACCGTGGGGCTAAATGCGCGCTGGACGCTGAACGATCTTTTCGTACGACCAGCGTGCCGAGAGAACGGCACGGGGCGAGCGCTGATGGAAGCGGCCACTCGATTGGCTCGTGAACATGGTGTTGCGCGTTTGATATTGATGACGCAGGTCGACAATGAGCGCGCCCAGCGGCTATACGAGTCGCTGGGCTGGCAGCGCAATACGGCGTTTTATGGCTATGTGCTCGATGTGACCTAAACGCGCTTCATCGTCACTTAGCGGATGCTCTCTGGTAGCGTACACACATCGACCCATTGAGCGCTGACTAAGTCGGCTAAGCGTTGTGGGCTCAAGCGCACGGCACTGTTCGGTGAGCCCGCCGCGGGTAGCACTTCATCGAACGCGTGCAGGGATTCGTCGCAATAGACGGGAAGTTGGGTGGCCAGTCCAAACGGACATACGCCTCCTATCGGGTGGCTGGTCAGTTCCATCACCGTGTCGGCATCCAGCAGTTTGGCTTTGCCACCGAAGGTATCGCGGATCTTGCGATTATCGATCCGAGCATCGCCACTGGCGACGATCAGTAGCGGCTTTTCTCCCACTTTGAACGCCAATGTTTTGGCAATTTGCCCAGAGACCACACCGTGCGCCTCGGCGGCGAGCTGTACGGTGGCGGTGCTGGTGTCTAGCTCTTCGATGGTCACCTCGGGCGCGTGCTCGGCAAAAAATTGGCGAACGGTTTCGATGCTCATGATGGGCTCCTTGAAGGTATTTATCACTAACTTAGCGTGTCCCCCGCTCGCTAGCCAAGCGGGGATGAGATACCTGCGCCTAGCGATTGGCTGAAGCTCGCAAAGGGCATGCCAGAAACGCGACATGACTCATGGATAAAACGTTTAAATAGTGTGCTTATTCAGAAGGCATTTGGTGATAATTTATCAAACAACCATGGGCCTGCAGCTGTTGCTGAAAGGTGAGACATGTCATTTCAAGATGTTGGTCGCTAAACGCATCGATACGGATGGCTAAAACGCCGATTGAAGGACACCTGCTGCATGCAAGAGGCCAGCGCCGATAACGCCCCTGATTCGAAGGCTTCACTTCCTTGGCACCGAACGGTGGTGGGTAAAGTGGCTATCTTCATGCTGATGGGCGTCATCTTTGCCTATCTGATGGGCGCGATGCTGGGCTTCACCATGGTTGAGCGCAGCGCCCGGGATCAGTGGGGGCGCGAAGCGCAAATGAATGCACAGATGGTCAGTGCCACCATTCGGCGTATTTATACTTCTGTTGCGGTGCGTACCGATCCTGGCGGGCAAGTGACGCAGCTGGTATCGACACGCCCGATTGGCGATGAAGAGTCGGTGTTGAGCACTGGCTTCAGCCCCATCGATGTCTTGGCGCTGGCCAGTGCGCAAACGCGCCACAACGTTTGGCTCTTTTCACTGACGAATAGCCGCCGCTTTACGCCGGTCGCCAATGCGTATAGCGATGCCGCCGGTGAATTAGTGTTTCCAAATGCCGCTGAGCTTGGCAATGCTCCATTTGCGAACGACTTCTATGTGGGGTTTGCGCGCATTGGGGGCGAGGCGCACTTCGTGAGTTCGCTGCCTATCATCAGCCCTCAGGGCGATCTGCATGGGGTCGTGGTGTCGAGCATTGGCTTGAAGAGTGAACTGTATCACTTACATCGTGAACTGATCTTGAAGATTGTGGCGTCGTTGGGCGTGGTGCTGCTGGCAACGGCGCTGCTGCTGAGTATGTTGATGCATCGACTGTTCAAACCGGTCCCTCGCTTGATCCGGGCCTTGACGCATATTGCGCACAATCGAGCAGATCGGGCCACGCCCTATACTTGGCGCAGCGATGAAATTGGCTGTATGGCCCAGGCCATCGAGACGTTGCGTAAAAAGGTGGAAGAGCGAGAGCACCTATTAGAAGTGAAAGAGCAGGCACTGCGTTACCAGCACCTAGCGCATCACGACGCGCTGACCAAGCTGCCCAATCGCGTACACTTCAACGATGCGCTACAGGAGGCCGTGACAAAAGCCCCACACGGCGCACCTTTCAATGTCATGATTTTTGATCTCGACCGCTTCAAGGCGGTGAACGATACGCTTGGCCATGCAGCAGGCGATACCTTGCTGATAGAGGCGAGCCAACGCGTGCAAGCGCTGCTGGAAGAGAGCGACCTCGTTGCGCGCTTGGGAGGCGACGAGTTTTCGATCATTCAGCAAGCCCACTATGACGGATTGGCAAAAGCCCAGCAGTTGGCTCATCAACTGGTCGAGGTTCTGAAAGAGCCGTTTGCCATCGATGGTCACGAGGTACACATTGGGGTAAGCGTCGGTATTGCGCTGGCGCCCCGGGACGGAACCAGTAGCCATTCGCTATTACGCAGCGCAGACGTGGCACTCTATACCGCGAAAGCGATGGGGCGTGGCCGCTATGCGGTCTTCAACCCTGCCATGACCATGGGGGGCGCACCGCATGAGGGCTAACAGTGTCGGCGTGGGCGTGTTGGCTCTGACACTGATGAGCCTGCATGTAAGCGCGTCACCTATTGCCCTTGAAACCTCGCCTACCTTGACGCGGATCGCGCAGCAGCAGGCCATCACGCTGGGTCACCGCCTTCAGGAAATTCCTTTCTCTTACGTGGTCGATGGGCAGCCCGTCGGCTACTCCATCGATCTCTGTAGGGCGGTGGTCGCGGGTCTTCAACAGCGGTTGGGCGGCGTGCCGCTCGAGGTCCGATTCGTGCCGGTCACGCCGGTCAATCGTTTCATTCTACTGCGCCATGGGGAGATCGACCTCGAGTGTGGCGTCACCACGCGCACGTCGGAGCGGCTCGAACAGGCGGCTTTCTCATACCCGCATTTTTACACCGCGACGCGCTATGTCGCCTTGGCAGAAAACGCGATGCGCACCGTAGCAGATCTCGCGGGACGCAGCGTGGTATCGACGACAGGGACGATCAATATCGAGCAGCTCAACGCACTTAACCGCCGTCATGGGCTGAACATTGCCGTGATGCTTAGCCGTCGCCATGAAGAGGCGTTCGCCATGGTCGATAAGGGACAGGCCGCCGCGTTCGTGATGGACGACAGTTTGCTTGCCAGTCTCGTCGCCCGTGCGGATGCCCCCGAGCGTTTTCGTATTTCTGACGAAGCAATCAGCGACCCCCAGCCCTATGGCTTGATGATGCCGCTAGCGGATGCGGTCTTTTCGGAGGCGGTCAACCAGGCGCTGCATGAGTACTACCAAAGCGGGGCCATTCATGCGCTGTACGATCAATGGTTTTTGCAGCCCATACCGCCCGATAATCAAGTGATGGGTTTACCGATGAGTGCAGAGCTGGCGGCCACGTTCGAATGGCCCGATGTACATGACCCCTCCAGGAGGTGAAACGTGAAAATCCTAGTGCAGTGGTGGGTAGGACTTCTCATGTCGGTGTGGGCTGTCTCCTCGGCGGCGGCTTCCGATATCGATACGCTGCAGCGGCTGAGCGAGACAGGCACCTTACGCGTGGGCTATGGCGATACCGCGCCCTTTTCTTACACGGATGACAACGGCAACGTGCTCGGATACTCCATCGAATTATGCCAGCAGGTGGCGTCGCAACTCCAAGAGCAGCTCGGCCTGCCCTCCCTCGCCATCGAGTACGTGTTTAGAACGCCCGGTAATCGTGTGCAGATGCTCAATAGCGGCGAGATCGATATCGAATGCAACGCAAGCACCAATAATGAAGAGCGCCGACGCAGCGCTGATTTTTCGCTGAGTCACTTTTTTGTCTCCGTGCGCTTCGTCTCACTCAAAGAGAACCATTACGACACGCTTCAGGATTTGGCCGGACGCAGTGTGAGCGTGGCCCGGGGCACCGTCAACGTCGGGCAAATCAACCAAGCCAACCGTGAACGGCGGCTGAATCTTTCCGTTGTACCGGTCGAGACGCTGCAAGCGGCCTTCGATCTCGTCACCGATGGCCGCGTCGCCGCGTTTGCCATGGACGACATTCTGCTCAGCACGATGATCGCAGAGTCAGAGGATCCAACGGCTTATGCCCTCTCAGAAGAGGCCATTACCGCCGAAGAGCCACTGGGCTTGCTGATGCGTAAAGACGATCAGGCGTTCGTGGCGCAAGTCAATCGAGCGCTGCGCACCATTTACCAGCAAGGGGACATGCAGGCACTCTACGAACGCTGGTTCCAGCAGCCTTTGCCCGGTAAAGGCATTACCCTCAACGTGCCGATGAGCGATACGCTAGCGCGGTATGTTAGGGAGCCGCTTCGGGAGGAGTGACCTCCATGGATAAAAGTAGGGCGGACAACGTTTTTCCATGTCCATCCAGGTTCAACGCGCCATTGACGCCCCCTTGCAGCGCATCGTCCAACACTAAGTTGATACCTTTGAGATGAGGTAATAAATACCGAGTGACGTGATGCACATCTCGATGCGCAAATAGCGCTGCAACGTTCGCTTCCGAGAGCTGTTCGACCAGCCAGGAATAGTGCGCTTCCTCGTATACAAACACGCCTAAGCTGAGCCGATCGCCTTTATCGCCTGCCCGGGCATGGGCGTAGCGATGCAATAATTCACGCATTACCCTCTCCTCTATGCAGTGTCACGATGGGGGTAACTTGTTGTCTGGGTACCAAATACGAAGCGGTTTTTAGGCGTTGAGTATGGTGTCTCCTGACGCCGCCACCGCCAGCAGGTCCGCAGCAATAAAGGGCTAATAACTCCTGTGTTGCCAGCTCCACCACGCGTTGGTCGGCATGCTCGACGGCGAGACGGAGGCGAATATCGCTAGCGGCTTGGCCGATGTGATGGGGATTGTATTGCGAGTCACCATCGAAAACGCTGGAGACACCAATCAAGTCGAAGCGCGCTCGCAAATTGGCGGGGCAGCGTAATGCCAGCCGTTGTCGCAGCGTGTCTCTGGCGAGACAAGCTCTGGCAAACGCATTAGGGCCTGCATAAGAGATTTCGGCTTCACCTTGGTAGCCACCCAGAAAACTAACGGTGGTTTTTAAACGAGCAGGTGCTGGTTTGCCGCGGACACCCGTGATTTCGACACGGTCTTTGGCCAGTTGTCTGACGCTGACATGCGCCAGATCGATGACGACATCAGGAGTGATGTAAGCACTGGGATCATGTATTTCATACAACAGCTGTTCTTTCACCGTTTGTTCGGTGACCAAGCCACCCGTACCGGGTGGTTTGGTCACGATTAGCCGCCCGTTTCGCTCTACTTCCACCAGGGGGTAACCCAGCGAGGCCATACCAGGGACGTCTTTGAAACCAGGGTCAGCAAAGTAGCCCCCGGTGACTTGCGTGCCACACTCAATCAAGTGACCTGCCAATGCCCCAGCGGCAAGCCTGTGCCAGTCATCGCTTGCCCAGTCGTGGTAGTAGCACAGTGGGGCGAGTGCCAGCGAGGGGTCGGCCACGCGCCCGGTAATCACGACGTGTGCCCCTCGTGCCATCGCCTCTATCAGCCCATCTGCGCCGAGATAGACATTGGCGGCGACCACGTGCTCGAGTGCTGACAGAGACCGTTTTTCGCCCTCCCAGGCCTGCCAGTCAAGGGCATGCAACTGGTCTCTCACGTCATCGCCGTGAATCGTGGCCAAGCACGCTTCAGTGTGACCCAAGCGCTTGGCTAGCTGCTGAATACGACGGCAGGCGGCCCCAGGGTTGGCCGCCCCAAAGTTGCCCAATACCGTAATGTGATGGGTGAGGCAATCGCTCAATACGGGCGATAAAAACTCTTCCAGCAACGGCTCATCACCGCTGTCAGGATCTTTGATGCGGCGTAATTGGGCCGCCGCCAGCGTTCGCTCACCCAATGTTTCGAACATAAGCGCACGAGGCGCATCGTACGACATGAGTGCATCGACGAGCGGCCTGGCCGCATCGGTACGATCACCGGAAAAGCCCGCACCACAACCGACTACGACCGTCATAAGGTGACCCCCGTGCGTGCATTGGTAGTCAAGGCAAGGAAGTGGCGTGCTTCGGGTGCCGTCATCACTCGGCGCCCCGTTGCTTCGATACGCGCCTTGGTCTCAGCGACCAGCTCGGCATTGTGGGTGGCGAGTTGGCCATCCGCCCGCCATAGATTGTTTTCAAAGCCGACTCGAGCATGGCCGCCTTGCTGGGCTGCTAGTGCTAAGCAATCACCTTCGGTGGGGCCAAAGGCACACACCGCCCAATGGTCGCCAGCCGCCAATGCTTGTAAAAAACCTGGTAAACGGCCAGGGTCGGCAATGGGCGGGTCTGCATAGCGTCCAAGCACGCAGAGCAAAAACGCCGGGCCGTGGGGAACTACACCTTTATCTCTTAAGTTACTGAAATGATAAATATCTTCAGGTGAGTAAACGATGTATTGAATATGGGTGCCACGACTTACCAAGTGACGGCACAGCTCGCCACTGGCGTGAACTTCATACGCATCGCCGAACCATTCACGCACCGCAATAGACACGTACTCTGGCTGTAACGCCTCAATCACACGTCGCTGTTCTGAAGGTGAATAACGGCCACCGGCTTCGCTGGTGACCTGAAGGAGTAATTGATCTCCGATGGCTTCTTGGATGGCGCTAAGCGCCTCTTGGTAGGCCGCAGCATCGAGTAAATGACGGCCATCGGCCTCTCGTACATGCAGGTGCATGGCAGAGGCTCCCGCCGCTAGACACTCTTGTGCATCGCGTGCGAGCTCTTCTGGGGTCAATGGAATGGCAGGGTGGTCTTGATAGACGCGCCGTGCGCCGTTGGGAGCAACCATTAGCAAACAAGGTGAGGCGATCATAGGGACTTCTCCTGTTTGCCGTTTGCTAGCGCATGCTGGATGGCCGTTAACTGACGGTCTCGTTCAGAGAAAAGGTCCGGCAGTGAGTGACCATGCGTGGCTGACTCTACTCCTTGGATGACTTGCTCATAGAGTTCGTCGCTCATGGTCGGTTGCCCTAAGCTTGCCCAGCGATACTCCTGGCTAGGGCCGAGATGTTTCAGATAGTGGCGAATGCCCCCTTGCCCACCGCCCAGATGATAGGTCAGGAATGGGCCTTGAATGGCCCAGCGCAACCCTGGGCCTGCCGTCACAGCAAGGTCGATGTCTTCGACGCTGGCCACGCCCTCCTGTAACAGATAAAGCGCTTCTCGCCACAAGGCTGAAGAGAGGCGGTTTGCAATATGGCCGACCATCTCTTTACGCAGCACCACCGGCTGCTTGCCGATGCTGTGATAAAAATCGGCCAAGCGCTGTACCCGTTCACTATCTGGCCCGTAGAGTTCGACCAGTGGCACTAAGTGGGGGGGGTTGAAGGGGTGCGCGATAATGATGCGCTCAGGTTCGGGCGTCCCCTCAGTGATATCAGAGTGCTTTAGAGAGGAGGTGCTGCTGACCACCAACGCTTGCGAGGGCGCTATCCGTTGAATATCGGCTAATACCTGCTGCTTGAGCGCGATGGACTCGGGCGCATTTTCGACGACCAGTTCTGCCCCCTGTAGTGCCTCTTCCAGGGTGGGCGATACCACTGGTGTGAGAGGATCGACGCCAAGCGTACGCATATCCTCAGCGACGCGCTGAGCAAAGTAGGCTCGGGCGTTGGTATCCGGGTCGAAAGCCGTGACGAGTAAACCGCGGGAAAGAAAGTAGGCGGCCCAACTGACGCCGATCGTGCCACAGCCAATCACCGCGATCGTCGTCATGTTCACTTCTCGATGACTCATAGCTCCGCTCCTTGAAGTGCAATACGCCGAGAGGATTGCCAAGCCCATAGATAGAGCCCTGTCAGGCCCGCGATGCCGAGTAACCCAAGCGCACTATTGGGTACCAGCGCTAATAGTCCTGTGATGGCCAGCAGCGCACTATCCAACCAGCGGTGACCGAAGAAACGAGCGCCCCCTAATATGCCGGCAAAAGCCAAGACAAAGGCCATGGCACGCGCAGCGGCTAGGGTAATGTCCCAGGCATCGCCTAAACCGATAAGCGCCGGGTACGCCAAAATCAAGAAGGGGATAATGTAAGTGGTCGCCCCCAAGCGGATGGCTTGGCCAGCGACCTGCAGCCAGCCCGCCTTAGCAATACCAGCGGCAACGAACACCGCAATACAGACCGGTGGCGTGATGACCGATATCGTCGCGAAATAGAAAACGAACAGATGGGCGACTAACGGTTCGATACCAATGCGCGTTAGCGCAGGGGCTAGTACGGCAGCCACCAACACGTAGGCCGCCGTAGTCGGAATGCCCATGCCCATAATGAGACAGATGACGGCGACGATCAGGGCCACTAGGAAAACCTGTTCACCCGCAACGCTGACCACGAGCGTCGACAGCGTGACACCAATGCCCGTTAGGTTGAGCATGGCGACCAAAATCTGTGCGCCAGCGAGTAACACCCCGATGATCACCATGCCCTTACCCGCATCTTCCAAGCCGGTCACAAGCGAACGGGCTATTTGACGGGGCGGTGTTCGGTCTAGCAACGCAAAGAAAAGATAGCTGACCAGCAGCAGTGTAATGCCTAAAAAAGCGGCGAATTGGATGGAGTAACCGTTGAGAACACCCCCAAATAAGCCACCCAGCGCGGCAACAATGGGGGTTAATCGTCTCAATTGAAGTACATCGGGCCAAGCAGGAAGCTCGCTCTCCGGTACCAAGGGGAGGGCTTTGCGTACCGCTACCAAGTGGAGCGTAAAGAATACTGCGACATAGAAAAGCAGCGCAGGTAATACGGCAGCCAGGGCAATGGTGACGTAGCTGACCCCCAGTATCTCTGCCATGATGAATGCCGCTGCCCCGAGAATAGGCGGTGCGATTTGGCCCCCTGTGGATGCCACGGCCTCTACGCCGCCAGCAAAGGCCGGAGGATATTTGAGCCGCTTCATCATCGGAATGGTGAAGTTGCCGGTGGTGGCCACGTTCGCTACTGCACTGCCGCTGACCATCGCGAATAGGCTGGAGGCCACGGTCGCAATTTTGGCGGCGCCCCCTTGGCTACGCCCACCGATGCGCATTGAAAGGTCAATGAACGTTTGACCTCCCCCCGTATGAAGCAAAAGGCTACCAAAAAGCACAAACGCGGCAATGGTCGTGGCTGCGACGCCTAGCAACATCCCCCATACGCCTAAATCCCCGAGAAACAGCGTTTCCGTCACGAAGCTAGCATCAAAACCCCGGTGGCTAAGCGGTCCTGAGAGTCGGTCACCCAGTAGGGCATAAGCGATGCCGATGGTGACTAACAGCGGAAAGACCCACCCAATCGCCCGTCGAGCAACTTCCAAAATGGACACCACCAGAATGGCCGTGAGTGCCATATCTTGGGGGGTTGCCCAGGGAAGCGTGGTCAAAATGCGGTTAGCGTTGAAGGTAATGAACAGGCAGGCGGTGATGGCGCCCAGGGCTAATAACCCATCGATCACTATCCCTAAGGGGCGCCAGGATTTTCCAGCGCCCAGTGGATAGGTGAGTAGCCCCAGCCCGATGACCAGCGCAAGAAAGAGACTGCGATGAACCAAGCTTTCAAAAGGCCCGGTTGCTGAGGTATAGAAGATGAAGCCGCCCAACAACAGGGCGACCAGCATGAGCAGCTTATTGCGCATGGAACCGAGCTCCTTTCCTTATTCTGACGGCATCAGACGGTCAGGAATGTCGTATCCCTGCTCTTCGAAATAGCGCGCGGCACCCGGGTGAAAGGGCACCGTTCCGCTGCTGAGAGTGAGTTCGGCGATGTCGACCTCGGCGAGATTAGCGAGTGCACTGACTTGCGGGTCGGGATTTTCCATCACGGCTTTAACGATTTGGTAGGCCGTTTCTTCGTCAAGCTCGGGACTTGCATGCATCGCTAAGCCAAAGCTCCACGTCGTGTAAGCGGGCATGCCCTCGGCCGCTCCCTCAGGAATATTGACCACGGAAATATCAGGCATCTGTGCATTCAGCGTTTCAGCCTGTTCATCGCTGAGGGACAGCACTTGGATCGGCGTGAACGTCGCAATGTCCATGGAGGACCCGTCCAGCTTTTCGCCCACGCCAGATTTGACGTATCCCGCCATACGGTTGTCTTTGACACCGGCGACCACATCCGTCGTAGAACCGCGCACATACTCTGGGGTAAGCCCCAGCGTCTCCATCACGGCAATGGTCGTGGCCTCGGTGGCAGAGCCGGTAATCCCCGGATTCAGGCGCACGCCGTCTAGTTCTGCCATGCTGGTCACGCCGGAATCTTCGCGCATCACGACATTTTGTGGTGCTTGGGAGTAAACCCAAAGAAGACGGTTATCCACGGGGCGACCTTCAAACTCACCCTCCCCTGCATAGGCGTGATAGCCCACGTTGGTGGTAACGAGCCCCATATCGATTTGGTTTCTTAAAATGCGCCGCAAATTGTCAACGGTGGCACCGGTTTCTACGACAGAGGTGCGCACACCATCGACATGCTGATTGATAATTTGTCCAACGGCGACGAAATAGCCGTATTGGCTAGACGATGTGGAGGTCGAGCCAATCAAGAGCTGCTCTTCGGCGTGAACGGCCGTGCCTGCGATCAAGCCAGCACTGAGAATGGCGGTTAAGAGTGGCGTTTTGAGTGAGTACATAGCAGTTGCTCTCTCTGGGTATTGTGGGTTGTTGGTTCCAGAAGATGCGTGTCATTTGACTTATTAAGAATGAGAGAGCCTGCTAGTATTTGTCTAATATAATTATATGAATGAGACTTTTACTTTATTTATGCAGCCTTCCATTCGTCAGCTAAAAGCCTTCGTGGCGATTGCCGAGTTCGGCAGCTTCGTCGAAGCATCGGAGCGGCTGCACATGTCGCAGCCAGCCTTGAGTATTGCCATTCGCAAACTAGAAGAGTGTGTGGGAGGCGTGCTGTTCAACCGTTCCCCTCGCGGCGTGCAGCTCACCCCAGAAGGCAAGTTCTTTTTGCCAACGGCTAGGCGATTGATTAGCGATTGGGATGACGCGCTGGGTGATCTTGGAGAGCTATTCAATAAACAGCGAGGCAAAGTAACGCTGGCTGCGCTGCCAACGCTAGCGGCAGGATTCTTACCGACCGTGCTAGCCGATTATCGGCATCGATTTCCCAATATCGCGATCAGTGTTCACGATGTGCTGGCCTCCCAGGTAGATGACCTGGTAAGTGACCACCGGGCAGACATTGGACTGTCGGTACAGCCGCTTCGTGTAGAGGCAACGCATTTCGAGCCGCTCGTTGAAGACTATTTCGTCGCGGTTTGCCCCGTGGGGCATCCCTTGTTAGCGATGGACACCGTGCCTTGGGAGGCGCTGCTGCGTTATCCCATTATCGGCGTGAGCCGCCTATCGAGCACGCGTGCTGCCATTGAGAGCGTATTAGAACAGACACGCCTTGAGATGGACTTGATGTGTGAAGTCAGTCAGATTGGCACCGCTGGACGGATGGTGGCGGCGGGATTAGGAGTGGCAGCGCTTCCTTCATTCAGCTTCCGACAGATATCTGCAGAGGGCATTGGCTGGCGTCCTTTGATCGAACCGTACGTACCCCGCTCTTTGGGGATCATTACACCGGTCAGAGGCTCCCCGTCTGCCGCAGCAACCGCCATGCTGGAAAGCATAAGAGCTCATGCAGGGCAGCTAGGCGGCACCGCCGCTTATGTGCCACCACGGCCGCCCGAAGGCGACCGTGATCCGTCTTAGCAAGCGAGCCCTTCAGATGGCTGACTATCCGACGCAGTACATTGACCAGCGCAACGGGAACCGGCTCGTAAAGATGATGATTTAAAGCTGTGTTGCTAGCGCACTGGTGACTTCGTCAGTTTGCAGCGCCAGGCTTTGTAAGCCACCGCCTGATAGGTACCAAAGGGCCGGTGTGAGCATCACGAGTCTAGGCTTGGCGCCAGCCTCCGCCAGGGTGGCGCGCAGCGCGTCGGCGTCAGCAGGTTCATTGCCAATGGCTGCGCTGCGGTCGATCACGAGCACTACCTCAGGAGCGATCTCGGCAATCGCTTCAGCGGAAAGCGGTGTAAAAGTGCGTTCGCCACGTACTTCGGGGGGGACACTCTCGGGCATCTCCAGTGTTGCAATGCCCAAGACGTCGTGGACCACCGGGTGCTGATTGAGCATCAGGTTGCCGCCATTATGGGTGACGACCAGCGTTGTCGGCGCGTCGCTCAACGCTTCTCTTTGCTGCTCGATCTCGGTATGCAGCGTGGCGAGTGCCTCTTCCGCGTTATTTTCTTCGCCTACCTGTCCGGCGAGTTCGCGCACGTTAGCATCGAAGGCGGTCAGGTAATCATCGCCCGTCAGGCTGGTATTGAGCAGCGGAGCAATCTCGCCCAATTCCGCTTCCCACTCGGCTTGACGACCGGTGTAAAGAATCAGGGTTGGATCGGCGTGTTGCAGTACCTTCATCTCCGGCGAGCGCAGGCCGCCAATGTCGCTATAAGCGTCGGCAGCGTACTGGTCGAGATAGCTGGGCAAACTCGTTTTCGGCACGCCTACGACCTGCTCGTGCGCCCCTAGGGCGTCCAGCGTATCCAAGCTGCCTAGATCAAACGTGGCAATACGCTGGTCCGCGCTCGCGGCGGCGCTGACGCTGGCCAGCAGCAATGTGGCAGCGATGGCTTTTACTGTCATGTGGCATCCTTTTTTTTGAGAAATATAGCTATATGCAATATTTTCTCATCATCGCAGTAAGTCTAGGCGTTGTCGTGTGCCACTGGGGGAACGGTAGGTTGCAGAAAATGCGACCGCCTCTTTATCAAGAGGCGGCCGTGTCGACCTGAGTCGGCGTAGGTGTGGCTGAGTAGCGCCTAAGAGGCGACGCGGAAGGGGTTGCGCGGGTCGTCGTCCCAGGCGAGGAAGGGTTTGCCGGTTTCCTGAGGCACCATGGTGATGCAGCTCTCCACCGGGCAGGTGATTTGGCACAGGTTGCAGCCCACGCACTCGTCTTCGATGACCTCGTAGCGGCGCGCGCCGTCCTGCTCGGTGAGCTTGGCAATCGACTGGTGGGAGGTGTCCTCGCAGGCGATATAGCAGCGGCCACACTCGATGCACAGGTCCTGGTCGATATGGGCGATGGTCTTGAAGTTGATGTCCAGGTGCTTCCAGTCGGTGGTTTGCGGCACCGCCTTGCGGGAAAACGCTTCGATGGAGTCGTAGCCTTTTTCCGCCATCCAGCGGGAGAGGCCATCTTTCATTTCCTCCACGATTCGGAAGCCATTGAGCATGGCCGCGGTGCACACCTGCACGCTGCCTGCGCCGAGTGCGATGAATTCCGCCGCATCCCGCCAGGTGGAAATCCCGCCAATACCGGAAATGGGCAGCGTGGGCGTTGCCGGGTCACGGGCAATTTCCGCCACCATGTTCAGGGCGATGGGTTTTACCGCGCTGCCGCAGTAGCCGCCGTGGGTGCTCTGGTGGCCCACGGTGGGCTTGGCGACCATGTTGTTCAGGTCGATGCTGGTAATGGAGTTGATGGTGTTGATCAGCGAGACCGCATCCGCACCGCCACGCAGCGCCGCCTGGGCACCCACGCGAATATCGGTGATGTTGGGGGTGAGCTTGACGATGACCGGCTTGGAGTAGTGCTTCTTACACCAGTAGGTGACTTTTTCGATCAAATCCGGGTTTTGGCCCACCGCCGCGCCCATGCCGCGTTCCGGCATGCCGTGGGGGCAGCCGAGGTTGAGCTCGATGCCGTCCGCACCGGTCGCTTCAACCAGCGGCAGAATATACGCCCAGGCTTCCTCGTTGCAGGGCACCATGATGGAGACGATCAGCGCACGGTCCGGCCAATCCTTCTTCACCTGGGTGATCTCTTGAAGGTTGATCTCCAGCGAACGGTCGGTAATCAGCTCGATATTGTTAAAGCCGATCACCTCACGGTTTTTGCCGTAGTGGGCCGAGTAGCGGGAGGAGACGTTCACGGCAGGCGGCTCTTCACCGAGGGTTTTCCATACCACGCCGCCCCAGCCTGCTTCATAGGCGCGCACCACATTGTAGGCTTTGTCGGTGGGCGGGGCCGAGGCCAGCCAGAAGGGGTTGGGAGCTTTGATGCCAGCAAAGTTCACCGATAGATCGACGCCGTTCACCACGCTGTCGCCGCTTTGTTTCTTGCCTGGAAAAGAGAGGGTGTTGAAAGGTGTGGTGTTCATGCGGCCTCCTGCTGGGCGGCGAGCGCTTGATGAATGGCGTGGGCGGCCAGCTTGCCGTGCTGCACGGCTTGTACGGTGAGGTCCTGACCGGGTTTTACGCAGTCGCCACCGGCATACACATTGGGCAGTGAGGTTTGGAACATTTCATCCACGTGGATGCGCTCGTCATCCCGGGCCAGTTCGGCGGCGGTGGCATCGCGTAGGCTGTCGCCCGCAAAGCCCTGGCCGATGGCGGTGAAAATGGCATCCGCCGCGATCTCGAAGGTCTCGCCCGTGGTGGAGAGGCGGCCCTGTTGCTCGGCGGTGTTGGCAAAACGCATGCCTGCCACTCGCCCTTGAGCATCCAGCAGAATCTCGTCCGGCTGTGCCCAGGTCACCATGCGCACGCCGTTGGCCTTGGCGATCTCCTGTTCGTGGTCGGTGGCGGACATCGCTTCAGTACCACGGCGATACACCAGAGTGACCTCCTTGGCCCCCAAACGCGCCATTTGCGTGGCCATGTCGATGGCGGTATTGCCTGCGCCAATCACGATGCAGCGCTTGGCCACGGCCAGGGTGCTCAGGTCATCGGTTTGGCGCAGGGTCTTGATGTAGTCCACGGCGGGCATCAGGCCCGGTGCCTCTTCGCCGGTCAGCCCCAGCGTACGGCTGACCCCCAGCCCCAATCCCAGAAACACGCTGTCGTACTGCTGGCGCAGGGTATCGAGAGTGAGGTTGTCGCCCAGGCGCTGGCCGTACTGGAGGTCGATGCCGCCAATGTCCAGCAGGAACTCGACTTCCTTGCGGGCAAAATCGTCGGTCATCTTGTAGCGGGCAATGCCGTACTCGTTGAGCCCGCCAGGCTTTTGCTCGGCCTCGAATATCGTTACCTGATGGCCCAGCATGGCCAAGCGATGAGCGCAGGAGAGGCCCGCAGGCCCCGCGCCCACCACGGCAACATGGCGGCCAGTGCTGGCGGCCCGCTTGAAGGGGTGGCTGTCGAACTGCATATGGTCGGTAGCGTGACGCTGGAGCAAACCGATCAGTACCGGCTGGCACTCGGCGTCGTGGTTACGCACGCAGCTGCGTTCGCAGAGGATTTCCGTGGGGCACACCCGGGCGCAGCTGCCGCCCAGAATGTTGGCTTCCAGAATGGTTTCCGCCGCACCGTTGATATTGTTTTCGCTGATCTGGCGGATGAAGCTGGGAATGTCGATGTCCGACGGGCAGGCCTCGACGCAGGGCGCGTCATAGCAGTAGAGACAGCGCTGGCTTTCGATGATGGCCTGGCGCGGCATCAGCGGCGGGTGCAGGTCGCTGAAGTTGCTTGCCAGCGTTGCTGGGTCGTAGGTGCCGACCTCTTTTGCGCTGGGCAGATGATTAAGTGAATGGGTCACGGTCGTTTCTCCATGGCTCTGTTCTGAGAAAAGGCGGGTTAGCGCGTTACCGCCACGGGGGCATTCAGCTCGGCACGCTTGGCGAGCAGTTCAAACACACCGGGGTAGGCGGGACGCTCTAAATAGCGGCCTGCGCCACGCTCGGCGTGCAGCTCCCCGTCGCGCCATGTCCACTTGCCCTGGCTGATGGTGTGGCGGGCAATGCCGCGCACCGTCTTGCCCTCGAAAATGTTGAAATCGACGTTCTGATGATGAGTCTTGGCGGAAATCGTGCGGGTGCCGTTGGGGTCCCAGACCACAATGTCGGCATCAGCGCCCACTTGAATCGCCCCTTTGCGCGGGTAGAGATTGAAGATTTTGGCGGTGTTGGTGGAGGTGACCGCAACGAACTCCTGGGGCGAAAGCTTGCCGCTATTCACCCCTTCGTCCCAGATAACCGCTAGGCGGTCTTCCACACCCGCGGTGCCGTTGGGGATCTTGGTGAAGTCATCTTTACCAGCGGCCTTCTGCTCTTCGCAGAAACAGCAGTGGTCGGTGGCGGTGGTTTGCAGGTTGCCAGATTGCAGGCCGTGCCAGAGCGCTTCTTGGTGGCCCTTGGGCCGGAATGGCGGGCTCATCACATGGGCGGCGGCAGTGGCCCAGTCCGGGTGCTGGTAAACGCTGTCATCGATCACCAGATGGCCCGCCAGGCACTCGCCAAACACCGGGTGGCCCTGCTGGCGGGCGTAGGCGATTTCATCCACCGCGTCTTTGGTGGAGACATGCACCAGGTAGACCGGTGCGCCCAGGGTGGAGGCAATACGAATGGCACGGCTGGCGGCTTCGCCTTCCACCTGCGGTGGGCGGGAAAGCGGGTGGGCTTCCGGGCCGGTGATGCCTTGGGCCAGCAGTTTCTGCTGCATGTGGTAGACCAGCTCGCCGTTTTCAGCATGTACGGTGGGCACCGCTCCCAGCTCCAGGCAGCGGGAAAAGCTCTCCACCAGAATGTCATCGGTGGCCATGATCGCGCCCTTGTAGGCCATGAAGTGCTTGAAGCTGTTGACCCCGTGCTCGCGTACCAGGGTGCCCATCTCCTCTTTGACGCTCTCATCCCACCAGGTGATCGCCACGTGAAAGGCGAAGTCAGTGGCGGCTTTCTCCGCCCAGCCCTGCCAGGTTTCGAAGGCTTCCAGCAGCGACTGGCCGGGGCTGGGAATCACGAAGTCGATGATCGTGGTGGTGCCGCCCGCCATGGCGGCGGCGGTGCCGGTGTAGAAGTCTTCGCTGGCCACCGCGCCCATGAAGGGCATCTGCATGTGGGTATGGGGGTCGATGCCGCCAGGCATCACCAATTGGTGGCTGGCATCGACGATCTCGCAGCCTTCCGGCACCTCCAGGTCGGTGCCAACGGCGTGGATTTTGCCGTCGACACACAGCACATCGGCGCGGTAAGTGTCAGCGTGGGTGACCACCGTGCCGCCCTTGATCAATAAGCTCATGGTTCGCTCCTGTCGTTGTGTTTAGCCAGCAGAATCATTCACCGTCGGTGAGGCGGGTGTAGGTCTCGGGGCGGCGGTCGCGGAAGAACTGCCAGTTGTTGCGCACCTCGCGCACCATATCCAGGTCGATCTCATGCACCAGCAGCTCGTCTTCTGTGGCGCTGGCCTGGGCCTCGATCTTGCCGCGTGGGTTGACGATGTAGCTGGAGCCGTAGAAGTCGCCGATATTCCAGGGCGCCTCGGTGCCAACCCGGTTGATCGCGGCGATGAAGCAGCCGTTGGCAGCGGCAGAGGCGGGTTGCTCCAGCTCCCATAGGTATTGGGAAAGACCGGCCACCGTGGCAGAAGGGTTGAAAATCACTTCGGCGCCGTTGAGCGCCAGTGCCCGCCAGCCTTCCGGGAAGTGGCGGTCGTAGCAGATGTACACGCCGATCTTGCCGTAGGCAGTATCGAAAACCGGCCAGTTGGATTGCCCCGGCTTGAAGAAAAACTTCTCCCAAAAGCCAGCCACCTGGGGAATGTGTGTCTTGTGGTATTTGCCCAGGTAGCTACCGTCAGCGTCGAATACCGCCGCCGTGTTGTAGTAAACGCCGGTCTCGGTCTCTTCATAGATAGGGACGATGATTACCATGCGGTGCTCGGCCGCGAGCTTCTGCATCATCTGGCAGGTGGGGCCTTCCGGCACCCGCTCGGCGGCGGCGTACCACTTGCTGTCCTGGCTGGGGCAAAAATAGGGCTGATTGAACACTTCCTGGAAGCACAGCACCTGCACGCCTTGCTCGGCGGCTTGCTGAATCATGGGCAGGTGCGCTTCGTTCATCGCGTCACGAATGGCGCCGGGTTCTTGATCAGTGCTGGTATTCAGGGCCATCTGAATCAGGCCAATCTTCATTTTCTGCATGGACTACCCCTCTTTTGTCATAACGCGCCGACCATCCGAATGGATGGGAGGTCAGCTATGGGTGGCTTTTCTGCCGGTATCGATGAGTGGCGGAAAAGATCGCTAGGCGTGTCATGACATCGACTCATGGTCGACACTTATAATTGTTAGCAAAGCTGTCATGATAGACAGTTTTTTGAACATAGCGCTGATTGAAGACGTTTTGCAAGAAGTTTTTATAAAAAGCCTGGTTGTCTTTCAAGTGACTGTTTTTTCTGTTTTTTAAATTTTAAGTTGGCCGTTTTTATCAATTTGGTGAGATGCTGCCCTATTATGGCGTTTCTTTTTTTATGATTTTAAATCAATAGTTTGTGTTTTGTTTTTTTATTTTCATATTGATTCTTTGCATTCTTATGGTGCGTTTTATGAATATGTCGCTACCCTGTTTAGTAAGTTTTAATACCCGTTGCTATAACAACAATGATGTAGAGAGTTTCTTTTTTATATATGTCTTTTTAGTCAGCTTTGTGTTCAATGAGTTAGCGGTGAGTGTGTGGTTTTGGGCACGCTTATTGCTGGGTAACCTGTTGAACTTTTGAAGATAAAAAAAGCAATGGCGAGGCTAAGGAGACAACGATGACGGCAGCGAAATCTCGAATGATCAATCAGCAGGGGTTGGTCGAACTGGCAGTGGAAGACGATGTACGTGAAAGCGCCCGCTTCAACGAGGATATTGCGCCCACCGAAGCAAAAGAGCGTACCTGGAGCAAATGGAACATTGCGGCGCTGTGGGTCGGTATGTCGATCTGCGTACCCACCTACACCCTGGGCGGCGTGCTCACGGCCTACTTTGGGCTGAGCGTTGGCGAGGCGCTGTTGGCCATTCTGCTGGCCAACGTGATCGTGCTGATTCCGCTGACGCTGAACGCTTTTCCCGGCACCAAATTCGGCATTCCCTTTCCGGTGGTGCTGCGCTCTTCGTTTGGTATCCTGGGCTCCAACGTGCCCTGCCTGGTGAGGGCGCTGGTGGGCTGCGGCTGGTTTGGCATTCAAACCATGTTTGGCGGGCTGGCCATTCACCTGCTGCTGTCGGCGCTGTTTCCCGCCTGGGCGGCGCTGGGAGGCGTCGGCGAGGTGATTGGCTTCTTCGTGTTTGGCGCCATGAACCTGTACGTGGTGATTCGCGGGGCCGAGTCGGTCAAGTGGCTGGAAACCCTGGCAGCGCCGCTGCTGCTGGCCGTAGGGATCGGGTTGATGATGTGGGCGTGGCCGCACATGTCGATGACCGAGCTGCTGGCCCAGCCGCCGTCGCGCCCGGAAGGGGCTTCGGTGTATGGTTACTTCTTTGCTGGCCTGACGGCCATGGTGGGCTTCTGGGCAACGCTGTCACTGAACATTCCTGATTTCAGTCGCTTCGCCAAGAGCCAGAAGGACCAGATCGTCGGGCAGATCCTGGGCTTGCCGTTGACCATGTTCTTCTTTGCTGCCCTTGGTGTGGTGCTTACCGCAGCGTCTGAGTCGCTGGTAGGACAGACCATTGCTGATCCAGTCAATTTGATTGGGATGATTGACAGTCCTGCTTGGGTGGTGCTGGCGATGGTATTGATCATTATCGCGACACTCTCCACGAATACTGCCGCTAACATTGTTTCCCCTACCAATGATTTCCAAAATATTGCGCCTAAATTTATCAATCAAACGCGAGGAGTGCTGCTGACAGGGGCTGTAGGGGTGTTGCTGATGGGTTACGACCTGCTGCAAAAGGCGGGGGTGGTGAGCCAGGGCGTTTCTCTGGAGCAGATGTACTCCAACTGGCTGCTGGGCTACTCCAGCCTGTTAGGGCCCATCGCTGGCATCATGGCGGTGGATTACTTCCTGATTAAAAAGCAGCGTTTGGATGTGCCGAGCCTGTATATGGACCACCATGCTTATCCCGCCGTCAATATCGCCGGTTTTATCGCCTTTGGTGTTCCGGTGGCGTTAACGCTGCTCTCGCTGCTGACCGGTACCATGAACTGGTTCTATGACTACGGCTGGTTTACGGGCTCCGCGCTGGGGGCAGTCGTCTATTACCTCGCCAGCCAAGCACTGGCAACGTCGCCTCAGGTGGGGCCTGTACCTCTCGCGGCGAGTGAGGTCGTAAAATAAGTCGTTATCCGGTTTGATGACTGAACCACGCTATGACGCCCGGCACTTTGCCGGGCGTTATGCTTTATGATTCGCGTTGTTCGACAAACCCCAAAAACGCATCGACCACCCGGTTGGGCCGTCGGTCGTGGCGCGTGACCAGCACAAAGGGAATGCGATAGTGCCGAGTGGTCGGATGCAGGGCGCGCATTTTGCCTGCGGCGACCCACTGCGCGGCGACATGCTCGGGTAGAAAGCCGATGAATCGGCCGGTGAGGATCAGGAACGCCGCGCCCTCCCGGTCGGAAGCGGAGGCTTGTAGGTTGAGCGCTTCGTGGGCTTGACGCGCCATGTCGGGAAGCGGGTAGCGGGGTCGAATAGCCGGGTATCGAGCAAGCTGGGCGGCGCTCTCGGCGTCGTCGGGTACGCTGAACAGCGGGTGGCCAGCGGAGCAGTATAGGTAAGAGGGCTCGTCGTAGAGCAAGCGTGTTTCCAGGCTGGTGGGCAGGTTCACGGCGGGCACGACGCCCACGTGTAGATGACCATCCATCACGCCGCGAATCACCGCATCCGATGGCTCCATATGAATGTGTACCGTGACCTCATGGTGGGGGGCGGTCAGTGCGGCTAGCGCATGGGTGACGTTCATGGCGGGGAGAGTGACGAGATTGTCGGTAATGCCGATGTTCAGCTCGCCTTTGATGGTATGGTGTAGCGCATTCACATCGCTTTTGAACGTTTCCAGCGCCGTAAGCAGTGTGAGTCCCGCCTGGTAAATCTCCTTACCCTCTTCTGTCAGGCTAAAGCCTCCACGCCCCCGTTGACATAGCGAAAAGCCCAGCCTGCTTTCAAGGTCGCTCATGTGCTGACTAATCGCCGAGCGGCTAATGCCCAGCGTAGTCTCGGCTGCAGTGAAGCCTCCGCACTCCACCACCGTTTTAAAAATACGCACTAGACGTATGTCGTAGTCGCTCATTTGGCCTAGCGATGCCATAACTGCCTCTTCTTGATAAAAAGGGCGCTTATTGAAGAATTAAGCTGGCTAAAAACTGATATACATCAAAAAAACAACGCGCCACTATGGGGTGATGTCATCTTGGCCTGGCGTTGGTGTATCTTCCACTGTTCTTTTTTACACTGTATCAGGTGCGCCTGCGGGATACCTGAATAAGGTCGATGTGCCATGTTTCCTTCTCGCAGTGATGCAACGAGCCGCGATGTGCCCGTATTGCCACGTTATCGACGTTTGCAGCGACGCGCGATCGGCTTTTTCTTTTTGGCGCTGTGTGTGGTGGTGTCGCTGTTTGGTTGGCTATTGACTGGCCAGTACCAGCAGGAGATTCGTGCGGCAGAAGCCCGGGCCTCTGCCCGCTCTAACGTCATGACCGAGTGGGCGAAAGGTGTCTTCGGACAGAGCGGGCAAGCACTTTTCACCTTGGCTCAGCACGTTGAGACCCGCGGGTTCGATAGCGCTGACGGTATGGCCGACATACAGGGGGCCGTAGAAGCCTTGACCCGGTATATGCCGCTGATCAATGAGATCGGTATTCTCAACGACCAAGGGCGCGTATGGATCAGTAGTCGTGATAATCGCCATGCGGGCATCGATATTAGTCACACTGATTTTTTTCGCTCGTTTCAGCAAGGGGGCCAGCGCGAGCTCGTGACGCCGCTTTACTGGTCGGACGAGGATCGTCAGTTTTATCTCTATCACGCTCGGCGAATCAGCGGCGAAAACGATCGTTTCGATGGCGTCGTGGTCGCGCGTTTGGTGCCCCAAACCCTGATGGACGCTCTTCAACAAATGCGCGTTTATGATGGCGAAAGCATGAGCTTGGTCGACGGTAGCTTGAAGCTCATCGCTCGTCATCCCGTGCCTGATCCACCTGCCTTGGTGGGCATGCAGATCGACGATCCGGCGACACGGCAGTGGCTGACCACCCAGCAAGCCTCTCAAACGTTTACGGCTCGCTCGCCGCTGGACGGGCGCGAGCGCCTGTTCCATATGCAGCGTGTCGGCAATTACCCCGTACTGGTAGTGGTCGGGGTCGATGTGCAGCGCCAGCTTGCCGGTTGGCGTCAACGCGGCCTGGTTCTCACGCTGGCAATGGGAGGGATGTTGCTACTAGGGGCCTGGGGCGTGAGGCACTATTTGAATCGACTGTCGCTCTCGTATCGGCTGCAATCCCGGGAGGCGCGCTTGGACGCGCTGATCAACTCGTTGCAAGATTTGATTTTCGTCTTCGATGGTCAAGGGCGGTTTCGCTTCGTTCACGCCATCGAGAAGGACAAATTTCTGCTGGAAAGCCAGCAAGCGCTAGGGCGACATTACGATGAAGTACTGCCTGCCACGCTGGCCAAGACCTTTGATAAGGTGTTCCACCAAGTCCAGCGCTCCGGACAGGTGGCGACGTTCGAATATCCGTTACTGCTTGGCCAGCAGCAGCGTCACTTTCACGCCACGGTGAGCCCGTTGGCCAGTCACACTCATCACATCGAAGGAGTTTTATCCGTGACCCGCGATATTACCGACGCGAAACAAGCAGAAGTCGAGCTGAAAATCGCGGCTGCGGCTTTTCAGGCGCACTTGGGCATCATGGTGGCGGACGCGCGGGGTCATATTTTAAAGGTCAACGATACCTTCAAACGCATTACTGGCTACAGCGATGAAGAAGTGGTGGGCAAGAATCCGCGCATGTTCAGCTCGGGCCACCATAACGCGGCGTTTTATCGTCGTTTGTGGCGCAGCGTCATGGCCACGGGGAGTTGGGAAGGAGAAATTTGGAATCAGCGCAAAAACGGTGAGCTGTTTCCCGAGTGGCTGACCATTAGTGCGGTTTACGACGCGGCGGGCGAGCTGACCCACTACGTCGCCACCATGAGCGATATCAGTGAGCGCAAAGCTGCCGAGCAGGAGATTCACCAGTTGGCGTTTTACGACCCGCTCACCGGATTCGCCAACCGGCGTCTCTTCATGGACCGTGTCGGCACGGCGCTGAAGGAGCTAAACCGCCATCAGCGCTGTGGCGCGCTCTTGCTGATCGACATCGATAACTTCAACCATGTGAACGACACCTTGGGGCATCACGCGGGGGACCAACTGTTGCAGTGCGTGGCCCGCCGATTCGGTCAAATGCTGCGTGACACCGACACGCTCGCTCGGCTGGGCAGTGACGAATTTGCCGTGTTGATCGAAGGCGTGGATGGTAGCCCACGCCAAACGCACGCGTTAGTCGAGCACATCGCCAAAAAACTGTTAGCGGCGCTGGACGAGCCCGTCCCAATTGGTGAAGAGAGTGCCGTGGTGAGTGCCAGCGTGGGCATTACCATCGTGTCGGATAGTCAGCGGAGCGCCGACGACTATCTACAGCAGGTAGATATGGCGCTCTCTCAAGCCAAGACGGGCGGGCGACAATCGCTGCGTTTCTTCGATCCCTCCATGCAGGCCGCGCTGCTGGCCAAAGTGAAGCTTGAGGCGGAACTGCGCCAGGCATTGGAGAATCAGCAATGGCGACTTCACTATCAGCCTCAGGTGGATCGCCACGGTATGCTCACCGGGGTGGAAGCGCTGCTGCGTTGGCAGCACCCCGAGCGTGGCATGGTCTCTCCGGGGGAGTTCATTCCACTACTGGAGAGCACCGGGCTGATCAATGACGTGGGCGAATGGGTATTGGAAGAAGCCTGCCAGCAGCTTGCTCGCTGGGCGCCTTCACCGCTGCTCAGCCACCTGACGATCTCGGTCAACATCAGTCCGCTGCAGTTTCGCGAGGCGGATTTCTTGCCCCGCGTGGAGCACGTGTTTCAGCGCACCCAAGCGCCGCTGGCCCAGCTCAAGCTCGAAGTCACCGAGTCACTCTTCGTGGAGGCCCGTGACGACGCTCGAGATAAAATGTTGAGCTTGAAGGCGTTGGGTGTGCGCTTTTCATTGGACGATTTTGGCACCGGCTACTCGTCGTTGGCCTATTTGGCTCAGTTGCCGCTGGATCAGCTAAAAATCGATCAGTCCTTTGTACACCAAGTACTTGAGAGCAAGGCCAATGCGGCGATCGTGGAGAGTACCATCGCCCTGGCCAAGAGCTTGAACCTCGACATCATTGCCGAGGGGGTCGAAACCCAGACCCAGCAGGTGTGGCTCATGGCTCACGACTGCCACGCCTTTCAAGGCTATTTGTATGGTCGCCCGGTTCCGGTCAGTGAGATCGAGGCGATGGTATCAGGGCGCTTCCACTCGTGAGCGAGCCAGCTGTGCATGCAGGGTGGCGATGAGCGCCGCGTGTTCGATAGTGTCGATAGCGTCGGAGGGGATAGGGTCGGGGGTAATCACTTCGAGCCGCGAGTCTTGCCGCCAGGCGCTGCTGGCGACGCTGAGCGCTCCGTCGGCGCGGTTGAGCCGTTTCCAGCCATCCGTGGTGTGAAACACGCCCTTCACCCGAGCGGAGGTAGGTAATTCACCGACACAGTGGGCAAGCAGGTCGAGGTCGAAGCGTTCGGTGGGGTGCCAGCGCAGGCCGGTACTGGTGTAGCCCAAGGTGTTGGCGGTTTGCTGCTGAGGTGCCCCGGGCGGCGGTGGGAAATCGAAAAACGCGCCATCCAGGCTCGGGGCCGCCGCCAAGGCGTGGTGCGCGTCAGGCATCGCGGTCTGCGCTGGCTGGCTGGCCTGACCGCTCTCCAGCAGCAGCGCCACGGGAAGTTTGCCGTGGTCGACGATATGCACCCACTTTGGCGTTGGCCATAGCGCACCGACAAACTGCTGCGCTCGACGATGCTGGGCCTCGCTTGCTTGGTCACCCATCGTAATGGCGATGGCATCGGCCATCTGCAGCTGGTCTTGAAACGTCTCGTGCTCGCGCACGCGGGTGTCGTCCAGGCGACGAGGGTCGAGCGTGGCGATAATATCTTGTACGGCTACCACATCCTGAAACGCCTCACCGCGCAGCAGGTCGAGCAACCCCGCCGGGTGGCCAAGGCCGGAGGGCTCGATGATCACCCGGTCAGGCTTGCTGCGCGCCAACAGATTGACCAGCGCGGCCTGTAACACGAACGCAAGCTGACAGCACAGACAGCCGCCGGGTAGGCCCTTCACCACCACATCGTCGCGGCGATCGAACATGGCTTGGTCGATGCCGATCTGACCAAATTCGTTGACCAGAATGGCCCACTTCTCATCCACAGGCTTTTGTTCGATCAGGCTGTGGATAAGCGTGGTTTTACCGCTACCTAAAAAGCCGGTGACGATGTGAACGGGTACGCGTGACGCAGCAGCCAACGGTTAGCCTCCGGTCATGTTCATGAAACGCACCACCTGCACATCACCGTCGGTGGTGAAGTGGTGGCGTTCTGGCTTGAGCGGCAGGGCGTTGATAATGGCGGTTTTGAGCGCCTGCATGTCGCCAGGGTGGCGGCGCAACACGGCGCGCAAGTCCACCGAGTGTTCATTCCCTAAGCACAGCAGCAGACGGCCTTCCACGGTGACCCGAACGCGGTTACAGCTATCGCAGAAGTTGTGGCTATGGGGCGAGATAAAGCCTACGCGGCTATCGCTGTCGGCCATTCTGAAGTAGCGCGACGGCCCGGGCGTGGTCTCGGTAGTCGCCGTCAGCGGGTAGCGGGTTTCGATCATCGCCTGGACGTCGTCGCTGGAGTAGAAAGTCTCCGCCCGGGAGTGATCCGATACATCGCCCAGCGGCATCTCCTCGATGAAACTGATATCGAGGCCTTCCTGGCGGGCAAAGGTCACCAAGTCGAGCACTTCGTCTTCGTTGCGGCCCTTCAAAATTACCGCGTTCAGCTTGATGCGCTCGAAGCCCGCCTCTTGGGCGGCGTGGATGCCGTCGATCACTTTGGCGAGATCGCCGGTGCGCGTGAGCTGCTTGAAGCGCTCGGGATCGAGAGAGTCGAGGCTGATATTGAGCCGACGCAAGCCGCCTTGGTAGAGCCGCTTGGCGTGTTTACGTAGGCTGGCACCGTTGGTGGTCATGGTGAAGTCGTCCAACCCTGGTAGGGCGCCGATGTCGTCCACGAGTTGCTCGATGCCTTTACGCACCAGCGGCTCCCCCCCGGTCAGGCGGATTTTCTCGACACCCAGCTCGGTGAAGGCGCGTGCCACCATGGCCAGCTCTTCCAGTGTGAGGACTTGCGCACGGGGAAGAAACGTCATTTCCTCGCTCATGCAGTACACGCAGCGAAAGTCGCAGCGGTCAGTGACCGACATGCGTACGTAGCGTACCCGGCGGCCAAAATCGTCGATCAGTTGTTCGGTCATTGCCAGCTCGTTATGGGTTGAATGCAGACCGCCTCGCCTGGCTGAGCGCCTGCTTGGTCATCGCCAAGTTCGATCAAACAGTTGGCCATCACCATGGATGTCAAAATACCCGAACCCTGGGCGCCGGTGCTGCGCACGTGCAGCACTCCCTGGTCATCGCACGTATAGACACCGCGCAAAAAATCCGTGCGTTTCAAACGACTTTTAAGCGACGTTTGGGCCATCGCCGTCAGCCGTCGCGGTGCTGCCGGTGGTTGGCTTTGCAGCCGCTGCAGCAGCGGCACCACGAACTGACTAAACGTTACCATGACGGCCACCGGGTTGCCTGGCAGACCCACGAACGGCGTGCGCGAAGCGCCTAGCTGGCCGCAGGCCATGGGGCGACCCGGGCGCAGCGCCACCCGCCAAAAGGCCAGCCGCCCAAGGGCCTCCAGCGCGGTGCGTGTGTAATCCGCATGACCGACCGATACCCCGCCGCTGGTGATCACCAGGTCGCACTGTGTCGCAGCCTCGGCCAGCGCCCGTTCGATGGTGTGCGGGTCGTCGGGCAAAATGCCTAGATCCACGACCTCGGCCCCTTGCTCGCTGAGCATGCCCATCAAGGTAAACCGGTTGGTATCGTAAATCCCGGCGCTGGGCAACGGCTCCCCTGGCGGCGTGACTTCGTTGCCGGTAGAGAAAATCGCGACCTTGGGACGCCGATACACCGTGATCTCGGCGTAGCCCAGCGAGGCTGCCAGACCCATGCCCGCAGCGTCCAGCCGTGTGCCTGCCGTCAACGCCACGTCGCCCTCGGCAATGTCCTCGCCCGCTTGGCGAACGTGCTGCCCGACGCTGACGCGCTCGGGGCGTTCGACGGTGACACGGTACGCCTCTTCGACGAGCTGTTCACGCATGATGACCGTATCGGTGCCGCTAGGCATGGGCGCGCCGGTGGTGATGCGTACGCACTGGCCGGGGAGCACATGACCGTCGAACGCTTGCCCGGCAACGGCGTCGCCGATGACAGGAAAGTGCACAGCATGAGGCGACGCGTTGGGCCATGCCAGGGCAACGCCATCCATCGCCGCGTTGGTATTTTGCGGCACGTTGATTCGGGCGGTGATGTCGACGGCCAGCCTGCGCCCGTAGGCGCGGCTCAGCGGCACCTGCTCGACGGCTACCGGCGTTTCCACCAGCGTCATCAGCGCCGCTCGGGCGGCCTCGACACTCAGCATCTGCTCGCCCAGCTCGAAACACGATAGGCTCATGGCACCTCCTGGGAGGATGTCGTCATGGCCTGCTCCAAACGCGCTTTTTCCTCTTCGGTGTTGAGGTTGGCGAACGCTTCCGGGCAATCCGACATATCGACGCGGCACCAAGCGTGGCGGGCGTACCAACGGTCGATTTTACGCTCGCCGTCGGCCAGCGTCGCGGCCAAATCGTCGGCCAGCGACGTGCGCAGTAGCGCGATGACCGGGTGCAGGCGCTCGCCATCGAAGGCCACGGCAATGTCGTGTTCGACACCTTCTTGGATAACCCCCGCGATCATCCGCGACACCACATCGAAGGGCAGCGCCGGGGAGTCGCAAGGGGCGACCAATAGCCACGGCGTTTGGGCGGCACATAGGCCGCTGTAAATACCCATCAGCGGACCTTTGAAACCGCCTTCGGCATCAGCGATGACGCGGTCGGCAAACAGCGCGTAGGCATCGCCGTTGCGGTTGGCGTTGATCATCAGCTCATGCACGTGACCGTCAAAGCGTTTGACGGTATGCGCCACCAGCGGCAGGCCCGCGAAAGGCTCGAGCCCCTTGTCTCGACCGCCCATACGGCGACCCTCGCCGCCCGCGAGAATCATTCCGGTGAGATCCTGCTTGGCTATCATACGCCTGCCTCCTTGGACGAGCGCGCGCTGGGCGGTTTGGGGGGAATGGCGTCTAGGGTCAAGCGGCCAGCGGCGTTGATCGCTTGGAAGCTTTTGCCTTTGGCCCGAGCGATCAGCATGACGCCGAAACGTTCGGCCAGCTCTACGCCTTTTTGCGTCACGCCTGAGCGCGATACCAGCACGCTAATGCCCATTTGCGCGACTTTTAGCACCATTTCGGAGGTGAGGCGGCCGGTGGTATAGAAAATATCGGCGCTCTGGCTGTCCGCTTGATTGAGCCACTGGCGGCCGGCCAGCGTATCGACGGCGTTATGTCGGCCCACGTCTTCGACGAAATCCAGCACCCGCGCTTGGTGGCACAGCGCACAGCCGTGAACCGCCCCCGCGCTGCGATAGGTGTCATTATAGGTGTTCAAATTAGCCAATAAATCATACAGAGTGGATTGCGCCAACGGTGTCTCGGGCAGCGCGGTCAGGGCGGTTTGCTCCAGCAGGTTTCCGAACACGGTACCTTGGCCGCATCCGGTCGTCACGGTGCGTTTGCCCAGGCGCGCTTCCAAGTCCTCCGGCAGATGGCGAGTGACGACCACCGCTGCTTCGACGTCCCAATCGACCTGCACGGCGGCCAAATCCTCGGCGCTGCGCAATAGACCCTGATTACGCAAGTAGCCTACCACCAGCGCTTCTGGGTCGTCTCCTAGGGTCATTAGCGTGACGATCTCGCGCTTATTGAGGTAGACCGTGAGCGCACGCTCGGCGGCAATCGCCTGGGCGCGCGTGTCGCCGTAGGCATCCATGACATCGATGGTGGTCGTGGCCGGTAAGCGGGCTCGGCTTAGCTGAAGGGCGGGCATCCGCAATCCTCACTGATACCAAAACGTGGTGTGGGTAACGCAAACACGGCGAACATTACGATAATAGTTGAGTAAAATAGTCTGAGTTGACGATGATGGCGCTCAAAAGGCTTACTTGTCTACCCGTTCAAGGTCTAAGGGGGTGAAACCCATGAGTGATAATTTGCGCGCGCTGAGCGTCACCTTGATGGCGGAGGCCAAGCAGGTGGGACGTTTCACACAGACCCAGTGGCGTATTGCCGAGCTCGTGCCGGGCGACCAGGGGGAGTGTGTTCTCAACTTGCAGCTCTACATGACCGAGCGAGCGGCCTACCGGTTCAACCTTACCTCGTCCACACCGCGCCTGTTCGTGCGTGCTGGATTCACGGGGCAGACCCCGACGCCCGATGCGATGACCGCCAGCCAAGACGTCGCCGCGGGCTGGCTCGATGGCGAGCAGCAGGTGTTGGAAGCGCCCATGCCGATGGCGATTCAAGTGTGGATCGAGCACTACCTAGCTCGCCACGGTGACGCCCCGGTGGAAACCCGCAAGAAAAAACGCAAAGGAGCCGGGCGTGGTAAAGAGACCCCGGCCAAGGAGCAGCCGCAGTGAGCCGTTTTGAGCGCTGGTCGCGTAAAAAGCGCGGTCTCGATGACGAGAACCTTCCGCCTAGCTCGTCTGAAACTGACTCTCCCGAGCCTACGGGTGTCGAGCAAGGTGAGCGCGTCAGGCCGTCGGCGGAACAGCGCGCTAATGTTGCCGATCATGGGGCCGATGACGTAGCCGTCGAGGCAGCCACTGACGAGCAAGAGACGTCAGCGTTGCCACCTCCCGGTAGTTTGGACCACACGCTGCCCGATCCGGATACGCTGCCTGCTGGCAGTGATTTCAGTGCCTTCATGGTGCCTGGCGTGAGCGCCGCCCTGCGCCGTCGCGCACTACGCAGGCTCTGGGCCACCGGTAACTACAACGTGCGCGATGGTCTGGACGATTACGACGCTGACTACACTCAGCAATTGAAGCCGATGGCGAGCGAGCTGGCGGGCAAGCTGCGGCGCTGGGCCAATAAAGCAGAGGAGGCCCTCGATAAGCTGGACGAGTCCGCGCAAAACGACGCAGAACGCGCGGGCCATGATGAGGATGAGAAGGGAGCTGGGCAGGGGAGCGCTTGCACAAGTGATGACAGTTTTGTACAAAGTGTCTCACTAGACGACCGGTCTGATGATTCCGATCACGCTCTGGGAGAGCGAAAAAAAGACGGTTAGCTTTTTGAATCAGTGGGTTGTAAAAAAACCGAGCAGGCTTGCGTTGACAGCGATTCGACCAATGGAAGTGGCAAAAAAGCGGTTTGCGCCGTACGCTGATACAATAAGCTATGTCGATATAACGTCGAAAGTCATCCTCGAAATGACGACATCTAAACGCTAATTATAACAAAAACGACCTCTTGACCGTGAGAATGCATGAACCAACGAATCCAACTGGCGTCGATCGACGACCAGCGTAACGCCGCCGCCCGTGAAGCGGTGCGTCGGCGTATCTCATGGCCGGTGAATTTAACGCCTGCCAACGTGACCTACCATAGCCGAGGGCACGTATTGCTACTGGGTCGTGCAGCGTCCGTCAGCCCAGCGGCGCGTGCGCTGCAAGGTCGTGGGCTCGCGTCGCTGACGCTGCTGACGACGGATGTCGCTGTCGATCTTCCTGCCACCAGCGAGCCGGTTACCGCACACCTGCTGAGCACACATCAGCAGCCCCAACTGCGTATTGCGGGCCACCTGGGCGGGTTCCGAACCACCCTGGCTCAAGCCGATGGCGACGCGCTCAATTTGGCGCAAGCATTGATCGAACGCGACGTTTTCGACGTGGTGCTGGATCTCACCGAAGGCGCATTGGGCGTGGCTGCATGGGAGTTGCCGCCGCCGGGCTACCTGCGCCTCGCGTGGGAGCGTCAGGAGGCAGAGCGTGCCGACGTGCTGGAGAGCGTGACCGAACTGGTGGGCGAATTCGACAAACCGCGCTATTTCCAGGTCAATACCGATCTTTGTGCCCACTCGTCCAGCGGTAACGTTGGCTGCACCCGCTGTCTCGACGTCTGCCCGGCGGATGCGATTGCCAGCATCCAAGGCCGCATCGAGTCGCGCATCGAGATCGATCCGTTTCTCTGCCAGGGCGTGGGGAGCTGCACCAGCGCGTGCCCGACCGGTGCCATCGAGTTTCGCCTACCGGAAACCCGCCGGCAGCAGGATACGCTCGCCACTTGGCTATCTGCCTACCGCGACGCCGGTGGCGAGGTGCCGGTGCTGCGCTTCATCACCCATGACTCGCTGGAAGCCGAGCGCAACGCAGGTATTACCACGCCGGGTCATATCATCGATGCACCCTTAGAAGAACTGGGCGCGGCGGGTCACGACCAGTGGCTGACGGCACTTGCCAGCGGTGCCGCCGAAGTGCGCATTCAGCTTCACGATGACATGCCGAATCGGCTCAGCGCGTTTTTAGAGCAGCAAATCGCCCAGGCGCACGCGCTACTGACCGCGCTTGGCCACGACACGGCACGCATCAAGCTGCTGCCCGCTGGAGACGAGAGCGAGCGCGATGCGCTGCCGAGCCTCACTCCGCTCACCGAGTCGCCGTTGAACTTCGACGAGCCTAACAAGCGTGCCCGCCTGAACGTGGTTCTGACGCGACTGGCCGAGTTGGGTGCGCCCAGCGGTGAGCGTCATGCCATGCCTCAGGGCGCGGCGTACGGTGGTATTCAGGTGGATAGCGCGGCCTGTACGCTGTGCCACGCCTGCGTCAGCAACTGCCCAACGCCTGCGCTCAAGTCTGGGGGCAACGCCCCCGCGCTGAGTTTTCTCGAAGCAGACTGCGTGCAGTGCGGGCTCTGCGAACAGGCCTGCCCGGAAGACGCCATTACGCTGGCGCCGGGGTTCCTCGCCGCGCCCGAGCGCGACACACGGCACATTTGCCATGAGGAGGCGGCGTTCGAGTGCATCGGCTGCGGCAAGCCGTTCGCCACGGCCAGTACCGTGGCCACCATCAAAGCCAAGCTGGCCAATCACCCTTATTTTGCCGGGGATGCCATGGCGCGGTTGGAAATGTGCGAAGACTGCCGGGTGAAAGACGTTTGGAAAACCATGGCGCGCGACCCTAACGCGCAACTAAAGGTATGAAGCTATGAGCGATGCAATGCCGACGCTAAGCGACACCGATGCACTGCGCATGGATATCTACCAACTGCTCGCCAGCCTGCTGCGCCAAGCGCCGGATGGCGAGCTGCTGGCGTGGTTGGCGAGCTTGGATAACGAGCAAGACGGCAGCCGTATTGCCGAGTGTTGGGCGGCGCTGTCGCTGGCCGCGGCCCAGAGCGATGTCGACGGCTTGAAACGGGCGCATTTTCGCCACTTGGTCGGCGTGATTCAAGGCGACGTAGTCCCCTATGCGTCTTGGTACCGAAATGGCGAATTGATGGAAGCCGCGTTGGTCGCACTGCGCCAAGACCTCCGAGCGCTGGGCTTCGAGCGCTGCGAGCATACCCGGGATCCAGAAGATCACCTGGCCGCGGTGTGTGAAGTGATGGCCATGCTCATCGCGGTACAAAATGGCGAGCAATTTACCTTTTTTCAACGGCATCTTGCCCCTTGGGCCAGCCGCTGTTGGGATGACCTTGCCAACGTAGACACCGCTTTCTATGCAGCGCTGGGGCAGTTGGGTAGCGCTTTCATGGAGAGCGAACAGGCACGCTTGAGCGATCAGGCGGCCTATCGACCGGTACGCATAGTGGAGCCTGCTTCCTATGACGCCGGTGCAGCGCGCAAAGCCACACCGTGACGTGACCGTGCGCAGCGGTAAGTGAACGACAGGCCTGCTGGCCACGTATAAGAAAAGCATGAAAGAGGAGAACCCCATGCACCAGTCACATAACCCTGAGCGCCGCCGGTTTATGAAAACCGTTGGTTTAGGCACCGCTGCTGCGGGTGCCGCCGCTGCGGTCGGCCACGTCACCTTGGCACAGGCGGATGACAAGAGCCCGGTCGAGCGCGACAAGCAGACGGTGAACTACCGTGAGACCGACCATATTCGTGCTTACTACGCATCGCTGCGTGACTGACGGCGAACTGCCAGGAGATTTGCCATGCGTTTAACTCGTAAAACGAACGCCCCTGCGACCACTGGACTGGGTATTTCCCGTCGTCAGTTCTTGAAGCGTACGGGCGTCGCCACTGGCGGCGTTGCCGCAGCAGGCTTCATGGGCGCGCCGATGATGCAGCGCACCGAAGCGGCGAATAAAACGCCGGTGCTCGACTCCCCGGTGGAGACCAAGCGCACCATCTGTTCCCACTGCTCGGTGGGTTGTGGTGTCTATGCCGAAGTGCAAGAGGGAATCTGGACCAAACAGGAGCCTGCCTTCGACCACCCGATCAACCGTGGGGCCCACTGTGCCAAAGGCGCGTCGCTGCGCCAGCACGGCCACTCCACGCGCCGCTTGAAGTACCCGATGAAGTTAGTGGCGGGCGAGTGGCAGCGCATGGACTGGGACGAGGCGGTCAACGAGATCGGCGACAAGCTGCTCGAGCTGCGCGACAGCTACGGCCCGGACAGCGTTTACTGGTTGGGCTCGGCGAAGTTCAACAACGAGCAGGCGTATCTGATGCGCAAGCTCGCCTCCATGTGGGGCACCAACAACACTGACCACCAGGCACGTATTTGTCACTCCACGACCGTGGCGGGTGTAGCCAATACCTGGGGTTATGGAGCGATGACCAACTCGCTCAACGATATGCACAACAGCAAGGCGATCCTGTTCATTGGCTCGAACCCCAGTGAAGCGCACCCGGTCGCCATGCAGCACATCCTGATTGCCAAAGAGCGCAACAACTGCGACATCATCGTCGCAGACCCGCGCTTTACGCGTACGGCGGCGAAAGCCAACAAGTACGTGCGCATTCGCCCCGGCTCGGACGTGGCTTACATCTGGGGCTTGCTGTGGCACATCTTCGAAAACGGCTGGGAAGATAGTGAGTACATCAGCCAGCGCGTCTATGGCATGGACGATGTGCGGGCCGAAGTCGCCCAGTTCCCGCCCAGCGTCGTCGAAGACATTACTGGCGTACCCGAAGCCGAGATGTTCGACGTAGCCAAGCGTCTTGCCGACAACCGCCCCGGCTGCGTGGTGTGGTGCATGGGCGGTACTCAGCACACCACCGGCAACAACAACACCCGCGCCTACTGCATTCTAGAGCTAGCGCTGGGTAACATCGGTAAATCCGGTGGCGGCGCCAACATCTTGCGTGGTCACGACAACGTGCAAGGCGCGACCGACTTGGGGCTAGGGTGTGACTCCCTGCCGGGTTACTACGGCTTGGCAGAGGGGGCTTGGCAGCATTGGGCCAAGGTGTGGGACGTGGACTACGAATGGCTGAAAGGCCGCTTCGACGACACCGAGTACGCCGATGGCAAACCGATGTACTCCAGCGGTATCACCGTCTCTCGCTGGGTGGATGGCGTGCTGGAAGAGGATGACAACATCTCCCAGCGCACTGCGTTGAAAGCGATGTTCTACTGGGGCCACGCGGTCAACTCGCAAACCCGCGGCGTCGAAATGCAGAAGGCGATGCAGAAGCTGGAGATGATGGTCATCGTCGACCCGTATCCCACCGTTGCCGCTGTCATGCATGACCGTACCGACGGCGTGTACCTGCTGCCCGCCGCCACCCAGTTTGAAACGACCGGTAGCGTCACGGCAACGAACCGCTCGATTCAGTGGCGCGACCAGGTCATCGAGCCGCTGTTCGAGTCCAAGCCGGACCACGAAATCATGTATCTATTTGCCAACAAGCTCGGCTTTGGCAACGAGTTCGTGAAGAACTTCGCGATGGAAGGCAATCGACCGGTGATCGAAGACGTACTGCGTGAAATTAACAGCGGTATGTGGACCGTCGGCTACACCGGCCAAAGCCCAGAGCGCTTGAAAGAGCACCAGCAAAACTGGCACACCTTCAGTTTTGAGAACCTGCGTGCCCAGGGCGGCCCTGCCGATGGCGACTACTACGGCCTACCGTGGCCCTGCTGGGGAACGCCTGAGTTCAAGCACCCCGGCTCGCCCAACCTCTACGACACCAGCGTCCCGGTCATGGAAGGCGGCATGGGCTTCCGCGCCCGCTTCGGTATCGAGCGCGACGGTGTGAACCTGCTGGCGGAAGGCTCGGCACCGGTTGGCGGTGACATCGACGACGGCTACCCGGAGTTTACCGATCAGCTGCTCAAAGATCTGGGCTGGTGGGATGATCTCACCGATGAGGAGAAAGCAGCGGCCGAAGGCCAAAACTGGAAGACCGACTTCTCCGGCGGTATCCAGCGGGTGGCCATCGAACACGGTTGTGCGCCTTACGGCAACGCCAAAGCGCGCGCCGTGGTGTGGACCTTCCCAGATGCCGTTCCGAAACACCGGGAGCCGCTCTACACCACCCGCCGTGACCTGGTCGAGCGCTACCCGACATGGGACGATTTCGACTCCATCATGCGTCTGCCCACGATGTACAAAACCATCCAGGACCGTGACAACAGCGCGGAGTATCCGATCATTCTGACCTCCGGTCGCTTGGTCGAGTACGAAGGTGGCGGTGAAGAGACGCGCTCCATGTCCTGGCTGGCCGAGCTGCAGCAGGAGATGTTCGTCGAAATCAACCCAGCCGATGCCAACGACATTGGCATCCGCGATGGCGATCAGGTGTGGGTCGAAGGCGCCGAAGGTGGTCGGGTCAAAGTAAAAGCACTGGTGACGCCCCGCGTGGATCGTAAAGTGGCGTTCATGCCGTTCCACTTTGGCGGCGTGTTCCAGGGCGAAAGCCTGCACGACCGCTACCCGGAAGGCACCGTTCCCTACGTGACTGGTGAAGCGGCCAATACCGCGACCACCTACGGCTACGATCCGGTGACACTGATGCAAGAGACCAAGTGCACCATTTGCCGTATCGAACGCGCCAGCTAACACGACCTGACCAGACAGCATGCCGGTGTGGCTACCCCCGCACCGGCACGAGGAGAACACCATGGCTCAAATGAAATTTATGTGTGACGCCGAGCGCTGCATCGAGTGCAATGGCTGCGTCACTGCCTGTAAGAACGCCAATGACGTCGAGTGGGGCATTCAGCGCCGCCGCGTGGTGACCCTGAACGACGGTGAAGCGGACGAAATGTCCATCTCCGTTGCCTGCATGCACTGCGACGATGCCCCCTGCATGGCGGTATGTCCCACCGACTGCTTCTACAAAACCGACGACGGCATCGTACTCCACGATAAAGACCTATGTATCGGCTGTGGTTACTGCCTGTACGCCTGTCCCTTTGGCGCGCCGCAGTTCCCGCAGCAAGATGCGTTCGGCGAGCGCGGCAAGATGGACAAGTGCACCTTCTGCGCTGGTGGTCCCGCCGAAACCAAAGAAGAGGAGTACCAGAAGTACGGCTCTAACCGCATCGCAGAAGGCAAGCTGCCGCTGTGCGCCGAGATGTGCTCCACTAAAGCGCTGCTGGCCGGAGACGCGCAGGACGTTGCCGATATCTTCCGTCAACGCGTGGTACACCGTGGCCATAAAGATGGTGCGTGGTCGAACAATCCTCAGGCTAGCACTGACAACCTTGCCTACGATGCTGCCCGCAAAGGGTAAGGAGGCGTGTCATGACAACCTTGACCATGACAAAGGTGCCCTCACGGGCGCCTAGGGGCACCGCTAGCTGGCTACAGCGCGGCTGGCGTCTCTGTCTCATGCTGGTACTGTTGGTGGCCAGCCTGGGCGTCACCCAAATGGCCGTGGCGCAAGCCGATCCAGATCGTGAAATGACCACGGCTGCGCCGGGCATCACCGCCGACCAGTGGCGTCAGGTGCGCAGCGGAGAAACCGGGCCCAACTACCGCGACTCGCGGCATGAAAGTAACTACAACCTGATCAACGCGAGCGGCGAAACGTGGCGCATTCTGCGTAACCGCTGGGTGTCGCCGTTTGGCATGATTGCCATTGGCGGCATGGCAGCACTGATCGCGCTGTTCTACTTCATCGTCGGGCGGAAGTATCTGGAAGAGCCGCGCACCGGTCGTCTGCTACTGCGCTGGTCGCTGCTAATGCGCGCTCTACACTGGACCGTCGCCACGCTGTTCATCACCCTGGCATTGACCGGACTCAACCTGCTGCTGGGTAAGTTCGTGTTCCGCTCTCTATTTGGCGATGCCGTATGGGGCTGGATGGTGTCGGCCTCCAAAGTGCTGCACAACTATTTGGGACCGATCTTCGGGGTGCTGCTGGTGATCATGCTGATTAGCCTGATCAAAGAGAACATTCCCAAAAAGCACGACTGGGTATGGTTCAAAAAAGGCGGCGGCATGATTGGCAAAGGCCATGTCGATGCGGGCTTCTGCAACGGCGGTGAAAAAGCCTGGTATTGGCTGCTGGCATCCGTCGGCATTCTGGTGGTGGCGAGCGGCTTCGTGCTCGACTTCCCCAATTTCGACCAGGGTCGCGACACCATGCAGTGGGCCAACATCATCCACGCCGTAGGAGCGCTCGGCCTGACCGCCGTGTCGCTGGGCCACATCTACATCGGCACGCTGGGCACGGAAGGCGCGCTGGAAGGCATGACCACCGGCTACGTGGATGAAACCTGGGCCAAAGAGCACCACAATTTGTGGTACGAAGAGGTCAAAGATCAGGCCATCAGCGAAGAAGAGATAGCGGCGCGTAAAGCGGGTGACAGCGGCGAGCATTCGGCAGCCAACTCTGCCGCTAAGCCAAGCTGAGTCACTCCGTCGACATCAGTGAACGTGAATGCCCTTCGACACCGCCTTCGGGCGGTGTCTTTTGTTATGCTGCACTTCCATGCATTGGGAAAGAGGAATGACCATGGCGACATTTGACGAACTGGATGCCACCACCCGCACCGAGCTGGAGGCCGCCGCGTTTCGCCGCCTGCTGAAGCATCTGGATGACAATAAAGACGTGCAGAACATCGACCTGATGATTCTGGCGGACTTCTGCCGTAACTGCCTCTCGAAATGGCTGGTGACCGCCGCTGATCAGCACGGCACCGAGCTGGATCTGGAGGCCGCCCGCGAGTATGTCTACGGCATGCCCTACAGTAAGTGGAAGGCGCATCACCAGGGCGAGGCGACGCCGGAACAGCTCGCCGCGCTCGAGGCGCGTCAAGCCAGGAAACAAGCTAATGCTCAAAATGAGCGCGAGGAGTAGCCGATGGATGCCATGGAAGCGCTGAACATCGCGGTGCTCACCGTCTCGGATACTCGCACGGAAGAGACCGATCGCTCGGGCCAATCGCTGGTGCAGCGGTTGACCGAGGCGGGCCACCGCTTGGCCGACAAGCGCATCGTGCCGGATGACGTGTATCAAATTCGGGCGGTGGTGGCGCAGTGGATCGCCGACCCCAGCGTGCAGGTGGTGCTGACCACCGGTGGCACCGGATTTACCGGGCGTGACTCCACACCCGAGGCGGTCTCGGTACTGCTGGATAAACGCATCGAAGGCTTTGGCGAGCGCTTTCGCCAGCTGAGCGGCGATGAGATCGGTAGCTCCACCATTCAGAGCCGCGCGCTGGGCGGTTTTGCCAACGCCACGGTGGTGTTTTGTCTGCCGGGCTCCACCGGCGCTTGCCGCACCGGCTGGGACGGCATCCTGGCCGAGCAGCTCGATAGCCGCCATAAGCCCTGTAACTTTGCCAACTTGGTGATTCCAGGCCGGGGGCAGCATGGCTGAGCTGCAGCCGATCGAAACGGCGCTCGACGCGCTGCTGGCCGAGGTTATGCCGCTAGCGGTTGAACGAGTCGCGTTGAACGACGCCGCTGGCCGTGTGCTGGCCGAGCCGGTCACGGCGACGCTGGACGTGCCTCCTTTCAATAACAGCGCGATGGATGGCTATGCGCTGCGCGCTGTAGACGCCGGTAAGTGGCTGTTGGTCAGCCAGCGAGTTGCGGCGGGCGATACGGCACAGCCGCTGGCAGCGGGCACCTGCGCGCGGATTTTCACCGGCGGGCAGATGCCCCCCGGCGCTGACTGCGTAGTGATGCAGGAGCGGGTGGTCGAAAAGGAGGGCGAAGCGCTTATCCCAGACGATGTGCCTGCCGGTGATAACGTGCGCTTGCAGGGGCGCGACGTACGTCAAGGCGATCTGCTGCTCAATGCAGGTGAGCGCTTGGAGGCCGCAGCGTTAGGGCATTTAGCGGGGCAGGGCATCACCGACGTCAGCGTTCGTCGTCGTCCTCGGGTGGCGCTGCTCTCCACCGGTGATGAGATCGTCGATCCCGGTACGCCGCTCGAGCCTGGCCAGCTGTATAACTCCAACCGCCCGATGCTCAAGCGCCTGCTAGAGACGTTTGGTGCTGAGGTGGTTCAGTTGGTGAGCGTACCCGATGACTACGCCCAGACCGTCGCGCTGTTGAACGCCGCAGCTGCCGACGCCGACGTGGTGGTGAGCACGGGTGGTGTGAGCGTGGGTGAGGAAGACCACGTCAAAGCGGCCCTGGAATCGCTAGGCCAGCTCGATATGTGGAAGCTGGCGATTCGTCCCGGTAAGCCCCTGGCGTTGGGGCGACTCCCCCGTGACGACGGTAGCCTTGCGCGTTTCGTGGGGTTACCAGGCAACCCGGTATCGGGGTTCGTGGGCGCATGGCTGTTTCTGCGGCCGCTCATTGGGGCGCTCCTAGATTGCCCCTCGCTTGGGTCGTTGCCGCGACTGACGGCCACGGCTAGGTTCGCCACTGACACCGGTCCGCGCCAGCATTACATGCGCGTGGCGTTGCGCTTTACCGCCGAGGGGATAGAGGCCGAGGCGTTCGACGACCAAAACTCAGCCGTGCTCTCTTCGTGTATTGCGGCTGATGCGTTGGCCGTGATCGAACCGCACTGCCAAGTAGAGCCGGGCAGCCGGGTGACCTGTTTGTGGTTAGTCCACTGAGTCAGAATCGACGGGCAGGCCGAGTCGTCCACCCTCGAGAAGAAACGTCATGGACGCTCCTTCCAGGGCGACGCCGCAAAGCGCCGGGTAGGATGTGCGGGCGGCCAAAAGCGGCGGCAGAGGGTGGAGGTCAGCGACCTGGAGAGGGATAAGCTCGCTGTCGCCAGGCAGGCCAAGCTGCCAAGGGCCTTGGCGGTCGATCAGCGTGAGCCAGCGACTCGAGTGTCCAGGTCCTCGGCACATGAGTGTCTCGAAAGACACGTAACGTGCCAGCGTCGCGGCGCTATCGATACGCCTGACGTGGTGAGCTTCCAGCGCCCACTGATGGCCGCAGGCGTTGAAGCGAACACAGGTCACGGTACTCACTGGCTAGCCAAGACCCTGTAGGTACGCTTGAAGCAGTGCGTCGGGGTCGAGGAGAGCCGTGGCGCGCTGCGTGTCATCGGATTGCCAAAGCGCGCTTACGTAGGGACGCAGCGCACTGGGCAGGGTGTCGGGAGGCGTCTTCAAAGCACTTATCGGCAGCTCGCAGACATCCTGCAACTGATCGATGCGGACCGCGCTGCGGATGCCGGCGCCTTTCACGACAAGCATCATGCCGTCGGTTTGAGACGGAGCAAGGCCCAACAGCGGCTGCAACGTGATCAGTGATTCGATCTGGCCGCGCAGGTGAATTACCCCTTCGGTGGAATCTGGCAAGCCAGGGACGAAATACACTGGCGTGTCGCCTTTCAAAATTTCGCTCACTGCCTGGCCGGGCAGCGCAAACGGTTGACCGGAGAGCTGGAAGAGGACCACCTGCTGACTGGGCTCATCCACCTCCACAATGGCTGTCTCATCGCCGCGCGCGTTGAACGCCTGCGCGAAGGTGGCGTTCGCCTCAGGGGCAGTCCGTGGGGAGTCCGTCATCGTCCTGCTCCGTGCTGGTGACCACTTGGTTGCGCCCCTGATGCTTGGCGCGGTAGAGCGCCTGGTCCGCACTCAGGCGCAGCGACTCGGTGGAGGGGTGGTTAGGAAAACGGCTGATGCCGGCACTGAACGTACAGCGAAAGCGCGTGCCGCCCGCATGAAAGTCCACCTGGGCAAAGTCGTGGCGCAGTGCATCGATCAGCTCGCAGGCGCGCTCGTCGCTGACCCCCTTGAGTAGCACGACGAACTCTTCGCCGCCGTAACGCCCGATGATATCCGACATGCGCAGGCGGGTTTTCAGCAACCTTGCCAGGGTGATGATGACCTGATCACCGGCAAGGTGGCCGTGGGTATCGTTCACCGCTTTGAAGTGGTCGATGTCGATCATCGCCATGGCATGCTCGGTGTTGTCACGGTGCGCTTGTGCCAATGCTTTGCTGATGAGTTCGGTGGTGGTGCTGTGGTTATATAGCCCGGTCATGCTGTCACGGGTCATCAGCGAGCGCAGTAAACGTAGGCGCTCGGCGCGCAATGTGACGGCCGAGACCAGTTCATCGGGGATTACGGGTTTAGTGATGAAGGCCTCGACGCCCGCCGTCATGGCCGAGAGCTGTTTTTGGCTGTCGGTTTCGCTCGATAGATAAATGATCGGTAGACCCACGTGTTCGGGCTGTTGGCGAATGATGTTCGCCAGCTCTTCGCCGGAACAAACGGGCATGTAGACATCGACGAGCAGCAGGTCGGGACTAAATCGCTCGAGGGCCGTCAGCGCATCGGCGGGGTGATTGACCTGCTGTACGGCCATCCCCGCTTGCTCCAGCAGGAGGGCATGATATGCCGCGACCTCTGGTTCATCGTCCACGATCAAAATGCGCAGCGGCTCTTCGTCGCTGGGCGTGGTGAGCTCATCCACGGCCAGCATCAAGTCCAGCGGTTTCACCGGTTTCGTGAAGTAGCCGTTACAGCCTGCTCGCACGGCGCTGAGGCGTGAGTGAAAATCACCGTGGGCGGAGAGGACGATCGAGGGCAGCGGTTCACCGGTCAGCTTGTTGAGGCTGGCGAGCGTCTCGGTGCCCGCCGTATTACCTTGAGGGAATTGCACGTCCATGATGATGGCGTCGGGACGACGCGTGATCACGGCGTTGAAGAACGTATCCGTGTCTTCGAAGTGCACTACCTCGTGGCCGAAGCAGCGCAGGTGGTGCAGCAGTTGGCTCACTTGGTCCGGTTCGTCGTCGCATAGGTAGATCAGCCGCTGACGCTTGCTGCGGGTTTGCACTGGCTTTGGCGAGAATTCGACGCTGGTCATGGCGGCCAGTGCCCGCTGTTGCTCAGGCAGTGACTGCAGCCGCTGCTGCTCCTCGGCGAGGTGGACGAACACCTGCTCCACCACCTGCCCGGCAGGTGCTTGGCCGTCGAGAGCGGCCTCGCCCTGCTCGGCCAATAGCGCAATGCGCTCGAAGCCCAGTGAGCGTCCGGTGCCCTTCAAACTATGGAAAAACCGATGCAGCTCTGGGCCAAGTCGTGCCTGTGCCTCGGCGGAGGCCTGGCTCTGTTGCCACAGCCCGACAGTGAGCTGTAAACGCGCGGGTAACTGGTCGATGAAACGCTGACGCAGTTGATTGAGTTTATCGTGCAGCGAAGAAGCAGAGGATGACATCAGGCTACCTGTGCGAGTGGACGAGCCGGGCATAGCTGGGTAACGGCATGGCTACGCACCAAGCGCTTGGGCAACGGCGCGCTCTAATGACGTGTCTAGCGCGGCATCTTTCTGTAAGCAAGCGCTGAGCCCTGGGGTCTGGCGCAGTGCATCATCCGGCGTGTCACCAGTGAGCAGTATGAAGGGAAGCATGACACCCTGCTCTCGCAGCATGTGCAAAAGCTCGATGCCGTTGATCAGAGGCATATACATGTCGCTGACGATCAGCGCGATATCGTCATGGGAATCCAGTTCGTGGGTGGCTTCCATGGCGTCGTTGGCGAGCAGGACGTCGTGGCCCTGAAACTCCAGCAGCGCCCCGGTCATTTCCCCGGCTAAGGGGTCGTCGTCTACGACCAATATTCGCATGGTTATCCTCGTGGCGGGAGACTCAGCCCAACAAGGCTTTGAGCGTCTCCACTAAGTTGTTCTGATCGAAGCTGCCCTTCACGATGTAGGCATCGGCCCCCACCTCCATCCCCCGCTGGCGGTCGCTCTCTTTTTCGCGAGAGGTGATGATTATGATCGGCTTATGACGATATAGCTCATTTTCGCGCAGTCTGGCGGTCAGCGCAAAGCCATCCATCACGGGCATTTCAACGTCGGTAAGCACGGCATCGAAAGACTCGGCCAGGGCTTTGTTCAATCCATCGCGACCATTCTCTGCCAGGGTCACCTGATAGCCCCACGCTTCCAGCACGTCTTTTTCGATCTCCCGAGTGTTCAAAGAGTCATCCACGACCAATATCCGGTGAGCGGTGCCGCTGGGTTCTACGTCACGGGGGGCGAGCGTATGGCGCTTGGCGCGTTCAAGCAGCGCCGGGACGTGGAGAAGGCTGACCAGCGCATTACGCCCCTGAGACACCATGCCCGAGATCAGGGGAAGGTAGCGTAGATGCTCGGGAAGCGGCTTGATCACCATGTCCCGCTCGTCGACCAGCGTATCCACGATCAGCGCCAGTTTTTGCTGGCGCTGATGGACGACGACCAGTAACGCCGGATCGGGCAGCGTGTCGGCCACGGGCAGATCCAGCAGCTGGGCAAGCGGCACTACTGGCACGAACTCGTTACGTAAGATCAACGTAGGCTGCCCCGCTGCGTCGATGAACTGCGCTGGTGAGCACTCGACCAGCTCCGCCACATGGGGGGCGGTGATACCGAGCGTTACGTTGCCCGCTTCGATGAGTAGTACCCGCATCAATGCCAGTGATAGTGGAAGACGCAGCGTAAAGCGCGTGCCCTTGCCGGCCTCGCTGCTGAGCTGCAAATCGCCGCTCAGCTCGCCCATGATGGTGCGTTTCACTACGTCCATACCCACGCCGCGTCACGAAAAATCGGTGATCATCGCTTTGGTCGAAAAACCGGGCAAAAAGATCAGGTCGAGCGTCTCTTGCTCACTGAGCGCCGACAGTTGCTCTTCGCTGAGCAGCTGCTTGGCCAGGGCTTTTTGGCGGACGGCGTCCAGCGCAATACCTGTGCCGTCGTCGTGCATTTCCACCACGACCCAGTTGCCATCCTGCCAAGCTTCCAGTATGAGCTGACCTCGGGGGGGTTTGCCTGCCGCTTTGCGTTGCTCTGGTGTCTCTAGACCGTGATCCAGCGCGTTACGCAGCAGGTGAATCAGCGGGTCGGAAAGGCGGTCGATCAGTTGGCGATCCAGCTCGATCTCACTGCCCCGCACCCGGCAGTCCACGTGCTTCCCTAGTGACTGGGCAAGCTCCCTGGCCTTCTGCGCCAGCGGGTCGAAGACCACGCCGAGGGGCAGCATACGCATCTGCAGGGCGCGCTCGTGAAGGTCGCTCATTAACGCATCGTGGCTCAGCACACTGTCTTTCAAGTCGCGGTTGAAGGCATGAAAGGCGCTGCGCTGATCGCTAGGCAGACGCGCTTCCAACGCCTGCGCCTGTTCGACAAGCGTATGCAGATGATGATGCCCCGAGAGCACTTCGCCCATCAGACGAATCAAATCGTCCAATCGCTCCAGGCGCACGCGCACCGTATCGCTGAGTGCCAGGGTCGCGCTGCCAGCGGGCCGCGGTGGGGTTACCGGTGGAGACAGCGGCAGCGGTGCTGTGGGTTCGGGGGCTTCCTCCGCGTTGGAGAGAGTGGCCGTGCTGGGTTGGGCAGCGGCTTCCAACGCCTGGCAAAGCACCGGGTCGGCGACGGCGAGCGTGTCGGGTGCCGCGCCCTGGGCAAGCTGGGCCACGTAGTCGGCTAGCGTATCGGTTGCCTGATAGAGCAGGCCGATGCTCTCGGGACCAGGCACTTGGCTGCCGTCTCGAAAAGCGCTGAGCAGCTCCTCCATGCTGTGGGCCACCGCGGTGATAGGGGTGAGCTTGAGCATCCGCGATGAGCCTTTGAGCGTATGCGCGGAGCGAAATAGCTCATTGATACGCTCTTTATCAGCGGCGCCTTGCTCCAAAGCGCTGATGCCTTCGCGCAAGCGGGGCAAGTGGTCAGCAGCCTCTTCGACGAACCGCTGAATGAAGCGTCGAATATCGAGCGCCATTAGCCCGCTCCCTGTGTGACGGCATGTTCGTTCATATAGCGTTTTGCCAAGAAGCAGGCATCGCCGGGAGGCAAAGGCGAGGCAATCACTTTTAATCCGCCACTGGCTAGCGGAGAGGCGTCCAGCAAGCGTACGACGGCGGCGTAACCGCGCTGCCGCTGAGTGGGCTGGTCAGGTAACTCGCCTTGGCGTAGCAGCTCCGCTTGATAAAAGTGGGCTGGCCAGCACTCGGGGGACACGTAGAGCGCACGTTTGAAATAGTCGTACGCGCGCTGAGGCTGCTGTTGCCAGCGGGCAACGAGGCCCGCCAGTAGCAATGCATCAACGCTCCACGGGTCGTCGGCCAACAGCGGCATCAGCAGGGCATTCGCGTCGTCGAAGCGGTTTTGATTCAGCGCATCGTGGGCGTGCTGCAACGTGTCGTGGTTAGCGGACGGTGGCGCTGAAAAGGGCGGCGGCTCCTCTTGGTGACTGGGCTCGGCGGGCAGAGGCTCCGCATGGGGGGCGGGCTCGCTCGCCACCGGTGCGTTCGTTGCCTGCGGGGCGACGGGCACGAGTTCGTTGACGGAGCGCGCTGACATCGGCAGCTCAGCTTGAAAGTAGAACACCCCCTGCTCCTCCTTGAGAGAGAACACGCCTAGATCGTTACCTAAGGTTTCAGTCACGCCACATAGCAGAATGCCGTTAGGGGCTAAAAGCTGCTTGAGCTGGTGCTGAATGGTACGGCGCGTAGCTTCGTCAAAATAGATCGAGACGTTGCGAAACAGGATGACATCGAACGGGCCATCCATGTGGCAAGCGCTCGTCGACAGCAGGTTCAGCGGCTGAAACGTCACCCACTGACGCAGCGTGGTATCCAGCTGAAAACTGCGCCCGACCGGGGTGAAGAAACGGGCTTTTAGTGAAGGGTGAAGGGCACGAAACGCCATGCCCGCATAGCGCCCTGCCTGCGCTTTTTTCAGTACCTGCTGGTCGACGTCGCCGCCGGTAATGGTGAACAGCGTTTGAGCGCGGTCGCCGTAGCGCTCTTGTAGTGCCATGGCGACGCTATAGGGCTCCTCCCCCGAGGAGCAGCCAGCGCTGAGTAAGCGTAGCGGACCGCCTTGCTCGGCCAGCCGACGTGGCAGGTACGTCTCTACCAGCCAGTGAAGGGTTTCCGGTTCGCGGAAGAAGTACGTTTCGTTGACCGTCAACTGGCTAACAAAGCGGTCGAACAGCGCGTCATCTTCCGCCAAACGAGTCAGCATGACGTGGCTGTCTTGCGTACCGAGTTCGACGTGCAAGGCTTCGATGGCGCGCACCAAACGCGCTTCAGCGAGTCCTTCCAAATGTAGCCCGCAGCGTTGATGCACCCACTGCTTGAACGGTGCCAGTGAACTCATTGCGGTGCCCGCCAGGGTGAGGGGGTGAAGCGCACGTCGCGAAGCAGGCGCGTCGGGATCTCGTCTAGCCCCAACACCTGCTGTACTACGCCCGCATTGATGGCTTCTTGGTTCATACCGTAGATCACCGAGCTGGCTTCATCCTGTGCCAAGGTGGTGCCTCCCGCGAGCTGAATCGCGCGCATGCCGCTGACGCCGTCTCGGCCCATACCGGTTAAAATCACCCCAATACTATCGGCTCCATATACGCTCGCCACGCTATGAAGCATGGCATCACAGCTTGGATGGTAGAGCGCCTGTGCAGGGCCGGGTGACAGCTGCAAACGGTGTTGTGCCGTTACGTTGATCTGACTGTCGGGCGGACACAAATAGATGTGTCCGGGCAGAAGGCGCTCGCTACTTTGGGCGACGCTCACTGGCAGCGTACAGAGCGACCCTAGCCATGTCGCCATACCTTCGATGAAGCCAGGGCTAATGTGCTGGGCAATCAAGATGGGAGCGGGAAACTCTTTGGGGAGCTTGCTTAACAGCCGCGCGAGTGCCTGGGGGCCGCCAGTCGAACAGGCAATGGCGACCACCCGCTGAAAACCGCGTGAGGCGGTCGGGCACATAGGGACAGCCGCAGGCCTGGCAGGCGCGAGCGCGGGTGTCGCAGGAGCGCGTCGGCGCAGTCGGGTGATCACGGACACGCCCGCCAATAGCCGCACCCGTGCCAGAAGGCGCTGAGCATCCTCGTCGTCCAGCCCCGGCTTGGGCAGCACTTCCAGTGCGCCGACTTCCAGCGCGCGATAGGCCGTTTGGGCGTCTGAACGGTCACTAATCACGACAATGGGCACCCCTTTGGTGTGCATGATCTCTTCGATGGCGCTGAGCCCATCCATTATGGGCATCGTCAGGTCCATGGTAATGAGCTGTGGGCTCAGCCGCCGCGCCATCTCGACGGCCTCTTGACCGTTGGTCGCTTCACCGACGATCTCGATATCACCATCCCGAGTGAGTATGTCGCGCAATACCTCGCGCGCTAGTGGGCTGTCATCGGCCATCACGACCCGAATTGCACTCATCGACGCCTCCTCAGGAAGGACGTGGCTTATCGTCGTTCGGTTTGGCGCTCTGCTCATCGAGAGTGAACTCCTGAACGAGCGCGTTCAGCTCGGCAGACATCTGTACCATGTCCTGGCTGATCTCCGTGATGCTGCGCACGGAGTGGGCATTGCGAGCGCTGGCCGTGTCGATGTCTCGTAGGGCAATCACCACCTGACTGCTGGCAGTTTTCTGCTGTTGGGTCGAGAGCGAAATTTGCTGCGCGGCGCTGCTCGTTTGGCTAGCGGCTTTGAGCAGCGCTTCCAGGTCTTGCGCGGTGCTTTGGCTGGCCTCGACGCCCTGTTCGATCGATGTCGCGCCCTTTTCTGAGGCCACGACCAAGCGATTGATCGCTTGCTGGATATCGTCGGTGTGTCCCTCGATCTCTTGAGTGGAGTCGGTCACGCTATCGGCCAAGCGGCGTATCTCATTGGCGACCACGGAAAAGCGACGGCCGGACTCCCCTGCGCTGGACGCTTCGAGTGCGGCGTTGAAAGCGATCAGTTTGGTCTGAGCAGCCAGTGTATTGATCAGCTCCATTACTTTACTGATCTGTTTGGACTTCGCGCCCAGCGTCATGATTTCCGCGAGGCTCTGCTCACTGTCGCTTCTAATATCCTGCATTTTGGCCTGAAGCAGCTGCATGGCGGTACTGCCCTTGCGGCTGCGTTCAAGGGTTTGGTTCGCCACGTCCACCACGGACTGCGAGTGATCGGCAATTTGCGTGGAAGACGTGGAGAGTTCTTCCATGGTGGAGGTGATTTCGGCAACCGAAGAGGCCATCTCCTCGACCGCAGCAGCCATGGTCTGGTTGGCTTCATGTTGTATGTCGCCGCCCTGTATGCCGGAGAGCCCGGCCGTCTGTGCCAAGCGGTCGGCTACTTGATTGAGCGCTAGCGCGTTGGACGACACCGCCGCAATCGCGCGGGAGAGACGCTCCAATAGCTGATTGGTTTGGTCGGCCAAGTCGCCCAGTTCGGCGCGGTCGTCGGTTTCCACTCGGCGGGAAAGGTCCAGACTATGGGTAATCTCTTTGAGCTGGCGCTGAAAGCGATCGAGCGGGCGAATGAGACTGCCCGTCAAGGGGTAAAGCAGCAGCAGTCCGGCGACGAGAAGCAGTAGGCCAAGTTCAACCGAGCTCAAAAAGCGCTGGCGAATGCTGCTGGTGTACTCTTCTTTGGAGACCTCGACCATGAGATAGCGCTGTAACTCTGGCAGCCAGCGGGTGGTGACGAAATAGGGGTGGCCATTGCGCTCGATTTCACTGACGCGAATGTCATTATCCTGGCGCAGTAGCGTATCGGTTTCCTGGGGTTGAAGTGCCGAGATATTGGTTTCATTACTGGTGACCATGAAGGCGCCTTCGGCACTCAAGATCGACGCTCGACCGGTGTCGCCCAGACGATAGTCACGGATGAGCTGGGCCATGCGCGATAGGTCGAGCCCCGCGCCAGCGACAACGCTGGGACGGCCATTGGTAGCGGTCGCGCTGCTGCGGAAGTTCAAAAAGACGAAGGCCTCCTCTGGGGAGAAGGTGTCGCTGTCTAAATTTAAGTTGTACGGAGCGTCACTGTCGGTGAACTGATAGTACCAGTCGTCGTCGCCACCGGGACGCTGGAGCGGACGCTGCATGAAGTTGCCGTCACGGTACTGGAAGTAGACGCCGCGCCCTTGTGTTTGAGCGGCGATAAAGAGCAGCTCGGTGTCCAATTGGTTCATGAGGCGTGACAGGTAGCGCTCGATGTCCGGTTGTTGGATGGCTGGCAGCCCGTCGGCAACCCACTGCTCGATGAAGTAACTGTTGGCTAGACTTTCAGACAACGCCAACGCTGGACTCAAGCGGAGGTTGATGCGTGTGGCTAGCTCTTCAACCTGGGCAGGTAACTCGACGTTCAGCAGGTTATCCAGACGAGCTTGGCCGTGTGCCCGCGCCTGCAGGTAGAGCGCTAGAAACATGGCAATGGCCAACACCGTGCCGAAGGAGATAAACAGACGTAGCCGTAATGGCAGGGTTTTCCAGCGCGCTGTCATTATCGCGGTTGCTCCAAGTGGGACGAAAACGCTTAACGAAAGGCATGAGGCATCAGCATTGTTCATTGCTGAGTCGCCTCATACCCTTTGGCATGATAGCAACGATTTCAGCGGCGTTTGGCAAGAGCATCGACTATTTCTACCAACGATTGGCCTTCAGGTCCGGCTTATTTATACAAGTATTAGCTAGCAAGCTTGATATAAGTTAATACTTTGACAAAAGTGATACATGTGAGTAATCTGGCAACCTAATGGAACGACGATTTGCTAAGGAAGCATCATGTTGTCACTGACCTCACCCACTCTGATTGCCGTGTTGCGAAGTATGTTGGCGCGCTACGGCAACCCGCAAAGCGATATGCTGCCTGCCGCGGGGACCCCCGAGCGAGAAAGCCTGGTCGATTCGGTCAAACGTCGCTTTGGCCTGACGGACGCCGACGTACTTTCTGATTCTTCTATTACCGTGGATGAGTGGGCAGACGCGTTGAGCGAGCGTGGTGACATTACCCACTTGCAGTTATTCGATAGCGACATCGGCGGCGCGTTCAGCCATCGACTCCAACGTCAGCATCGCTACAGTGCGGCATCGCTGCTGCAAGAAGCAGAGGCGCTCGCGACGTTGTTTGATCAGGACGGGCAGCCAGTCCGTAGCGTGGTGAGTTGGCTATCGGCACAGACGGCCGCCGGTTTTATGCTCGGTGCGCTGCTTCCGCAGCTGGCGGGCTGGTCGTCGCGCTCTCTCTTTGATCATGCCGACGCGCTTTGGGAGCTCAATGCGGGTGACATCATGGTGACCAGTGCAGACCGCTGGCGTCAATTGGCGCAGCGGCTTCCCTCGCTGTCCATGAATATCACGGCCGTCTCGACGTCGACATTGGATAAGCACACCTATCGTGCGCTACTGGCGAAAGGCGTTGCTCACATCATCGAACTGCACTGCCAGCCCGGCTTGGGTGTGCTAGCCGCACGTCGTTCCCCTCAAGCGCCCTTTGAGTTACTGACCCACTGGCACCCAACCGAGAGCGATGACTATCTCTTGAGAATGATGAAGGGCGGAATGCCTGAAGAGGTACAGCTAGCCGAGCCGTTGCGCTGGGTGGGAGCTCGCCACTTCTTACCCGGCCTAGCCGAGCCGAAGACCGAGCGCTTGGTCTTGGCAGAGGAGCAAGCTGCGAGTACGTCCCCTGTTTGGCGGTTGTCGCAGCACAGCGATAGCTCGGGGGCGAACGCCGCCTAGGCTGCCCTCCGTCATACGATTGCGTGGGGAACGAAGCACGACGTATCCTTGGTGATACGTCCCACGTCTTCGCGAATACCCATGCCACAAGCGCGGTCGCCCACCACCCAGCTACCGATGAGTGCGTGTTTATCGCCAAAGCGAGGCAACGGCTGATAGGCCTGACGAATCCATGGGCTATCGGTGTAAGGGCCGCTCACGCTCTCCGCTTGCCCGCCCGGCGTAACTAGGCTGACGTTGCTTCCTTCCCGCGAAAAGAATGGCTTGCGCACCCAGCCGGGTGCTAGCGCCGAGTGACTATCCTTCTCGAAATAGGCCGGTAGCAGGTTGGGGTGTCCTTCGTACTCTTCCCACAACAGCGGCAGAATTCCTTTATTGGAAAGAACGGCTTTCCAGGGTGGCTCGAACCAGTGGGTGTTGAGCTGCGTGACGGCCTCCCCAAAGGCTTCTACCGCCATCTCCTCCCACGGGTATAGCTTGAACAGCGCGGCAATCGGCTGGTCGTCCAAATCGACGAAGTGCTCGACCCCCGGCGCTACGCCGATGTCTTCGATGTAAATGAATGGCGCCTGCAAGCCCGCTTGTACGGCGATGTCTTGCAAGTAGTGAACGGTGGCTCGTTCTTCGTCGCTGCCTTTGACGCAAGAGAAGTAGAGCGTACGATTCGGAAGACGATCGCCAAGATGCGCCATGGCGTTGAGCAGACGCTCTTGTATCGAGTTGTACTGGTCGGCATGGCGGGGCAGGATGCCTTGCTCGATGGCGTGTTCCAACCACACCCACTGGAAAAAGCCCGCTTCATAGAGCGAGGTGGGCGTATCGTAATTGAGCTCCAAGAGCTTCGCGGGGCCGTCGCCTGAATAGGCAAAATCCATACGCCCGTAGAGCGGCGGCTGCCCGCTTCGCCAGGAGTGGTGGATGATGTCCCACATGTGCTCAGGAATCGCGAGACGCTGCATCAAGGCATTGGAGTGACAAACCTTATCCACTAACGCCATGCACATCTCGTGAAGGGCTTCGGTGGGCGCTTCGATCTCTCTCTCCACCTGCGCCAGGGTGAACTGGTAGTAGGCGTCCTCTTTCCAATAGGGCTCGCCATCGATGGTGTGAAAATGAAACCCCAGCTCTTTGGCCAGGGCTTTCCATTGCGGTCGTTCAGAGACGTTGATGCGCAGCATGGTGGCTCCCAAACGGTGGTCAATACCCCAAAACGCTAGGAACCCCAAGAGGCCGATCGTGTGCCCAAACCGCGACGTGTCGTGGCTTGGCGGTTTTGCACCACCGAGCTGCGCAGGGCCTCGTTGCGCTGATTGACCCGTTGCGTCGCCTGGCTGGCCGCAGCATTCCAGTTGCCCTGATTTTGGCGGTTGCGGTAGACCGGCTCTTGATACACGCGCTCGAACGAGCGCCCTCGGCTGGTATTCGCCAGCATATTACCGACCATATAGCCCATCATGGCAGGCATGAACCAACTGCCGCCGCCCGCGGCCTGGGCCTGTTCGTCGGTGGGGGCTGCGCAGGCGCCCTCGCCGTGTTCGGCTTCGCAGGCTTCCAGAGTATCGAAGCGGGGGACGGACGCCAACGAGGCCTCGTAGGCGTCTTCGCAGGCGCTTCGGGTGTAGACGTTGGCGGCCACGCACTCCTCGACGCCCTGATAGCTTCTAGGCTCGTCGAAGCGCACGTCGGTCAAATGCTCGTCTTCGGCGGGCTGGGTGCAGGCGGTCAAACCGAAGGCGCCCGCGCCCATCATCGCCAGCGAGAGGCGCGCGCTGCGCTTACGGCGGGGCAGGTGGGTAGGTTGGGTCTGCTTTTCCATGAGAGCGCTCCGTTACCAGGTCATTGAAGCCGCGTTGATCAGGCCCACGGCAATCGAGATGCTGCCGACCAGCGTGCCGTAGGCCTGGTGGCCTTCGGTGATGTGCTGAGACAAACTCTCGCCCTGACGACGCAGAAACAGTTTCAGGCCAAAGAAGGTGGCGATCTGCACGCCGAACGCCACCACGCCCCACAGTATGAAGTCGAGATAGCTAATCGAGTGGGCCATGGCGCTGTAGAGCGGGAGGGTAAAACCCAGGATAGAGCCGCCATAGGCGGTGGCCGCCGCCGCATTGCCTGCTCGAATCAGCGCCCACTCATGGTGAGGGGTCAGGCGACTATAGCAATACATAAACGCCACCAGCAGCGCGAGCGCGCCGAGCAGGTAGGCAAAGAAAGAGGGGAGTCCTTGTAAATAGTGCAGCATGGCGATGAGCATCCTTGTGGTTAATGACGTGCGGTCAATCAACAGCCGACATTGTGACATAGCTTAGCGGAGGCGCGGGCATTACCCCCCTCTTTCGTTGTCGACGCGATACGTGGTTAAAAAACGTCTTTATGACAATTTCTTAATACTAAAGGCTAATAGATGAAACGTGTCACCCGCTTAGAATCCCGCGATGCTTGGTATTTTTACCTAAATTCACCGTGTCGTATCGCTTGATACCGCTCTTCGTGCCCGTGTTGGGCACCGCTTCAGACGCGACCGCACCGAAGGACTTTCCCCCATGCATGCCCTAACCCTGGCATCGTTTCTGTTTTTTACGGGCCTGGTGGCCTTTGTCACGTGGCGCATCACACGGCGTGACGATCATCGCAGCACCAGTGGTTATTTTCTGGCAGGCCGAACGCTGACGTTTCCACTGATTGCGGCGTCCATGCTGATGACCAACCTCTCCACCGAGCAGATGGTGGGGCTGAACGGTTCGGCCTTCACCGACGGCTTGAGCGTCATGGCCTGGGAAGTGATCGCCGTCATTGCGTTGGTGGCATTGGCGCTGTTCTTCCTGCCGCGCTTTTTGAAAAGCGGTATTGCCACGCTGCCGCAGCTGTTGGCGATTCGTTTTGACACGGGCACACAGCTGATTGCCAACGTCATTTTCCTGATTGCGTACGCGGTGGTGCTACTGCCGATCATTCTTTATTCCGGTGCCATTGGTCTTCAGGGCATGCTGGATTTACAGGGCTTGACCGGCATTGGCTCCAGCACGGTGCTGCTCTGGGCGACGGTATGGGCGGTGGGCCTGATTGGCGCGGTCTACGCGCTGTTTGGCGGCCTGCGCACCGTTGCCGTTTCTGACACCTTGAACGGTGTCGGCCTGCTGATTGGCGGTTTCATCATCGTTTACTTCGGCTTACAAGCGGTCAGCGGTGGCAGTGGTGTGATGGAGGGCTGGAGCATTCTAAAAGAGAGTGATCCTAGCAAGTTCAACTCCCTCGGCGGGCCGGATCAGCAGGTGCCGTTCTCGACCATTTTTACCGGCGTGCTGTTGCTTCACCTTTTCTACTGGACCACCAACCAGCAGATCATTCAGCGCACCTTTGCCGCGAAGAACCTGGCAGAAGGTCAGAAAGGGGTGCTGCTGACCGGCTTTTTCAAGCTGTTGGGGCCGCTGTATCTGGTGCTGCCCGGCATCATCGCCTACCACTTGTATGCCGACCAGGGTATTCGCGCGGACGAGGCTTACGGCCACTTGGTCTTCAACGTGTTGCCGCCTTACCTGACCGGCTTCTTTGCGGCGGTGATGGTCGGGGCGATTCTCTCCTCGTTTAACTCCGCGCTGAACAGCACCACGACGATCTTCAGCCTGGGGATCTACAAAGGCGTGCTGAAAAAGGACGCCACGGAAGAGCAGGTGGTGAAATCTGGCAAGGTGTTTGGCTGGATCATGGCGATTACCACCATGATCATTGCGCCGCTGCTGGCGGGCCAGGAGAGCTTGTTTGGCTACCTGCAGAAAATGAACGCAATCTACTTCATCCCCATTCTTGCCGTGGTGCTAGTTGGCCTGCTGACCAAGCGCGTTCCGCCGATGGCTGCAAAAGTCGCGCTGGTCGGGGGCTGTTTGCTGATCGCGGCAGGCTACTTCGTGCCGCCCTTCAACAAGCTGCCCATGGTAATGCACGAGTTCCACTTCGTCGCGGCGGTGTTCGTGCTGCTGGTGGCGGTGATGCTGGTGATCGGTAAGCTGCGCCCTCGTGCCACGGACTGGGTGCAGGAAGACTCCGGCGATGTCGATCTCACGCCGTGGAAAGGCGCGGTGCCCACCGGTATCGTGCTGGTCCTCCTCGTGGTGATCATGTACGCCTCCTTTGCAGGCGGCTAGACTCTGCCTGAAAACTGGCTGTGCTCGACCATACGGCGTTAAAAATCGGCTCAAAGTACTCATTTACGACATGTAAACTCCGTCTTTTCGCCGATTTTTGCCTTGTCTGGCCTTCGCGCGCCGACTTTTCAGGCAGAGTCGAATCACGCCAACATTTGAAAGTAGCGTTCAAGAAAAAACACCCACGCCCCGCACTGCGGGGCGTGGGTGTTTTTGGTGGGCCATTTTAAAGAATCGGCTAAGCGGCGTGGTAGGTGGTGTCGAAGCGCTTGCGTAGCTCGTTCTTTTGTACCTTACCCATGGTGTTGCGCGGCAGCGAATCGACGAAAAAGACCCGCTTTGGCTGTTTGTATTTGGCCAGCCGCCCGGCGAGATGATCCAGAATGGCGGCTTCATCCACCTGCTCGCCTGGCTGGGGCACCACCACGGCGGTGACGCCTTCGCCGAAGTCGGGGTGGGGCAGGCCAATCACGGCGGACTCGGCCACTTGCGGCAGCTCATCGATCACCTGCTCGACCTCTTTGGGGTAGACGTTATACCCGCCGGAAATCACCAAGTCTTTATCTCGGCCCACAATGTGCACGTAGCCCTGCTCATCGACCATGGCCAAATCACCGGTGATGAAAAAACCATCCTCCAAAAGCTCTTCACGGGTCTTTTCTGGCATGCGCCAGTAGCCAATGAAGACATTGGGGCCACGAATTTGCAGCATGCCGATTTCACCCTGTGGTACCTCTTCGCCGGTTTCCCGGCTGGTGATACGCATCTCGACCCCCGGCAGCGGCATGCCGACGGTGCCCGCTCGGCGTGCGCCGGTGTAGGGGTTAGAAATATTCATATTGGTTTCGGTCATGCCGTAGCGTTCGAGAATGGCGTGGCCGGTTTTGGCTTCGAACGCTTCGTGGGTTTCCGCGGTGAGCGGCGCCGAACCCGACACGAACAGGCGCATCTGGGCGGTCACTTCGGGGGTGAGGCGTGGGTCTTGAACCAAGCGGGTATAGAACGTGGGGACCCCCATCATCACGCTGCCTTTGGGCAGTTCGTCGAAAATGACATCCGCATCGAATTTGGGCAAAAAACACATACTGGCCCCGGCCATCAGCGTGACGTTGCACGCCACGAACAGGCCGTGGGTATGAAAAATAGGCAGCGCGTGGATCAGCCGATCGTCGGCGCTAAAGTGCCAGGACGAGACCAGCGTTTCAGCGTTCGAGGAGAGGTTGCGGTGGGTCAGCATGGCGCCTTTCGAGCGCCCGGTAGTGCCCGAGGTGTATAGAATCGCCGCTAAATCCCGTTCGCCCAGCGTGACGATGTCGTCTCGGGGGGCACTTTGCTGCGCTTTCTCCATCAAGCTGCCATCGGCATCGGTGCCCAAGGTTTCGACCGCCGGGCAGCCGGTATCGCGGGCTATGGTACGGGCGGTGTCGATATCGGCGGGCCTGCAGACGAACAGGGCGGGCTCGGCATCGTTCAAAAAATAGCGGATTTCATCGCCGGTATAGCCGGTATTGAGCGGTAAATAGACGCCGCCAATGCGCAGGCAGGCGAGGTAGAGCAAAATGGCTTCCGGACTTTTATCCACCTGCACCGCCACGCGGTCGCCTACGTTCACGCCTAGCGAGGTCAGCGCTCCGGCAAGCTGGGCACTTTCATTCAGCGCGTCTTGGTAACTGTAGTAGCGGCCCTCGCGGGTGGTGATAAAGGGGGCGTTGCCACGCTCGCGCATGCGCGCGGCGAAGGTATCGAATAAGTTGTGGTTCATTTGGTGGTCTCTCCCTTGGCCAGCTTGCGGGCGCGGCGAGCGAGGTCGCGCACCTCGCTCGAACAGGCAACGGTGGCCTTTGCGGTATAGTTTTCATGATTGCGCTCGATATCGTCGAGCACGTAGAGGTAGTTCACCATCAGCCCTGCCGCTTGTTTCATTCCCTTGGTCGAGACATCGCCCAGCCAGTTGATGCGATGCAGCTCGGCACCGTTGCCCAGGTGGAAACGCGCCACTGGGTTCAGCGGCAGGCCGTGGCGATTCTTCTGATCGACCAGATAGTGGGCCGCGAGCGGGCGAATGGCGGTTTTGAGGCGCTCTTCGCGGGCTTTATCCTGCTGCCAGTTGGGCGTCTCCAACGCGTTGAGCGCCTCGCGGATAGGCTCGGGCCACTGATCTTCCTGCTGCTGTTCGGCCAGCCACTGGGCGAAGCCGGGCACCGGGGAGAGGGTAACGAAGTGCTTGAGCTGGGGGAGCTCCTGACTCAATTCCTGCACGACTTGTTTGATGAGGAAGTTGCCAAACGAAATGCCGCGGAGCCCGGTTTGGCAGTTGCTGATACCAAAGAAGGCGGCGGTATCGGCATCATCGGGGTCCGCCAAGCCATCCTCTTCCCCTGCCAAAATCGGCTGAATGCGGCTAGGTAACCCTTTGTGCAGCGCGACTTCCACAAAAATGAGCGGCTCGTCGCCAATCGCGGGGTGAAAAAATGCGAAGCAGCGGCGGTCTCGGGCATCCAGGCGTCGGCGCAGATCGTTCCAGTCCTGAATCTCATGCACGGCTTCATAGCGGATGATTTTTTCCAGAATGGACGCTGGGGTGTTCCAGTCAATTCGCTTGAGCATTAAAAAGCCGCGATTGAACCAGGAGCCAAACAGGTGCGAAAAATCATCGTCGATAGGCGCTAAGTCAGGCTCCTCGCGCAGCAGTTGCAGCAGATCTTCGCGCATTTTGACCAGGTCATAGGTGCCGTCGGTGGCGAGGTTCAAGCGCCTAAATAGCTCCTGGCGGCGGGGCTCGCAGGCCTCGAACAGCGCTTGAAGCGTGTGGTTGTCGCGGGCCTGTTGATAGGCTTGGTAGGCGCTATCGATCTGCTTGGGTTCAGCGGCAAAATCGTCGGCCAGGCGCTTAAAAAACGCGCGCTTTTCCCCTTCCGAGAGCCGCTGGTACAAGGCCAGTGCGCGGCTGGCCAGCGCGATGCTGGAGGCCTCGCCGTCACTGGCCAGCAGCGCTTGGCAGGCTTTGACCAGTTGATGATGGTCGGGCGTCAGTGTTTCCGGGTGTTTTCGCCGTAACAGCGCGTCGCGCTGGGTGATGCTGTTAAACATCTCTTGGAGAAAAGTCATGTTCACGATGCGTCCCCCTTCAACCCATGATCAGGTTGGGTAGCCATAGCGCAATACCTGGGAATAGGCAGAGCAGCAGAATGCCCAACACCATGCACAGCGCGTAGGGTAGGCTGCCCATCAGAATATCCCGCAGCGAGATATCGGGTGCGATACCTTTGATGATGAATAGGTTGAGCCCCACCGGCGGTGTGATCAGGCCGATTTCCAAATTGATGGTCAGAATCACCGCGAACCAATAGGGGTCGAAATCGGCCGCCAAAATGATCGGTAGCAGGATCGGCGCGGTCATCACGATCACGGCCACGGGCGGCAAAAAGAAACCTGTCACCAACAAAAACAAGTTGATGACGCCCATCAGTACCCAGCGATTCACCTCTAAATCGGCAATGGCGGCCGCTACGGTCTGAGTAATGAACATCGATGAAAGCGCGTAAGCGAATACTTCGGCAGTGGCGATCACCAGCATGATCATCACGCTTTCCCGCAGCGAGTCGCGCATGATTAGCTTGATGGGGCCAAGCTGCCACATCCGATAAATCAAAATCGCCAACGCCAAACAGAGGAATGCGCCGACACCTGCGGCTTCCGAGGGTGTTGCCACGCCTCCGTAAAGGGCGAACAGAATACCCGCGACGACACCTAAGAAGGGCAGCACTCGTACGAGCGCCTTCATATTGCTATCGACGTTCTGTTTGATGTTCTCCTTCAGTTTTTCAGCAGAGGCCGCTAGCGGGTTGTTGTAACCCCCGGCCAGCTTGCAGGCGATCATGGTCCAGATCATGAACAGGCCAGCGAGCATGAACCCGGGCACTACCCCGGCAATGAACAGGCGGCCAATCGAGGTTTCGGTCGAGATGCCATAGATGATCATGGTGACCGAGGGGGGAATCAAAATCCCCAATGTGCCGCCTGCTGCAATACAGCCCGCCGCCACGCCGTCGGGGTAGCCACGAGTGCGCATTTCAGGAATGCCCATTTTACCAATGGCGGCGCAGGTGGCCGGGGAAGAGCCCGAGAGCGCGGCGAAAATGGAGCAGGCCCCGATATTGGAGACGGCAAGGCCTCCAGGTAGACGACCCATCCACAAGTCGAGCGAGCGGTAAAGATCGCGCCCGGTTGGAGAGGAGGCCACTGCCGCGCCCATCAGAATGAACATCGGGATCGCCACGAAGCCAAACTCGGCGATGCGATCAAAAAACGTTTCGCCAAAGTAGGTGAGTTCCGGCAATCCCCGGTCGTAGAGCAGCGCCAACAGCGACACGCCGCCCAACGCGAACGCAATGGGGGTGCCAATCGCCATCAGTACGATCAAACCGACGGCGACGATGATGCCTAGTGTAATGGGATCCATGGTCAGCCCTCCCCGCGCATGATTTCAGCCACGTACTGTAGCGAGAGCAGCGTGGCTCCCACGGCCATGGGCAGAAGAGCAGGCCAAAGTGGCGGGTTCCACACCGAGCCGGTGGTCCACTCGCCGTGCAGCGCTTCGAACACGTACACCCAAGAGGCGTAGGCCAGCGCCGCGCAAAACAGCAAGCCAAACAGCGATGCCACCAAACGCATGGCTTTTTGCGCCAGGCCGCCAAGGGCATCCGGCACGATGGTGATCGCCACATGGCCGCCAGTCATCAGGACATACGGGCTGCCCATCAGCATGGCGCCAGTCACCGAAAAAATCGTGAATTCCGTCTGCCAGCTCGTGCTCATGCCCAACACGTAGCGAATGAACACCATTTGGCAGATCACCAAAACGCCCGCCACGAACATGGCGCAGGCCAAGTAAGCCGACACGCGCGATAGCGTATCCATCAGGCGGATGTAGCCGCCAAGAACCCCACTGCGCAGGGCAGGGGGGTGAGTGGTTGAAGTTGCCATAGTTCCCTCGTCAAGCTCAGCAAGCAGCGGACAAACGTGGCCACTCAACGAGTGGCCAGCACGGTCAAATAGCAAGCGCCTTACTCGACGGCGAGCGCCGCATCGATGATGGCCTGACCGTTGGGAACGTTATCGGCGAAGTTTTTGTAGGAGGTGTCGCGGGCAATTTCGAGCCAAGCGTTGTAGTCATCCTCGCTCATGCTGACCACCTCGACGCCATTCTCTCGGTACACGTCGACCATCTGCTGGTCGATGGCAGCCGCCTCTTCTGCGAAGTAGATCTCGGCAGCCTCGCCCGCTTCCATCAGCGCGGCCTGCTGCTCTTCGGTCAAGCCCTGCCACACCTGTTCGGAGATCAAGATGGGCTCGTACATGAACCAAAGGGCAAACTCGCCGGGTTCGGTCAGACACTCCACCTGCTCATACAGACGGAAAGAGACGAACGACATGGAGGAGGTGTTGGCGGCGTCCAAAACGCCGGTTTGCATGGCGGTATACACCTCGGATGAAGGCATGGAGGAGATCGATGCCCCGGCTGCTTCCAGCATCTCTTCGAACGCAGGTCCCGCCGCACGGATGTTCTGCCCTGCGACCGTTTCCGGTGAGGTGATGCACTGCTCGCTGGAGGCAAAACCGCCCGACAGCCAAGCATCCGCGAGCACGCGCGCACCGCCATCGAGGATGACGTCTTTGATCATCGTCATGTACTCGGAGTCGTTCAGCCGCTGGGCGTGGGCCTGGTTACGTACTAGCCCCGGCATCAGCGTGGCAGAGAATTCCGGGTGGCGACCGCTCGCGTAATCCAGCGGCAGCGAGGTGATGTCCAGGCGGCCCCGGGCGATGGCACCCCACTGCTCGCGCGCTTTGAACAGCGACTGGCCGGGATAGACTTCGATGGTCAAGCCGACATCCGCATCGGCAACGTGGCGGGCCATCATTTGCACCATTTCATCGCGAATATCGCCCTGACCACCAGGGAACTGGTGCGACGCTCGGAGTACGGTATCGGCACTGGCGTGGGAGGCGGCAATGGCGAGGCCGAGGGCCGCAGCGGTGGGTAGTAAAAAGCGTTTCATGTAGCGTCTCCAACCGTTGTTGTTGTGTTTTTGGATTAACGTTGTGTGTTTGGATTGGCATTGTGTGTTCATCAGGCGAGCTGATATATATTTCAATAGCGGTTATGTATGCTAATGTCAAATTTATGCCATATTAATGTCATCGCCTGCGGCGTTATTGAAGGAGGTACTCGATGGTGGATACAAAGCGCTCTAACGCACAGCGGCTAAGAGACTCGTTAGAAGATGACATCATTAACGGACGGCGTGCTCCTGGTGAGCGGCTAGACCCAGAAGCCCTAGGACGAGAGTTCAACGTCTCGCGCACGCCGGTACGCGAAGCGTTTCAGCAGTTGGTTGCCAGCGGGCTAGTCACGGTCTCGCCAAAGAAGGGCACGTTCGTCGCTAAGGTAGGGATCGATCAGCTCATCGAAATGTTCGAAGTGATGGCCGAGCTCGAGGGCATGTGTGGCCGCCTGGCCGCGCGGCGCATCAGCGACACTGAGCTTGCGGCGCTCAAGGATGCGCACCAACGTTGCGAAGCGGCAGCATTAGCGGGCGACACGGATGAGTACTATTACGAGAACGAAGCGTTTCATGACTGTATCTACACCGCTAGCCACAACACGTTTCTAGCCAGTGAAGCCCGCCAGCTCAAGCAGCGCCTGAAGCCTTACCGTCGTTTACAGCTCCAGGTACGCCAGCGCATGCACAACTCGCTCCATGAACACCAGACGATCGTCGACGCCATCGAGCAGGGCGACGCAGCCCAGGCCCAGCAGGCGCTCTGCGACCACGTGCTGATCCAAGGCGAGCGGTTCAGCGACTTCGTTGCCAGCGTGCGCCGTATGGAAGCGCCGATGGAGCGAACGGGCTAACGCCGAGCCCAAGCACCCTCTTCATGTCTTTATCGGTGGGGTGATGGTCCTTGCCGACATAGGGCGTAGCACCGAGACTCTCTCTGGTTCCATTTTCTTATTGGAGAGAGTCCGTGACGCGACATGTTGCTCTGCTTGCCTACCCCGACTGCCAACTGCTGGATGTCAGCGGCCCTTGGCAGGTTTTTGCCAGCGCGAACGCGCTGAGCCCTCAGCCGCTGTACCAGTTGACGCTCGTGGCCGATACCATGGGCCCCGTGGAGACGAACGGCGGCCTGGGCGTCCATGCGACCCACACCTACCAGCAGCTCCCTCTATTACGGCCGTTGGATACGTTGCTAGTGTCAGGCGGCAGCGGAGTGATGCAGCAGCGAGACGTCGCTGCCGTCAAGCAAGTGCTGTGTGAGATAGCCCCCGACGTCAGACGGCTTGGCTCCATTTGCTCCGGGGCGTTCTTACTGGCTGAGGCTGGCTTGCTGGACGGCTGCCGTGTGACGACCCACTGGCGGCATGCCCAGCAGTTGGCGGAAGAGTACCCGGCGCTGTGGGTGGAGCCCGATGCGCTCTATATCGAAAGCCATGGCCGGTATACCAGCGCTGGGGTGACCGCCGGCATTGATCTAGCGCTATCGCTGGTGGAGGCCGATCATGGTGCAGAGCTCGCGGGACAGGTGGCCCGAGAGCTAGTGGTGTTTCTACAGCGCCCTGGCGGCCAGTCCCAGTTCAGTGAGGTATTGCGTCGTCAGCAGTCGGCAGGGCCACTGCGCCGTCTCTTGGACCGACTGCATGCCGATCCCAGCGAAGCCGTCGACCTGGAGAGCATGGCCGAACAAATGGCGGTTTCGCCACGTCATCTGACACGGCTATTCAAGCGGCATTTAAACACCACGCCGGGCGCGTATGTGACGCAGCTACGCTTGGAACAAGCCCGGTTGGCGCTGCTCAATGAGCGAGAGCCACTCTCCCTGGAGCGTCTTGCACAGCGCTGGCGGCTGGGTGGTGCCGAACAGCTGCGCCGCCAGTTTCAGCGCTACTACGGCGTCTCCCCCTCGGTGTATCGCCAACGCTTTGCCTCTTCCCGAGCCGCTGTCTGTCAGGAGGCCCGCTCATGCCCATAACCGTCTCTCTCTTGTCACTGTGCCAAGCGCTACTGGTGACCGGCAATGTGCTGCTGATCGGTATCTCGCCGCTGATCGGCGCGTCGCTGGCGCCCAGCGCCGTATGGTCGACGGCTCCCGTGGCGACGCAATGGCTCGGCCTAATGTGTGCGACCATTCCAGCCTCGCTGATCATGGCGCGGTTGGGACGTAAACGGGGCTTTATGATGGGCAACCTCGTGGGGCTGGTGGGGGCTCTGTTGGCCGCTCAGGCGCTGATCGGCGAGCGGTTTGGACTATTTTTGTTAGCGACCTGGCTGATCGGTGTGGGCATTGGGTTTGGTCAGCTCTACCGTTTTGCCGCCGTCGAGGCCGCGCCCGCGCCACTGCGCGACCGGGCGATTGGCTTGGTCATGGGGGGCGGCGTGCTGGCGGCGTTTGCCGGGCCGTGGCTGGCACGCGCAAGCCGTGAGCTGGGTGAGGTGCCGTTCTTGGGGAGTTTCATCGGGTTGGCAGCGCTTTACTCACTGGCTCTGCTGGTGTTGATAGTAACTCGATTACCGCCCGCTTCCAAAACCCACAGCGAAGGCACGCCGCTGCCGCTGGGTAAGATACTCCGCCAGCCGGGATTCATCGTGGCGGTGAGTGCCGCGATGGTGGGGTACGGGGTGATGAATCTGGCGATGACCGCCACGCCGCTGGCCATGGAGAGTGCGGGGCACCACTTTCACCATGTCTCGATGACCATTCAGTGGCATGTCGTGGCGATGTTTCTGCCCTCCTTCTTTACCGGCCACTTGGCCGCTCGCTTCGGCGCCAAGCCAGTCATCGTCGCGGGGTGTTTGCTGCTGGTGGCCAGCGCGCTGGTGGCTCAGGGGGAACTCGGTTTGGCCGGTTTCAACGTGGCGCTGGTGCTGCTTGGGCTGGGCTGGAACTTCACCTTCCTGCCCGCCACGGGCCTGCTCACCGAGAGCTACCGTCTGGTGGACAAAGCGCGCACCCAGGCTGCCAACGAATTTTTGGTGTTTGGCACCGCTGCGGTCACGGCGTTGGCCGCTGGGCCTCTGGTGAGCGGCTTGGGTTGGGCGACGCTGAACCTAGTGCTGATTCCCGTCTCGATAATGCCTTTGCTGGTGTTGATATGGCAGCGGCGAGCAAGCTTGGCAAGCGCTTAAAAGTCTCCCGGCGCGCACTGTAGGCAGGTCAGCCCGAGTGCGCGCCACTGGGCGACCACGGCGTCGCGGTCGTCCAGCACGAGCCAAGGGGCAAAGCCGTCGCGGTGCATTTGATTCAGTAGCGCCGCTTTCACCTCTTCGTCATCCACATGGTCATCACCTTCTGGACGCAGGTACATGGCGTCGAAGGGGATTTCATGGCGAGTAAGCCATGTGTGGGTGTGCGCTCTATGGCTGTCGGGGCGGCCGCTGCAAATGACGATCTGCTGGCCTTGGGCTTTTAGCAGCTTGACCAGCCGGGCGACGGGCTCGATGACCGGCGCGTTGGCCATGTGGGCGAAAAAGGGATCCCACTGTTTGGCGGGACCCAGTACCCATTCGTGGACATCGGCAGGATGAAATTCGGCCAGCGTGCCGTCGACATCGACAATGACTGCGTTCATAGAGATATTTCCTACTGTGTTAACAGGGGCGAAGAGAGCACTTTCGTCTGCGCTTCGACGTCAAGCGAAGGTTGTGTGATGAGCCGTGTGCCCAGCAGGTCACGCCAGGCGGCCTCAGCATCGGCATGGAGCGGCGTAAAGAGCGGTGCCACTTGGACCGCTTGGAGCTGGTGGGCCAGGGCTACCAAATGCGAGGCGCGCAAATGGACGTTCCAGCGTTGCCAGAGCACCTCGCCCGCCGCGAGCTGTTGGCGACGCTGCGGCGTCAAATAGCCGGTGTGCAGCAGACGATGATGCGGCCAGTCGGGCGGATCATCGTCACGGTCGCTGACCAGCCAAAGCGCCGGATAGCGGGCATTGGGGCGCTGCAAAAGCGCCTGGATAGCCGCGTCTAACCCTTCACGGCGAAGGTCTTTGGGCAGTGCGAGCAGGGCGGCCAGGTTATCGCGAATGATCGGTTCAATCGCCAAAGGAAGGTGGCGTTGGTCCGCCTCTTCCGAGAGCCATAGCGCCATTTCCAGGGCACGCCCCGTTTCCGGTACCGGCAGCACCAAAGGGTGGTCCAACGCCTTGCCAATGGCGTGGATGCACTGCGCTTGGGGCTGGTCGTAGCGGCCATAGGAGGCATCTAGCAGCGCCGTGTGGGCGGGTGGGGGCGCATCGAACGGAAACAGGCGCGACTCGAAACAGGCATCGCCACTGTAAAAAATACCGCCCGCGACGTCGAGATGCAGCCAGACACCGCCCAGCGAATGCCCCGCTTGACCGGTGGTGACCGCAATGCCTTCAACGTCAAGACGGCCCCGATAGGGCAGCGGCTGCCACGCTCGCTGCGGGGGTAGCGCCTTGGCGACTAACGGCGTGCAGTAAAGCGGTATCTGCGCAGGCAGTTCCACGACGCCGCCAATGTGGTCCACGTGGTCATGACTGATCAACACGGCGTCCACGGCGAGCCCCTGTGCCCAGGTAACCGGCTCGCCGGGGTGCAGTGCGCCGCCGGCATCCAGCAGCAGGCGTTTGCCTTGCGCTTCGACCACGATGGCCGCGGGCCCTTTGTCGCCCAGCCCGCTGAGGATCTGAATCGTGGCGCTCATTGGTCAGGCTCCAGGCACCAGCCTTCCAACAAATGCACCGCGACGTGCTGGCCTTCGTCGAGTGCGGTGTGATGATAGGCCAGCAGCGCTTCTCCCGTGGCTAAGCGCAGGTGCAGCTCATAGCGTTCACCGCGAAAGGTGAGCCGCTCGACGCGCCCGGTCAACGCGCTGGCATTTGACGAGTGCGCTCGTGGTTCGACACGACTATGTTCAGGACGTATCAAAACGGGCTGAGTGCGCGCCGTGAGCGGCGCGGACAAACCCTGCATCAGCGCTGACTCATCCAGCCGCTGGCCCGGGGTACCGCCTGCGACCTTTAGCTGACTGCCTTGGCCAATGAACTGAGCGACCCACTCACTGCGCGGCGCTCGATAGAGCGTTTCAGGCGTCGCCCACTGCACCAGCGCGCCGTCACGCATCACCGCAATGCGATCCGCCATGGCCATCGCCTCGCTCTGGTCGTGAGTGACATAGACCATGGTGGCCTGGGTGCGGCGGTGGAAGTCGACGAAGCTGTGCTCCATGGAAGCGCGTAGGTTGCGGTCCAGGTTGGCGAGCGGCTCATCGAGCAGCACCACGTCGGGGTCGGTGACCAGGCAGCGCGCCAGCGCCACCCGCTGGCGCTGGCCGCCGCTGAGTTCTTGCGGCGAGCGCTGGGCGTAGGGGGTAAGCGCGACCTGCTCCAGCGCGTGAGCGACCCGGCGCTGATACTCGCTGCCCTGAACGCGGCGAAGTTTCAGCGGGTAGCCCACGTTGTCGGCCACGCTCATGTGCGGCCATAGCGCGTAGGACTGAAACACCATCGCCATATTGCGCTGCTCAGGAGGCATGTGATGCTGGTCGCTGGCGAGGAGGGTGCCGTTGAGTATCAGGGAGCCGCTACTGATCTGCTCGAACCCGGCCAGCATCCGCAGCATGGTGGTTTTGCCGCAGCCGCTGGGACCGAGCAGGGCGACGAATTCGCCAGGGACTATCTCCAGCGACAAATCATCCACCGCCCGGTGATCGCCAAACTGCTTGGTAACACGATGAATCGCTAGCCCTGCCACGGCACGACTCCTTTAGGTAAACGGGGGGCCAGCAGGCTGAGCGATAGCATCAGCGTGGCGACCATGATCACCACCAGCACGGAAACGGCCGCTGCCAGCACGCTCTCGCCGCCCTCGTCCAGATTGAAAATCAGCACGCCCAGGGTTTCATTCCCGGCGCTCCAGAGCAGCGCGGAGACGGTCAGTTCGTTCACCGCCAGCAGAAACACCAGCAGCCCTCCGGCGAACAGCGAGGGCGCCATTAGCGGAAGCAAAATGGTGATGAGCCGACGCCAGGGGCCCGCGCCCGCCAGCTGAGCGGCTTCTTCCAAGGAGGGATCTAGCTGGGCCAAGCTGGCGCTCACCGGTTTCAGGCAGACCACCAGAAAGCGCGCCAGATAGGCCACGAAAATCAGCCCGAGCGTGCCGTAAAGCGCTAGGTCGATAAACGGTAAGGGGCGCACGAACAGTAGAATGCAGGCAATCGCCAGCACCACGCCGGGCAGCGCGTAGGGCAGCTCGATGGCGCTCAGGGTGAGCTGCTGCAGGCGCGGGGGAAGGCGCTGTAAACGGTAGGCGAGCGGCAGGCTGCAGAGCATGAGCGCCAGCGCGGCACCGCCCGCCAGCCAAAGACTGTTACTCACTGCCCGCCAAGTGGCGCCTTGACGACCGATCACTTCGTGGTAGGCATCGAGCGTGACGGTGTCAGCGCTAAGCGGCACGCCCATCGCCGGTACCAAAGAGCTCACCACCAGAGCGGCCAGCGGCGCGACCAGGATCACCATCAGGACACCGACCAGCAGAGCCGTGACCAGCGGGCGATAGCGGCCCAGTAAAAAATCGTGGGCGCGGCCGCTATGGCCGCCTAACCCAAAGCGGCTGCGGTTCATCCAGTACTGCTGCAAGGCTACGCAGGCCAGTGCCAGGACGCCGATCAGCATCGAAAGCGCCGCCATCTCTGCCAGCACGCCGGTGCCAAAGCTGGCCATGCGTTGATAAATCAGCGTGGGCAGCACGTAATAACCGGCGGGAATACCGAGCATCGCGGGAATGCCAAAGTTACCCAGGCTGGAGATGAACGCCATGGCGGCTCCCGTCACCAAGCCGTGGCGGGTGATGGGCAAGATGATATGGCCCCACACCTGAGCCTGTCGCGCGCCGCTGATGCGGGCGGCTTCGATCAATTCGCGGGGTAGCGATAGCAAGGAGGTGCGTAGCGCCAAAAATACCAGCGGCGCACTTTGGATACCCAGCAGCAGGGCAATACCCTCTGCGGAGTAGAGCGGCTGCGGGCTACCCAAGGGCGGTGCCATACCGATGCTCTTCAATAGCGGGCTGGCCGGGCCGAATAGCTGCAGCCAGCTCAGCGCGGTGACCTGGGGCGGGATCATCATGGGCAGCATAAAGCAGAACACCAGCCAGGCCTTGCCGCGAATGTTCGTCAGGGTGATCACGAAGGCGAACAGGCTGCCCAGCACCAGGGCGATCAGCATACCCAGGCCCGAGGTATACAGGCTGTGCCATAACGCATGCCACGTACTGGCAGCGTTGAGCACTTTCCACAGTGGCGCCTGGCTGCCCTGGCCAAGGTCGCTAAGCGCTTCGACGAGTAGCCGTACGCTGGGCGCGAGGCTGAGCAGAACGATGAGCAGGGTGATCAGGCTAAGCAGCCAGCGGTGCTGGCTGCCAAGGTTGAGCGAAGGGGTCATGGTTAGCCGCCGAACAGATCGCTAAAGCGCTGCTTGAGGATCTCTTCCTGCTCGAGTGCCTGTTCGATATCCACCGGCATGAGGTCGATGCTGCTTCGCTCAGGGAAGCCCTCAGGCGGTGTCACGTCCGGATGAGCAGGCAGGTAACCCTGCTGGCTGACCAGTGTTTGCCCCTCTTGGGAAAGCACGAAGTCGACGAATTTTTGCGCGGCGTCCAGGTTCTCGGCCTCCTGCATGATGGCCACGGGCTCGGTAACGGCGCTCACGCCCTCTTCAGGAAACACGAACGCCACGGGTGAGCCTTTCGCGGCTTCGCGGATGGGCAGGAAATCGACCACGATGCCGTAGGGCTTGGTGCCCGCGGCCACGGCGTTGAACACGCCGCCGTTACCGCCCTGGGCTTCCGTGCGGTTGGCTTGAAGTGCTTCGTAGTATTCGAGTCCTAACGCTGGATTCTCCGCGATGGCTGCCATATGAATCAGCGCTGCGCCGGAGTACAGCGGACTAGGCATGGTGACGAGGCCTTCATATTCAGAGCCGGTCAGATCTTCCCAGCGCTTTGGCTGCTGCTCGGCGCCGGTGTTGTACACGATGCCGGTGGTGATGAGCTTGGTGCCGTAGAAGTAGCCCTCCGGGTCGTAAAGCGCTTCGTCGTAGGCGTCGCGCTCGGGGCTGAGGTAGGGCTGTAAATGGCCCTCTTGTTTCAGCGAGGTCATGGTCATGCTGTCGGCAATCAGCAGCACGTCGGGGTTGCTGACACCGGCAGCTAGCTCCGAGCGCAGGCGAGTCATCAGGCGGGTGGTGCCGTCGCGCACCCACTCCACTTCGATGTCTGGATAGGCGGCTTGGAAAGCATCGACCGTTTGCTGGGCATCGCTATTGGGCTGGCTGGTATAGAGCACCAGCTTCTCATCAGCGAACGACGAGGTGGAGAGGGCAATGCTTGCGAGAGTCACGGCGGAACACAACGAGCGCTTCAACATCGAGAAAACCTCCAGTAGGTGAACAGTCACCACACTACTGTCATCGGCTTACAACATCGTGACACTACGCTTTCGTTTGATAGCGAAAAGCTTTCGCTAGCGGGAATGGTTTTTTCGTTTTTCCAATGGAAACGATAAAAGGAAAGGTGGCGCGGTATGAACGTGACAGAGAGGCGGCGTGCGGTATTAGCGCACGTGCGAGAAGAGGGGCGGCAAACGCTTGCGGCGCTGGCCCATCATTTTGGCGTCTCCGTGCAAACCCTGCGTGGGGATATTCGCGTGTTAGCGGAGCAGGGGCTGATTTTACGCCGTCACGGCGAAGTGATGCCCTTTCCCGACCAAGAGAACGTGGGCTACGACCAGCGCCAAATCGTCAATCAGGCGGGCAAACGACATATTGCACGTCAGGCCGCCTCGTTGATTACGCATCACCAATCGCTCTTTCTGGGGACGGGCACGACGGTCGAGCAGTTAGCCGATTCGCTGCACGACAAGCAGGGCCTGCAGATCATGACCAATAACCTGCACGCCTTGATCAAGCTATGCGCGCTGGCGTGTGATCTGATAGTGGCCGGCGGTCGGGTGCGCCGCCGCGACCAGGACGTGATTGGTGGCGACGCGTGGCGCTTTTTTCAGCGCTACCGGGTGGATGTCGGCATTGTCTCCGTGGGCGGTATGGATAGCCACGGCCAGCTTTACGACTACAACGACGACGAAGTGATGGCCCGCGAAGCCCTGCTGGCCCATGCGGCGTACCGCATTCTCGTGTTGGACAAGACCAAATTCGACCTGCCGCTACGCTGCGCCGCCGGGTCGCTGGCAGATTATCACGCCGTCATCACCGACAGCCCCTTGCCCGATCGGCTGAGAAGCCCGTTAGCTGCCCAAGGCGTGCGTTTCATGAGTGGCGCTTAGGCATCGTGCTGCTCGTCGGGCAAACGTTTGAAATAGACGTAGCGGTGCAGGCGGATCGCTGGGCGTATCAATAGTTGCACGCTGCCAATGACGAAGAGCCAAACCCCAGCGGTTTGTACTGCACCCTCGTAAAAAAAACAGACGCTACCGATGACGAACCAGATGCCGATTAGAAAGTCGTTGACGATACCGAGCACCTCATAACGGCGGTGAATGACCAACTCTTCGCGGCCCATGGTAAAGGTGAGATCACGCTCTGACGAGACGGTTTGTCGGGCCATGTGCGCTCCTTTGTGAAAAAAAGAAAAATTTAAACCACTTTCTTGAATTGCAGTTTTTAGATAGTTGTAAGAGGACATGAAAATAGATTAACTAGTGCTATTAAGCGAGCGCTGACGGCTGTCATGATCGTCTGGCAACATGATGGCAAGTTCTCGTATCTGCACGATTGAGAAGCGCAGTTTCTTCGCGAGGTGTGAATGACCAGTGACTCTTTTGCTAGCACCATTGAGCACGAGTTATCCCACCCTAAATGGCATCTGCGTTTTTCGCGCGCGCTAGAAGCTCGTTTCGAGCGCGACACCCAACCGCAGCGAAACCGCAATATGGTCGTGGCGGGCCTGATAGCGGCACTGATCTACAGCCTGTTTCTCATTAACGATTACAGCTTTCGCCCAGAGGTGTTTTGGCTCTCTGTGCTGATCAGAGGACTCGTCGTTCTACCGTTTGGCCTGCCCATCTTATGGGCAGTCCACCAAGGGATATCGGGAAGCGCGCGCGAAACATTGATGGCAAGCACGGTCGTCGTCGGCATGGTGGCATCGTGCTTGATCTCTGTATCGTCGAAGTCGCCTTACTCTTATCTCGATATTTTTTCGTTTGGCCTTATTTTAGTCGTTGGGAATATTCTCTATTCACTGCGCTTTTCCTATGCCCTGGGGTCGTCGCTGTTGAGCGTGGCGATTATGGTGTACTTCGTCATTGGCTACGACCCGATGCCCACCGAGGTCAAGAGACTGGCGATTTTCTCGATCTGTGCCAAAGCGGTATTCACCTTGGTAGCCAATTACCGCCTGGAAGCCAGCGAACGTAAAGCCTACTTGCTGTTGCTGCGTGAAACCCATCGGACCGGGCATGCGCTGCGCAGTAATGCGGAATTGTCCAAGTTGTCGTTGACCGACCCGTTAACGGAGTTAGCCAACCGCCGCCAGTTCGATGCGCTGTTCAACCACTATTGGCAGCAGGCCGTGGATGAGCGAGCCAAAGTAGGCTTGATGGTGATCGATATCGACTGTTTCAAAGCTTATAACGACTACTACGGCCATTTGCAGGGCGATCACTGCCTAAAAAGTGTCGCCAGCACGCTAGCTACCCATGCGAGCAGCGCCTGCGTGGTGGCGCGCTTTGGCGGTGAAGAGTTCGTCGTATTGAGCAAAGGGCAGCCGCATCAAGCGGTGTTGGATCAAGCCGAGCAGCTGCGCCATGCGGTGGAGGCGCTGCAGCTACCCCACCTTGGCCGGGTCGCGCCTGATTACGTCACCATTAGCGTGGGTGGCGCGGTGCTGCAGCCCACTGTGGGCGTCAACGCCTCTCAGCTATTCAGGGCCGCCGACCAGGCGCTTTACGAGGCCAAGCGACAAGGGCGTAACCGCGTGGTGATGATCAGTTCGCTGGATGCGCTGAGCGGCGATGGCCTGGGTATATCAATAGAATAGCCAACAGTAAGAGCACCATCGCCACGTAGCGTGAACCATCCAGTGACCGTTCGGCGTTATCGAGCCAGCCAAAGTGATCGATTAATAAGCTCATTAGGAGCTGGCCGGAAATCACCGAGACCGTCGCTGCCGCTGTACCAACACGTGGCACTGCAAACACAATCGCCAGCATATACACCACGCCAAACAGCGCGCCGGTCAGCTGCCACTTGGGCACGCTAAACAGAGTCGCTTCGTGGTGCGGCTCAAAAAACAGCACCAGTAAAAAGGTCAGCACGGCACCTACCACAAAGGTCAGCCAAGCGCTTTCCAGCACACCCGTCTGCGCGCCCAAGCGGCCATTAATAGAGGATTGGGCGGCCAAGACCGCACCACCGGCCAGCAGTAGGACAAAAACGATGGGTAATAGCATGACGTCTCTCCTGTTACATCAACCAAAGCGCTGCAAGAATCATGACCAGGGCCGCTAAACGGTAGCCATCGACCTGACGACGTTCGCTGCCCAGCCAGCCAAAATGATCAATGGCTAGGCTTGCGGCGATCTGACCGCACAAAATGCCCACCATGGTCATACCAACACCCACTAGCGGCGTAGCCAAGGTCAAGACAATGACGTAGACCGGGCCCAGTACGCCGCCGGACAATAGCCAGCGTGGCTGCTCGAACAGTGCGCCCAACTGTCGTTTGGGAGAAAACAGCAGCGCTAGTGACAGCAATAGTGATCCCACCAAAAAGATTGAGAGCGTGGCGGAAAAATGCCCCACCTGCTGACCGAGTGGCCCCAGTAGCCCCGCTTCCACGGATAAGCCCATGCCAGCGATGAGCACGCCAAGCAGAATCAATGCGTGTTGCATGTGGTGCTCCTTATCAAATGAGAGGAAGCACTCTAAAGAGGTAGTCTTGTTGCTACAATGCGCTGAAAAGACAAAGGACTATTGCATTTTGGACAACTCTATACGGCTGCTGACGCTACGGCTATTTGTACGCGTGGCCGTCAGCGGCAGTTTTTCGGAAGCGGCGCGTTACTTCGGGGTGCCTACCTCTTCTGCTTCTAGGCATATCGCTAGCCTGGAGCGGGCTTTGGGCCAGCGATTACTCTATCGCCATACCCGCGCGGTGAAACTCACCGAAGCGGGCGAGCGCTATTTCCACGAAGTGCGCGATGCGCTGGCGCGACTTGAGTTAGCTACCGAGCAGGTGATGGGTGGCGCGCAGCATCCTCAGGGCGTGCTGCGTATCAATGCGCCCGTGGCTTTTGGGCGTCGTCATATCGCGCCGCACTTGGCGCGGTTTCAGCAGCAGTACCCGGGAATTCAAGTGGAATTAACGCTGGAGGATCGCTTTATCGATCCAGTGCAAGAGGGAGCCGACGTGGTGATTCGCGTAGGAGCGCTGGCGGATTCGAGCTTGGTGGCCCGCGGCATCGCCCGGCAGCGTTTTGTCGTCTGCGCGTCGCCGGAATATCTGGCAACACACGGCTCACCCGCGTCGCCAGAGGCGCTCAGCCAGCATAACTGCCTGCTGTATAGAGGCAGTAAGGGAACGCAGTCATGGTATTTCCAGGAACGGGGCTCGCCACGAGCGATTCGCTATGCGCTGTCGGGGAATTTGGTCGCCAACAATGCCGAGAGCTTGGTGGAAGCGGCAATCGCTGGGCAGGGCGTGGTGATGTTTCCCTCTTGGCTGCTATTCGAGCCTCTTCGCCAGCAAACCTTGGTACCGTTACTGACGCAGTGGGAAGCCTCTGAGGATGGCTATTTAGACAACATTTATGCCATTTATCCTGAAAACCGCCTGCGTTCGTCGAAAGTATCCGTCTTTATGGCCTACCTAGGGCGCACGATTGGCAATGTTCCCTACTGGGATGCAGGGTCGAAAATGTAAGGCCAGTCGTTAGGCTGTTAGTTTTCTGAATTGACAATGTAGTGAGCGTATGACAAACACAACCCATTTTTTGCGCGAGGAACAGAGGGTGGCAGAAGAACAAGCATACCAGGCGTTGACGGTAGAAACGTTAGCCCAGCGACTAGGCGATGTGGAGGCCGTCGCTAGCCGCGTGGGGGGATATCCTGCTAAGTGGCGCATCCGTGAGGTGGGCGACGGCAACCTCAACCTGGTATTCATCGTCACCGGCAGCATCGGTAGCGTGGTGGTCAAGCAGGCGCTGCCCTACGTGCGCATGGTGGGCGAGAGCTGGCCGCTGCCGCTCTATCGCGCCCACTACGAGTACTTTGCCCTGGTGCGCCAAGCCGCGCGGGCGCCCGGCGTGGCCCCCGAGGTGTACTACTTCGACAAGCCCCAGGCGCTGATCGTGATGGAGTATCTGCATCCGCACGTGATTTTGCGGCGCAAGCTGATCAGCGGCGAACGGGTAGAGAAGCTGGGCGCTACGTTGGGTGAATTCTGTGCGCGCACGGCGTTTCGCGGCTCGGAGCTCTCCATGGCGAGCCCGGACAAGAAAGCCGACGTGGGGCTGTTCTCTGGAAATGTTGCGATTCCCGCGATCACCGAATCGTTGGTGTTCACCGACCCCTACTACGGCGCGGAGATGAACCGCCATACGCCGGAGCTATCGCCCGTGGTGGATGAGCTGCGCCGCAACGCCCGCCTGAAGGCCAAGGTGCAGCGGCTGTTGATGAAGTTCACCTCGAACACCGAAACCATGCTCCACGGCGACCTGCACTCCGGCTCCATCATGGCCACCGACACCAGCGTGCGCGTCATCGACCCCGAGTTTTCCCAGTACGGCCCCATGGCATTCGACCTGGGCATGGCCGTGGCGAACTTCTTCATGGCCTACTTCAGTCAGCCCGCTCACCGTGCGGAAGCCGAGCTAGACGCCTACCAAGCCTGGATTTTAGCGGTCATCACCGAGTGCTTTACCCGCTTCGACGAGACGTTTCGCCATCTCTGGCAAACCGAGCGCACCGGGATTCTATTTCCCAAAGCGCTGTTCGAAGACCAGGGTAACAGCGCCGACGACGCCTGCGATGCGCTGCTTGAGGAGATTCGAGAAGATGCCCTGGCCTACTGCGGCATCGAAATGCACCGCCGCGTGCTCTCGCTGGCCCACAACGCCGACTTCGAAGAGATCGAAGACACTGGCTTACGCGCCGAGTTGGAAGCGCGCAACGTGTTGATGGGCCAAGCGCTAATCATGGAGCCGCAAGCTTACTGTGATCTCAATGCACTGGCAGAGCTGGCTAAAACGTTTAACCAGAAAGCGGTGTTGTAAGCGCACAACAAAAGAGGCCGCGTTAGTGCACAAACGCTAACGCGGCCTCCTACTATTCACGACTGACCATTCACTATTTAACCGTTAAAGCTGATCCAAACGATCGAATTTTCCGGCGATGTCGCTTTCGGTCCAGTGGGGGACCCAGCCTTCCACGTTGTCGAAGAAGCGCAGCGCGGTGAATGACGGCTCCGGACCCATATCGAACCAGTGCGGGGTGTTGGCGGGCACGCTGATCAGGTCGTTGCGGGTGCAGAGCACTTGGTAGACCTTATCCTCGATGTGCAGGCAGAACAGCCCCTGGCCTTTGACGAAGAAGCGCACTTCGTCTTCGTGGTGGCGGTGCTCGTTCAGGAACTTCTGGCGCATGGCGTCTTTTTCGGGGTGGGTCGGCACCATGTGCAGCACGTCCACGGTTTGGTAGCCGCCCTTGGCTTTGACCCGGTCGATGTCCTCCTGGTAGAGCGCCAGAATCTCTTCTTGGGTGGCATCGTCGGCAATCTCGCCTGGGGTTGCCCAGCGCTCGAACAGTACGCCTACCTGGTTTAGCTCAGCGGTAATCCGTTCGCCGTCGGTGGTGTCGATGAGGGCATCATGGGGATTTTTATCGGCAAATACTTTGAGTTGTGACATCGTAAGCTCTCCTTGAAAGTGACGAGACAGAAACGTTACAGGTGGATCTCGTCGAAACGGGTGACGCACGGATGGCGGGTGCCCGCCTGGGTACCTTCACGCACCAGCTGTAGCGTTTGCATGCCCGCCTGCTGGGCCGCGTCCAGCTCTTCGACTACATCCGACAAGAACAGCACCGCCTCCGCAGGCAGGTCAAGCTCAGTGACGATACGCTGATAGGCGGGGGCCTCACGCTTATGGCCAATATGGGTGTCGAAATAGCCGCTGAAGAGCGGGGTCAAATCGCCCTCATCGCTATAGCCAAACAGCAATTTCTGCGCCTGCGCCGAGCCCGAAGAGTACACATACAGCGCCTTGCCTTCTGCCTGCCACTGGCGCAGCGCTGGCGCGACATCCGCGTATAAATGGCCGGTGAAGTCGCCGCGCTGGTAGCCGTCGGCCCACACCATGCCCTGCAGGGCTTTGAGTGGGGTCACTTTCTGGTCGGTATCGATCCAGTGCAGCAGCTTTGCAATCACCGCTTCCAGCGTGGCGTCGGCGTCCTGCATGGCATCACGTACGGCATTGATCTGCTCGGCCACCGCCGGTGCCTCTGCGTTCTCGCGCAGAAAGTCGGGCAGCTTGGCGTAGGCGTAGGGGAACAACACGTTATGGACGAAATTGATATCGGTAGTGGTGCCTTCGATATCGGTCACGATAGCGCGAACGGTTGATTGACTCATTGGGACCACCGGCTCTCTTCCAGTACACAGGCAAGTAAGAATTCAATCGCTTCCAGGTGACGGCGGCAACTGGCGATACTATCGCCCACGGCGTAAATGCCGTGGCCCCTGACTAGAAAACCCCAGGGCATCGGCCAGCCTTGGCGAACGTGTGCGGCCAGCTCCTCCATGTCCTGGGAGTTGGGCACCACCGGCAGGCGAATGGTTGCCTCATGGGTCACGTTACCCGCTAGCGCCTTTTGCATCTCGAAGCCGCTTAGCTCGATACCTTCCGGAAAGCGCCGCGATAGCACGGTGCTGGCGACGGTATGGGTATGCAGCACGCAGTGGATGGTCGGGTCTAGCCGGTACAGCGCGGCGTGCAGGTCGCTTTCGGCGCTGGGGTTGCCGCTACCCTCCAGTACGCGGCCTTCCAGGTCGCAGTGCAGCAGATCGTCCGGCTGGAGTCGGGTTTTATCCCGCCCGGAGGCGGTGACTATATAGCCCGTCTCGGTACGCGCGGAAAAGTTGCCGCCGGTGGCGGGCGTCCAGCCTTGCTGCGCCGCCCAGGAGATGGCGTCCAGCAGTTCGGTGTGTAAAGTGGTCATCGGGTCAGCATCGCCTCGTCTAGTGGCGGCCATTCTATATGATAAGCTTCGCGCCTGATAAGCCGCGCGCCGCGTTCTCCGGTTCAAGACCTCAAGGAGCCCTTCATGGTCAATTTACAGTCACGCAGTTTACGGGTGTATGCCGACGCGCTCGAATATTTGGACCAGACTCGGCTCCCCCAGGCCGAAGAGTGGGTGCGCTGCGACTCTCCCGAGGCGTGGCAGCACGCGGTCAAACGCCTTGCCATTCGCGGGGCGCCGCTGATCGGCCTGAGCGCCGCCTTCGTATTGGCCCAGTACGCGGCGCGCCATCCGCAAAGCGAGTGGCAGTTAGTGAGCGACCGCTTACGGGCGACGCGCCCCACGGCGGTGAACCTCATGTACTGCCTGGATGCCATGGAAGCCTGTTTTGCCCAGGGCGCGGACGCCCTGGCCGAGCGTGCCAAAGCGCTGTTCGAAGAGGACCGTGCCCTGTGCCAACGCATGGCCGAGCGGGGCGCCGGTCTGCTGGCGTCAGGCGACCGCGTGCTAACCCACTGCAACACCGGCGCGCTGGCCACGGCGGGCGTAGGTACCGCGATTGGCGCGCTGGCCATCGCCAAACAGCGCGGCATCGATCTGCATGTCTATGTGGATGAGACCCGCCCGCTGCTTCAAGGCGGCCGCTTGACCGCGTGGGAAATGGCGGATTTAGACATTCCCTACCAGTTGATCACCGACAGCATGGCGGCCAGCCTGATGGCAGCGGGCAAGGTGGATAAAGTGATGGTCGGGGCGGATCGCATCTGCGCCAACGGCGACTTTGCCAACAAAGTGGGCACTTACATGCTGGCGGTGGCGGCGCACTACCATCAGGTACCGTTCTACGTGGTGGCCCCTTACACCACGGTCGACCCCGCCTGCGCAACCGGCGCGGCGATTCCCATCGAGCAGCGCGATGGCGCGGAAGTGCGCGGTGTGGCAGGGGCGTTTGGCGAGGTGGTGTGGGCGCCCTCTGAGGCGCCGGTGTGGAACCCGGCGTTTGACGTGACGCCCGCGTCACTGGTCACCGCCTGGGTTCTGGATACCGGCGTGTTCGACTCAGCGGCGATTGCTCTGGGCGAGCATCTGCGGGGATGGCGCTAACCCTTGGCGGCCAGAGATGCCCGCACGCAGTGCAGTATCGAGTAATCGATACGCCCCTCCAGCGACTCGAACACCACTTTCAGCCCCTGGCCTGGAAACTGCTCGAAGGCGGCGTGAATCTGCGCCAGGGTCGCCGGGTCCAGGTTGACCACCTCTTCCAGGGCCAGTTCGCCGCCTTGAATGGCATCGCTCAAATGGCGGTAGACCGTGTTGGCGGCCAGCCCGCGCTGCTTGGCGACTTGTTCGGGGGTGAACCCTTGGCGCAGCAGCGTGGCAGATTCCATGGCGCTATTGCCGATGTCAGTGGGCGTTTCCGGCTCATTGGGGTGCGCCAATACCACTGCAAGAAATCCTTCGCCGTAATCGGCCAGCTTGCGTGCGCCGATGCCTGAGATGGCGCCCAGTGCCTGCAGCGTTTGCGGTTTTTGTGCTACCAGCTCGGCCAGGGTGGCGTCGTTGAAGATCACGTAGGCGGGCACGCCCTGGGCATCGGCCAGCGCCTTGCGATGCTGGCGAAGCGCTTCCCACAGTGCGCCGTGGCCCTTGGCGGCAGATGCCCCTTTGGCTCCGCGCCGCGCTGGCTTGCTGGGTTTGCGCAGGGTGAGACGTTGCTCGCCGCGCAGTAGGGGCCTGGCGTTGGCGGTGAGCTTGATCGCGCCATGGCCCTCCATGTCGACGCTCAAATAGCCGCTGGCGATCAGCTGACGAAACAGCGCTTTCCACTCGCTGGCGGTGAGCTCCTGGCCGATGCCGAAGGTGCTCAGGCTGTCGTGGCCAAAGCGGCTGATACGTTCGTTGCGTTTGCCCAGCAGTACATCCACCAGATACGTCACGCCAAAGCGCTGTTCAGTGCGGTAGACACACGACAGCGCTTTCTGTGCGGCCACGGTGGCCTCCCAGGTGTCAGGCGGAGTGAGGCAGTTATCGCAGTTGCCGCAGGGGTCGTCTAGCGAATCGCCAAAGTAGTGGAGCAGCGCCTGACGACGGCAGCTGATAATCTCGCAGAGCCCCAGCATGGCATCGAGCTTCTGTTGCTCGATGCGCTTCTGCTGGTCGGCGGCACTGGAGTCCTGCTGCATCTGGCGCAGGGTGATCACGTCCTGAAGGCCGTAGGCCATCCAGGCATCGGCGGGCAGCCCGTCGCGTCCGGCGCGGCCGGTCTCCTGGTAGTAGGCTTCGATGCTTTTGGGCAGGTTGAGGTGCGCCACGAAGCGTACGTCGGGTTTGTCGATGCCCATGCCGAAGGCAATGGTGGCGACGATCACCACGCCATCTTCGCGCAGAAAGCGGGTTTGGTGCTGCTGGCGCTGCTCGGCTGACAGTCCGGCGTGGTAGGGCAGCGCGGTGAGTCCCTGGCGGGCCAGCCAGGCGGCGGTCTCTTCCACCTTACGGCGGGAGAGGCAGTAGACGATGCCCGCCTCGCCGTCGTGATGCTCGCGGATGAAACTCAGCAGCTGCTCTTTGGCATTGCCCTGATTTTCAGCGATGTGGTAGCGAATATTGGGGCGGTCGAAGCCGTTGTTGTAGAGCGCGGCTTCCTGAAGCTGAAGATGCTCCATGATGTCGTGCCGGGTAGGCACGTCGGCGGTGGCGGTGAGCGCGATGCGCGGCACGTCAGGAAAACGCTGGTGCAGATGGGAGAGCTGGCGATACTCGGGGCGGAAATCGTGCCCCCATTGGGAAACGCAGTGGGCCTCGTCGATGGCGAACAGCGCAATGCGCGTCTGCTCCAGCAGCATCTGCATGCGCGCCGTGGCCAGCCGCTCGGGCGCGACGTAGAGCAGGTCCAGCTCGCCTGCGCGCAGGCGGTTCTCCACCTCCATCGCCTCATGCATCTCGAGGCTGGAGTTGAGGTAGGCGGCGCGCACCCCGTTCTGGGTGAGCGCCGCCACCTGATCCTGCATCAGCGCGATGAGCGGCGAGACCACGATGGCGGTGCCAGCGCGCAGCAGGGCAGGGATTTGATAGCACAGCGATTTTCCGCCGCCGGTGGGCATCAGTACCAGCGCGTCTCCGCCGCCCGTCACGTGCTCGATGATGGCCTGCTGGGGGCCACGAAAGCGCTCAAAGCCAAAGACGTCTTGCAGTACCTTGAGGGCTGCCGGGTCGCCGTGCATCGCTGCTCTCCTTGTCGTGTGCGTGAAGGAGAATTGTCGCACGAAAACTCGAGTGAGTTGGGTTAGCGAATCCCCGCACGTAAAAACGACTGCACGAACTGGCGCTGGAACAGCAGAAACGCTACCAGCAGCGGCGCAATACTCAGCAGCGTGGCAGCGCTGACGGTGGCCCAGTTGACGCCGGTTTCTGGCGCGGAGAACACGCCCAATCCTACCGTCAGCGGGCGGCTCTCCACCGAGTTGGTCGCCACCAGCGGCCACAAGAAGTTGTTCCAGTGGTGGCTGATCGACACCAGCCCGTAGGCCAGATAGGTGGGCTTGGCCAGCGGTACGTAGACCTTCCACAGGATGGCCAGCCAGCCGCAGCCCTCGATACGGGCGGCGTCCTCCAGCTCTCGGGGGATGGTCTTGAAGGTCTGGCGCAGCAGGAAAATGCCGAAGGCGCTGGCCACGTAGGGCAGGCCAATGCCGGTGATGGTATTGATTAGCCCCAGCTCGCTGGCAATACGGTAGTTCTCGACGATCAGCACTTCGGGAAACACGAACAGCTGAATCAGCACCAGCATGAACAGCAGGTTCTTGCCGGGGATCGGAAAGCGGGCAAAGGCAAAGGCGGCCAGCGTACAGACCACGAACTGGGCCAGTACCACGCCGGACACCAGCGCGAAGGTGTTCAGGTAGTAACGCGCAAAAGGGGCCTGGGCCCAGGCGTTCGTGAAGTTATCCAGCGTCAACGGCGCCAGCAGGTCGAAACGTACCATGTAGGCGGGCGGATGAATCGCGGCCCACACCGCGTAAAGCAGCGGAAAGATCCAGATCACTGCCAGCAGCCAGGCCGCCAGGGTTTCCAGGCTGGGCAGCGCCAGGGTGCGCCGTGGCGACACCAGAAAAAAGGAGGTACTCATTGGTAGTGCGTCCTGCGGTCCAGGATTGTGAACTTCAGCGTGGCCACCACCGCCAGTACCAGCAGAATGACCACGGTGATGGTGGCCGCCATGGTGCGGTCGAAGAAGGAGAACGCGTTCTCGTAGACGTAATAGAGCAGCAGGTTGGTGGCGTTATTGGGCCCGCCCTTGGTCAGAATGAACAGGTGGTCGACCACCCGCACCGCATTGATCAGCGCGTTGATCAGCACGAACAGCGTGGTGGGCATCAGTAGCGGAAAGGTGACCCGCCAAAAAAAGCTCCAGCGGTCCGTCCCTTCAAGGTCGGCAGCCTCTTTTAACTCGGGTGGGATGCTCTGCAGCGCCGCGAGATAGAAAATCATAAAAAAGCCGGCTTCTTTCCACACCGACATGACGATGACCGAGCTTAACGCAACGCTTGGATCGCCTAGCCAGTTAACGCCGGAAAACCCCAGCGTACCGAGCACGCTGTTAAACAGCCCAATCTGCGGCGCATAAAAAAACATCCAGATATTGGCCACGGCGATCATGGGTAGAATCGTCGGCGTAAAGTAGGCCATACGTACAAAACCGCGCCCCGGCAGTTTGCCGTTGACGAATAGCGCCATGCCCAAGGCCAGCGCAATAGAGGTGGGAATGGTACCCAGTGCATAGAACAGATTATTGCGAGCTACCTGCCAAAACGTTGGGTCATCGAACAGCACCTGATAGTTCTCGATGCCTACGAATTCAGGGGGCGCACCGCGGAAGCCGGGTAAGAAAAGGCTGTTAATGACCGTAGAAACGGTCGGCAAATAGGCAAACGTTGTCAGCAGCACCGCAGCGGGTAGCAACAGAAGCGCGCCATAGAGCTGCATGTTGCGGTGGTCGTTGAATGACATAGAGCAGTACCAAACGTTGGAAAAGCCGGGGCATGCCCCGGCGAACAGTCATATGTCTGACGACTAGCGTGCGTAGCGGCGCAACACGCTGTCGGCTTCTTGCTGTGCTTGGCTAAGTGCTTCCTCTGGCGACATCTGTCCGGTCAGCGCCGCTTGTACAGCGTTATCCAAGGCGCGGCGAATGCGGCCTCCTTGGTAGGTGGAAAGCTCCGCCGTGCCGTGTTCCAGCTGGTCACGGGCGACCGCTGCGGGTGGAAACTCTGCCACATAGCGTTGTAGCGCGTCGGTTTCGTAAGCGGCGGGGCTGACGCCCATGTAGCCGGTTTCGATGGACCAGGCGGCGGCACGCTCGGGGGCGGTCATCCAGCGGATGAAGGTCATCGCTGCGCGCTGCTCCTCTTCACTGGCATCTTCGAAGATGTAGAAGTTGCCGCCACCGGTGGGGCTGCCGCGCTGGGTCTTCATGGGCAGCATGGCGACGCCAAATTCGAAATTGGCCTCGTTGCGAACGGCGGTCAGGTTACCCGTGGTGTGCCACATCATGGCGGTGGACTGCTCTAGGAAGTTCTGGCGCAGGGTGCCCCACTCGATGGTGCCGCTAGGCATGGCATCGTGCTCGGTAGCCAGCGACACCCAGTATTCGAGAGCTTCGATGGCGGCCGGGTCGTCAAAATAGACCTTGGTGCCATCGTCGTTCATCAGGCGATGGCCGTTCTGGAAGGCGAACGCCTGGAACATCCAGTAGGGATAGCCGGTGGACGGCACCATCACGCCCCACTGTTCTCCGTTCGAGGCTTCGCGCACGGCAGCCGCCATCTCGGCCATCTCTTCCCAATTTTCCGGCGGCGTTTCCGGGTCCAGGCCAGCGGCTGCAAAGGCGTTCTTGTTCCAGAACAGCACGATGGTGGAGCGCTGGAAGGGGATACCGTAGGTCTTGCCATCCAACTGACCGTTCTCCATCAGCCCGGGGTAGAAGCTATCCAGCCACGCTTGCTCTTCCTCGGTGTCGATGAGGTCATCGAAGGCCACGATGGCGTTCTGCTCGATCAGCTCGTACAGGTCGATGGAGAACAGCACCGAGAGCTGAGGCGTATCGCCCGCTTCCATGGCGGACATGGCGCGCACGCGAGTGTCGTCGTAGTTGCCTGCGTAGATGGCTTCTACGTTGATATCCGGGTGTTCGCTTTCGAACTCGTCCACCAAGTTGTCAACGACCTCGGTCAGTGCGCCACCTACGGAAACAGGGTAGTACATCGTCAAGTCGACACTGTTAGCGCTGGCGTGACCGGCACCTAACAGTGCTGCGGCGATGGCTGTCATTGCAAAAGAGAACTGAGAACGCATGAGAGACTCCACAAGTGTTTGTGATGTTGTCAGGATGAGAGCGGTCAGTGTTGGAAAGAGCCCACGGCGGGCGGGCGCGGTACGCTTCGATGCGAAGCGGGTAAGGCAAGAGGCGCTAACGCTTGCTGACGCAGACCCTGTTGATCAAACAAATGGGCGCTATCTGGCGTCCAGTAGAGTTTGCAGGGCTTACCCGAGAGCGCTTGCTTACCGCTAAGGCGAACGCGCACGGTGTGATTGCCGACGGCGACATGGGCAATCGTGTCGGCACCTAAGTACTCATCACTGAGTACCTGGGCCGGAATGCCTGCCTCGGATGCTGGGCGCAGTTCGATATCTTCAGGGCGCACGCCCAGCTGCCCCCCGGCGGCCTCCATGGGAGCCACTGGGGTCGAGGGTTCGCCCTCGATAACGGCCCCCTGGTCACCTTGCACTAGAGGCAAAAGGTTCATGGCCGGGCTGCCAATAAAGCTGGCAGCAAAAGCGCTGGCGGGCTGGTTATAAAGCTCGTCGGGTGTGCCGTCCTGCACGATATGTCCCTGTTGCATCAAGATCACACGGTCTCCCATACTCATGGCCTCCACCTGATCGTGAGTGACGTAAACCACCGTCATATCGAGTCGTGATTGCAGGGCTTTGATCTCCCTGCGCATATCGCTGCGCAGCCGCGCATCTAGGTTGGACAGCGGCTCATCCATCAAACAGATGGGGTGCTCTGAGATAATCGCTCGCGCCAGCGCCACCCGCTGACGCTGGCCGCCGGAAAGCTGGGCCGGTTTGCGGTGCAGGTAATCCGTCAGGTCCACCAGTTCGGCCACCTGGGCCAGGCGCTGCTGCCGTTCTGCCTTCGCTACCTTCCGGCTGCGCAGGCCAAAGACGATGTTGTCGGCCACGCTCAAATGCGGAAATAGCGCATAGGACTGAAACACCATGCTCAGCCCACGGTCGCCAGGTGGCAGGCGTGTCACATCGCGCTCACCAATATGAATCTCCCCTCTGCTGGCTTCTTCCAAACCTGCGATCATGCGCAGCGTGGTGGATTTTCCACAGCCTGACGGCCCCAGCAGGATGACGAACTGCCCAGGCTGAATGTCGAAGGAAATGTCGTTGACTGCCGTGGTCGCGCCCCAGTGCTTGGAGACGCTTTGAAGGCGTATTTGCGGCTGTTGTGACATAGCACCTCCAAGATTGGCCGTGGGCTTATCGGTCAATCATGTGATGGAGGTGTTGCGGTTGAATGACGCTCGTGTGGCAGGGGTGTGACGTATGGGGCTAAGCATCAACGAGAGATGTTAATGCCGTAACGCTGCAACCGGCGTACGACGCTGGACTGGCTGATACCCAGCCGCTTGGCGATGGCGTAGGTGCTGGGCAGCGTGTGACACAACGTTCGTAGCGCGTCCCGCTCTAACCGCTCTAGGTACTCTTTCAAGCTTTCGCCTGAGGCGAGCGATGCCGCGATAGGTGAAGCAGATACATTCGCCAAGCGATGGGTATGCTGTTCGGTATAGGCCTGCGTTGCAGGCACTTCAATTTGATCGGTGGGGCTTGAAAGCCAGGCTCTCTCAAGCCAGTTTTCCAGCTCCCTGACATTACCCGGCCAGTCGCTGCCCATGAGGGTCGACCATACGTGATTACCGAGAATTTTCTGCCGCCCATAGCGCTGGTTCAGCCGTTGTAAGCATGCTTCCACCAAGTCAGGAATATCTTCACGTCGGTCGCGCAGCGGTGGCAGAGTGACCGGGATGACGTTGAGGCGGTAGTAAAGGTCGAGGCGGAAACGCCCCGCTTCCACCTGTTTGCCCAAATTCTGATTGGTCGCGACCACCAAGCGAAAATCGACCCGGCGGGAGCGCGTATCCCCAAGGCGCGTCAGGCTGCCATCCTGGATGACTTTCAACAGCTTGGTTTGCATTAACAACGGCAGCTCGCCGATTTCATCCAGAAACAGTGTGCCCCCTTCGGCCTGTTCCAGCAGCCCCGCTTTGCCTTGCCGGGCTGCACCGCTAAACGCGCCGGGCTGGTAGCCGAACATCTCCGACTCAAACAGGTTGTCGGGAATTGATGCGCAGTTGACCTCGATGAAAGGGCCTCGATGGCGCGCGCTCCAGCGGTGTAGCTGCTTGGCAAAGGCTGTCTTGCCCACACCGGACTCCCCGAGCATCAGTACGTTGGCATCCGATGGCGCGACTCGCTTTAGCAGCAGGGCAATTTCGCGCATCACATGGCTTCTGACTTGTAGGTTATCCAGTGCGTCATCCAACGCCTGCTCTTCGGCATCGGGCGCGGCTTGGCTGCGCTTCAAGTGTTCGCTAAAGCGTTTTTGCAGCAGGGCGTATTCGTCCTGAAGCAGTTGAAGGTCGGTTAAGTCCCGTGAGCGGCTGATGATGCGCTCTAGCTTGCCGTTGACGAACACCGGGTAGGCTTCTGCGATGACGCGGCGGCCCGTGCCGGTGATTTGCATTAGCTGAGCGGGCTGGCGAGTGCGCATCACTTCCAGGGTGATGGAAGGTTTCAAAACGCCGGCCGCCTGCAGCTGTTGAACGTTGCTGGAGAGCAGCTCTTCCCGCGATACGCCGTACACCGCCTCGGCACCGGGGCTTATATCCAAGATTTGACCGTCGCCACGGACAATAAAGAAGTGGTCATTCGCGGTTTCCACAATGGTTTGCAGTACGCGCCTGTCGATTTCACTCATGCGTCCCTCCTTTGTCTACCGCCGCCGCTTTTATAGCGTTGGATGAACAGAGTGATGCAAAGATGACTCGTTGATTCATTTTTGCATCATTTAATCGGCTAATCGATTCATTTTTGCATCGATAAAGCAAGAAACCTACCTATTTATCAGCGCGGGTAACTTGGCATGGTCTGTGCAGTACCTGTGTATGAGCTAGATAAATCGCTAGGCCGTCAGGCTAGCCACAATAAATCCAAGGAGAGAACGATGTCGGAATTCAATCAGCCGCTGGGCGGCAACACCATGCCGCGCTTTGCAGGCCCTGCCACCATGATGCGCCTGCCCACACAAGAGAGTGCCGAAGGGCTGGATGCAGCGTTTATCGGCATTCCCATGGATATCGGTACATCGAACCGCCCCGGTACGCGCCTAGGACCCCGCCAGATTCGTGACGAGTCGCGCATGTTGCGTCCTTATAACATGGCAACAGGCGCTGCGCCGTTCGAGCACCTTCAGGTTGCCGACATCGGTGATGTGCCCATCAACACCTTTCATCTACCGAAAAGTGTCGACATCATCACCGCTTTTTACGATGACGTACTGAAGCACGGCTGCATTCCGCTGACGCTGGGCGGCGAGCATACGCTGACGCTACCAATCTTGCGTTCTATGGCGAAAAGACACGGCCCGGTGGGGCTGATTCATATCGATGCCCACGCGGATGTGAATGAGCACATGTTTGGCGAGCCCATTGCGCACGGCACGCCGTTCCGTCGTGCCCAGGAAGAAGGCTTGCTGGCTCATGGCAAAGTCGTGCAGATCGGCCTGCGCGGCACCGGCTACGCCCCCGAAGATTTCGACTGGTGCCGTGAGCAAGGCTTTCGCGTGGTGCCTGCCGAGGAGTGCTGGCATCGCTCGCTCACTCCGCTCATGGCGGGGGTGCGTGAACTGATGGGGGATACCCCGGTGTATATCAGTTTTGATATCGACGGATTGGACCCTTCCGTTGCCCCTGGCACCGGCACCGTGGAGATGGGCGGGCTGACCTCTGCCCAAGGCTTGGAAATCGTGCGGGGCGCTGCGGGCTTGAATATCGTCGGTGGTGATCTAGTGGAAGTGTCGCCGCCTTACGACCCCAGCGGCAATACAGCACTCATGGGGGCCACGCTGCTGTATGAAATGCTCTGTGTCTTGCCGGGCGTTAAACGTAATACCTAACCCCAACACGCACGGATTCATGAAAACGCGCTGACCTAACAAGGCGCAGATGACAATACTTGAGAAGGGACGCCTCGCTTCCCTTCCGGACGCCGCCAGCCCACCTCCAATAATCACACTCAAAAGGTGAATCGTATGTCTCATTCTCAAGCGAAGTCGGCAGAACCGACATCGACGGCCCCCATCCCTAGCCGAGATTTACTGAAGTTTCTGATCCCTTCCATCATTGGGGTAATGCTGTTTTTGGTGCCTTTCCAAATAGGTGATTCGATCAATATTGGCATGGGGATCATGGCAGATGGGCTGCAATCTCTGTTGGAGGGCGCCTTACCCGCTATCGCGTTATTCGTATTGTGCCTGTCAGTCGTCGTGACGCTCTACGTTAAAGTCACCCAACCTGCCTGGGCGAAAAGTGGGCCTTTCCACGATATGTTCAATGTGGGCGCGATTTGGATAGCCATGCGGGTCATGGGTGCCGTTTTTGTCATCATGACCTTTTTCCAGTTTGGGCCTGAGTTCGTCACTGCGTCTTTTACCGGCGGTGTCATGCTCAATGACTTAGCCCCCGTGTTGCTGACCTTTTTCTTCTTTGCTGCCGTATTGCTACCATTTCTGGTCGAATTCGGTTTCATGGAGTTCATTGGCACCATGGTACGCAAACCGTTTCGCATCATTTTCAACTTACCTGGGCGAAGCGCCATCGATGCGACTGCCTCTTGGATGGGGTCGGGAACGGTGGGCGTGCTGATTACTGCCCAACAGTACGAGCAGGGCTACTACAATGGCCGCGAAGCCTCGGTGATTGCAACGAACTTCTCTGTCGCGTCCATCGCTTTTAGTCTGTTAGTAGTCAATTTCGTCAATCTCAATCACCTATTCGTGCCGTTCTACTTTACCGTCGTGGTGTCGGGCTTAATTGCTGCGGTGGTTGTCTCACGGATTCCGCCGCTGTCGCGTAAATCCGATGACTACTACGAGCCGGTCGGCTGCCAGTTAAGCGAGGAGCGCACCGAAAACGTGGGCCTGTTCCGCTACAGCCTGTTGCAGGCCACCCGCCGCGCAGCGGGCGCACCAGGGCCAAAAGAACTAGCACGGTTGGCGCTGCTCAACGTCATCGATATCTTTCTGACGCTGCTGCCACTAGTGTTTGCGATTGGCACCGTGGCGCTGATTTTGGCCGAGTTCACGCCGCTATTTACCTGGCTCTCTTACCCCATGGTGCCGGTGCTGGAACTGTTGCGTCTTCCCGAAGCCCAGGCGGCCGCCCCTGCCACGCTGGTAGGATTCGCGGACATGTTCCTGCCTGCCGTGCTGGCCACCAACATCGATAGCGAGCTGACCCGCTTCGTGATTGCCTGCCTTTCCATGACCCAGCTGGTCTACATGTCGGAGATCGGTGCGCTGCTGCTCAAGTCGAAGATTCCCATCAGGTTCTGGGAGCTGGCCGTGGTGTTTCTGCTACGTACGGCCATTACGCTGCCGATCATTGCCTTCATGGCCCATACGTTTTTCTTCTAAGAGGTCATGTATGAACGAGTCAACGACGATGACCTGCGCCGACCTGTTGATCCGCCTGCTGCGCGATACCTACGGCGTGCGGGCCCTGTTTGGCATTCCTGGCGTACACACAGTGGAGCTTTATCGCGGCCTGGAAGACAGTGGTGTGCAGCACGTCACCCCACGCCACGAGCAGGGGGCGGGGTTCATGGCCGACGGCTATGCCCGTGCCAGCGGTCAGCCTGGGGTATGCTTGATCATCACCGGGCCGGGGATGACCAATATAGCCACCGCCATGGGCCAAGCCCTGGCGGACTCCATCCCTATGCTGGTGATCTCCAGCGTTAACCGACGCGATACCTTGGGTTTAGGTCAGGGGCGGCTGCACGAACTGCCCAGCCAGCAGCAGATGATCAGCGGCGTGGCGCGCTTTAGCCACACGTTGCTGGATGCCAGCACACTGCCGGAAGTACTGGCCCGTGCCTTTGCCGTGTTCAGTAGTGCTCGCCCAGGCCCGGTACATATCGAAATCCCCATCGATCTGTTCAATGCACCCGTACGCGTGCCGATTAGTGGGCAAGCCCCAACGCTGTATCGCGCGGCCCCGGACCCAGAGGGGGTGGCCGAGGCGGCTCGGCTACTCAAGGCGGCGAAGCAGCCTCTGGTGCTGTTGGGCGGTGGTTGTGTGTCAGCGCCGGAAGCCGCACGAGCACTGGTAGAGCAGTTGGATGCGCCTACGGTGACAACCATCAACGCCAAGGGGCTGTTGGGTCGTGATCACCCGCTGGACTTAGGAGCCAATGCCGCGCTGCCCGCCGTGAGGGCACTAGCCGCTAAGGCGGATGTGATTCTGGCGGTAGGGACCGAGTTGGGTGAAACCGACTATGACGTCGTCTTTGACGACGGTTTTCACCTCAACGGCGCGCTGATTCGTATCGACGTTGATCCCGAGCAGCTGGTGCGCAATCAGCGCACCACGCTTGGTTTAGTGGGCGATGCCGGGCGCAGTTTGGAGCTTCTGCTAACGCATTTTTCTGAGCCGCTGAAGCGTCAGGGCGGCGAGCGGACCGCCACTGCTCTGAACGCTTTAGATTTGGCCAACGATCCCGCGTTTAGCGATTTTGTCCCGCTCTATAAAACGCTGGCCGACCACTTACCTGATGCCATTCTAGTGGGCGACTCCACCGCCCCGGTATACGCCGGAAACCACCTCGTCAGCCAGCCTGCGCCGCGGCGCTATTTCAATGCATCCACCGGTTACGGCACCCTGGGCTATGGGTTGCCTGCGGCATTAGGGGCGCAGCTAGCCCGGCCAGATCTACCCGTAGTGGCGCTGGTGGGAGACGGCGGGGTGATGTTTACGCTCTCGGAACTCGCCACCGCCGTGGAAGCCCGCCTGCCCGTGGTCATCGTGCTATGGCACAACGCCGGTTATGAAGAGATCCGCCGCTATATGGATGCCAACGGTGTGGCCCGCCTAGGTGTGGATATTCAAGCACCTAACTTCCTGACTCTGGCTGAAGGCTTTGGCTGCCCCGGCATGCTGGTAGAGAGCCCAGCTGAGCTTTCCCAGGCACTCGCCAACCGCGTTCCCACCGGGCCGCTACTGATCGAAATTGACGCCGCTGCCTGGCAAAAGAGCTTGCTCTAAACAGGAGATAACAATGAAAACTAAACGTGTTTTTGGTCAAGATACGCTGTCGGCTGACGATGTGGAGCATAGCTTGGGCTTGCCCGGTACTTTTGCGCTTTGGCTAGGTGCGAATGTCGTGGTCACCACCATATTGACCGGTATGTTCTTAGTGCCGGATCTCACCTTTCAGCACGCGATGTGGCTGATTTTGATAGGCTCAGCGATCGGTATTATTCCGCTAGTGCTAATCGGTGTCATGGGGCAGCAAACCGGTATGACCACCATGGTGCTAGCGCGAGGTACGTTTGGTCGCAAGGGCGCTAACTTCCCCGCCTGGGTAAATTTATTAGCCCTGATTGCTTGGAGTTGGATTCAGGCGCTGCTAGCGGGTATGAGTCTTGATTATGCCGTCGAGAGCCTGACGGGCTACTCCAACGTAGCGCTCTTTACAGTTATTTGTGAGACGCTGGTCGTCCTGATTGCTCTACGCGGTCATTTAGGGATCGAGAAAGTTGAGAAGATAGCGGCGCTACTGATGTTGGGGTTATCCGCCGTGGTGCTCTTCGCGCTCAATCGGCATTACGACCTGCCTAGCATTACCCAGTTGGAACCCGAGGGAGTATTGGGTGGCGGCGTGGTGTTCGATATTGTCGTCGCTACAGCCTTCTCGTGGATTCCCTTGGCGGCCGATTACAACCGCCATTGCCGTTCGCTCAAAGCCGCCGTTGTGGGCACTTGGGGCGGCTATGTGGTCGCTACACTTATTGCCATGGGGTTAGGCGCTACCGTATCAGCGCTGTCGATCAGTATTGGTAGAGAACCCACCTATGACCCGACGGCTCTGCTCAGCGGTTTTGGTTTTGGCTTACCGGCTGCATTGGTTATTTTCTTTTCAGTGCTCACCACCAACGTTATGTGTGTCTACAGCGCGACGCTTTCATTTATGAGCGTGCGTCCTACCGTGCCGTTTTGGAAACCAGCGCTAATCATTGGTGTGGTTTCGGTCATCGGTGCGCTCATTCCGGGCATCCTTGATCAATTCCAGACCTTTCTATTAATTATCGGCAGTGTCTTTATTCCCGCCTTTTCACTCATGATCGTCGATTACTACCTATTGGGCCGGGAGCGCTATACACCGTCACAGCTCATCCAAGCTGAGCATAACCTGCCAGCCTTTAACTGGCTGGCACTGGGAAGTTATGGCGTAGGCGCATTGCTGGCCTATTACTGGAATTGGGTGGCTCCTCTCTCGTTTGGTGCATCGCTGCCCGTGTTCGTCATCACTGGCGCGCTCTATTTTGTGGTGAGTAAATCGGTGGTTGGAAAGCGGGTGGCTGTATGAGTCTGCAACGTATCAGCGAAAAACAGTGGTATCGAACCACCGCCAAGGCAAACGGCATCACTCTAATTGATGAACCGTGGATCAAACCGTTTTATCGCTGCAACATCTGGCATGTTCAGGGCAGTCAGCGCGGTATGGTCGTCGATTTTGGTCTGGGCGCGGTGCCGTTGCGTGAACAGGTGGCGCTGTTGAGTGAGCGGGATCTTCTAGCAGTCGCCAGTCATACCCATTTCGATCATATCGGTGCGGCTCATGAATTTGGTTGCTGTCATGTTCATGCGTCAGAAGCGGATATTCTTACCTCACCTGATAACACGCGAACACTAGCGGATCAGTTTCTTAGTGACGATATGTTCGAGGCGCTGCCTCCCCAGCCCTATTCCCATGATCGCTACCGTATTAAGGCACCGCAAATGGTTGCCTCGCTAGAAGATGGCGAGATATTGGATTTGGGTAACCGGCAGTGGGAGGTGATTCATACACCGGGCCACTCACCTGGCGGTATCGCGCTGTGGGAAGCGAACACCCAAACGCTCATCTCTGGTGATCTCATTTACGACGGCCCGCTCATCGAAGATCTATGGCACAGCGACCTCGCCGACTATGCCGTTAGTATGCGTCGGTTACGCCAGTTGCCGGTTCGTACTGTTCATGGGGGGCATTTTCCCAGCTTTAGCGGCCAGCACTTACGCCAACTCATTGATGATTGGCTTCGCCAACACGAGCTTTAAGGAGCTTTGATCGTGTCTACGACATCTAAAATGGAGCAAGCTTCTCTGCTAGATAAGCAGTTCATCAACAACCAGTGGGTTGCATCGAAGGGCACCCGTTTGCTCGACGTGATGAATCCTTACCTCGAGGAGCGTATTGCCCAGGTCACAGCGGGAGATGCGTCAGATGTCGATCTTGCCGTAAACGCCGCTCAACAGGCTCAACCTGAATGGCAAGCGTTGGGAGGGGCCGCACGTGCCAACTACCTCGATGGATTTGCTGATGCACTGGCGTCTCGTCGAGAGGCATTGATCACCCTGTCGGCTACCAATAACGGTAAGCCTCTGGTGGAAGCAGGTGTTGATCTGGACGATGCGATTGCCTGCTATCGCTACTACGCCAAGCAAGCCAAAGCGCTGGATGCCCGGCAAGGGGAACGGGTCAATGTCGACATGGGCGGCGTTGAAGCACGCACGTATCACGACCCTGTCGGCGTCGTGGGGCTGATCGCACCCTGGAACTTCCCGTTAGTGACCAGTGCCTGGAAGCTGGCGCCTGCCTTGGCTGCAGGCTGTACTGCCGTGCTCAAACCGTCGGAAGTGACGCCACTGCCTGAACGGGTGCTGGCGGAGATCGCGCTGGAAATCGGCTTGCCCGCAGGGGTGTTGAATCTGCTCAATGGTGACGGTGAGGGCATCGGTGCGCCGCTGACGAACCACCCTGGCGTGGATAAAATCTCCTTTACCGGCAGTAACCGCGTGGGCGAGGCCGTCATGCAGGCTGCCAGTACCCGCACCGCGAGCGTATCGCTGGAGCTGGGCGGTAAATCGCCCATTGTAGTGATGGAAGACGCAGACCCTGCCCAAGCCGCTGACTGGGTGATGGCCGGTATCTACTTCAACGCTGGGCAGATCTGCTCAGCCACGTCGCGTCTATTGGTACACGAAGACATTGCCGAAGCACTTTATGCGGCGCTTGCCGAACGGATGGATGCGCTGACACTGGGCGACCCGCTTGCCGAAGGTACCGACTTAGGGCCGTTGACCAGCGCCAAGCAGCGCGATGCGGTAAAGCGTTATCTGGATATTGCCGAGCAGGAAGGCCTCACGGTAGTGCGCGATGGGCGGCACCGCACGCTACCCGCGCAAGGCTATTTTCTAGCACCCACACTTTACCGGGATGTGCCGGTAGAGAGCCGTTTGTGGAAAGAAGAGATCTTCGGCCCCGTGCTTTGCGGCCATAGCGTGACCAGCGATGCCGAAGCCATTCGGCTTGCCAATGCCAGTGACTTTGGCCTCGCCGCCACGGTGATCAGTGGTGATCCGGAACGCGCCAAGCGCATTGGCCGCCAGTTGAGGGCAGGCAGTATTTGGTACAACAGCGAGCAGCTCGTACTGCCCGAAACCGCCTGGGGCGGCTTCAAGCGTAGCGGCATTGGCCGCGAGTTGGGGCCTTGGGGACTGAGTGCCTACCTAGAGGTGAAGCATGTGGTTGGCCCAGCGACGTAATGCGCCGAGCCAACACTCACGTCTGATTGCGCAAAATGGTCGGTGCTGACCACTGCTGACACACGGGCATGACTTCCAGGCGGGTGATGTTGACGTGGGCAGGCAGGGAGGCCACATGCAGCGCCTGCGTGGCCACGTCTTCCGGCTGGAGCGGTTGAGCACCTTCGTAGTAGCGGTCGGCGACGCTCTGGTCGCCCTTCATGCGCACCAGGGTGAACTCGCTGGCCGTCATGCCGGGGGCCAGGTCCGTGACGCGAATGCCCAGCGGGCCCACGTCACAGCGTAGGTTATAGCTGAACTGCTCCACGAAAGCCTTGGTGGCACCGTATACATGGCCGCCCGGGTAGGGCGTATTGGCGGCAATGGAGCCCAGGTTGATGATCGTGGCCCCTAAGGGAGAAGCGCACAGATGCGGCAGCAAGTGTTTGGTGACGTTGACCAGCCCTTTGATGTTGGTATCGATCATACGGTGCCAGTCATCCAGTGATGCTTGCGGTGCCGGATCCTTGCCCAGCGCCAGCCCGGCATTGTTGATCAGCGTGCGCACCCGCTGAAAAGGCTCGGGCAAGGCCACCACGACGCTGGCCACCGCTTTGGCGTCGCTGACGTCCAGCGCCGCCGTATGAGTCGGCACTTGTTTTTCAAAGGTCGCCTGTAGCTGCTCTAGACGTTCCTGGCGCCGGCCTGTCAAAACGAGTGCCCAGCCTGCCTGGGCAAAGAGGTGAGCGCACGCGAGCCCAATGCCGGACGTCGCACCGGTGATGAACACGACCTGCTTGGTTTCGTGCATGGAGAATACTCCCACAGTGACTTGTTATTGAACTGCTCGGGAAAGCGTCATTGGGTGACGAATCCGAGCGCTTGAGTATCCATCTTTAGTCGCACTCTTTTGCCGCATCTTTGAAAAGGCGCCATTCTCTGGGCGATTGCAGCCATCGTCATTGACGAAGCCTGCCTTCTCGAACGCCGATTTGAGCACCTTGGCGGCTTGTTTCAAGATCGAGCCAGCATCACACCCAATAACGACAACCATAGAGAGCCTTCCCATGCGGAAACACCTGCTTGCCACGCTGGCGACCTTAGGCATGTTGACGACAGCCCCGTTCGCGCTGGCCAACCCCATTGAGATTCAAGTCAATAACACCATGAGCGAGGGTGGTTCCGAAAGTGCCGCCGTAGAGCGCTTCGCTGAGTATTTGGAAGAGAAAGCGCCCGGTCGCTTTGACGTGCGGCCTTTCCTAGCCGGTTCGCTAGGCGGCGAAAACGCCGTGCTGGAACTGCTCAACTTGGGTCAAACCCAGCTCTCCATCACCGGCGGTAACTGGCGCCAGCAGTATGCGCCTGAATATGACGCCATTACGGTTCCTTTCGTATTCACCACTTGGGAGGACGTGGATGCCTACATGGAGAGTCCCTCCGGCCAAGCGCTGGTGGAGCAAGCCGAAAGCCAGGGCGGCTTGAAGTATTTTGGTTTGCAGCACCGCGGGCCCCGCCATATGACGGCGAATAAAGAGATCCACACGCCGGACGATCTGGAGGGTTTCCGCCTGCGCCTACCGTCGCTGCCAGTATGGCTGGAAGTGTGGGAAGAGATCGGTGCTCAGGTCGTCAACGTGCCCGCGCCCGAAATTTATCTTGCCATGCAGACCGGTCAGGTCGATGGTCATGAGAACTCGCTCTCCTCCCCCTACACTCGCCGTCTCTGGGAAGTACAGGACTACCTGATCATGACCAGCCACGTACAATTCCCGTGGAGCTGGGTGGCCAGTTCACGCTGGTGGGACGGCCTCGAAGCCGAGGACCAAGCGCTGATCGAAGAAGCGATCGACGTGGCCCGTCAATACGGTTCAGAGCAAGAGCGCGAACTCGACGAGTTCTATCTCGAGGCCCTTCAAGAGGAAGGCATGACCGTGATCGAGCCAGACGTTACGCCTTTCCGTGAAGCCGCGTTACCGGCCATTGACCGCGTCATGGCGGATATGGCCGACGGTGTTCGTGAAGACGCGCTGGGTCATCAAGACCCGTAACACACGTAGCACAGCGCTCGCGACGGCCCCTTGGGTCGTCGCTGTTTTAGACGTCAGGTCAATACGCTATCAACGACTGGTTTCCATAGGCGATCAAAAAACGTTCAGATAAGGAGCTTTCTGGTGGAAGACGCGGTAGCGCCCAGCAAAGGGTTGGATCGAGTGGCTTTCTATACGCTAAGGAGTGTGACTCGTCTCTGCGACGGGGTGGGCGTTGCGCTCATGGCCGCTATTCTGCTGCTGATCGTGGCGGCCGTGATTGCCCGCGACCTGCTCGGCATTGGGATGCCCTGGACAGAAGAGGTGGCTTCGATGCTAGCCATCTATGCCATTGGTTTTGGGTCTTTATCGGCTTGGGTGCGCGGCGAGCACCTTGCCGTTGATCTGTTTAGTCACAAGCTTTCCGGCCTGGGTCGGCATGTTCAATATCGTCTCACAGCGCTGATCTCGTTTGGCTTTTTCGCGCTTGCCGCTTGGGGGGCGTGGATCATGTCGGACGTGAGCGCCAACAATAAAACCGTCTCGCTCAGCATCAGTTTCAGTTACCTCTATTACGGTGTCTTTTTCAGCTTTGTGGGCATGGCGCTGATCGCCCTGTGGCAATGCGTGCGTGGTCCCGTGGTGTGGTTGGGCGCGGCCCGTGAAGAGGAGGCCTCTCGGCCATGACCGAATTACTGATTTTTGTCGGTGGCCTGCTAGCGCTCATGGCGATGGGCTTACCTGTCGTGGTCGCCATCGGCGTGACGTCCTTTGTTGCCCTCGTCGTGACGGGAACCGGCGGGTTGCCCGTCGAGCTGCTGCCATTACGGATGGTACAAACCCTCAATAACTTTACGCTTTTAGCAATCCCGCTGTTCATCTTGGCCGCCAATATCATGAATATCGGCTCCACCACGACGCGCATTTTTGACTTTGCCACCGCCTTGGTGGGCTTTACCAAGGGCGGCCTGGGCCACGCTAACGTGGTCGCCAGCTCTATTTTTGCCACTATGTCGGGCACTGCCGTCGCCGACGCTGCCGGGCTTGGCAGCATCGAAATCAAAGCCATGAAAGAGCGTGGCTACGCACTGGGGTACTCGACCGGCATCACGGCGGCCTCCAGTGTGATCGGCCCCATCCTCCCGCCCAGCATCGCCCTCGTGGTCTATGGCTGGCTGGCCAATGTGAGTATCGGTGGGCTGTTCATGGCGGGGCTACTGCCGGGCATATTGATGGCGCTGCTGCTCATGGGCATGACGCTATTGCTATCGGCCAGTGGCAAGGTGGTGATGCCGAAGCCGGTTCCCTTCGATGCGTGTGAAGTCGCCCGCACGGGAAAACGTGCCATTCTGCCGTTGATGATGCCAGCGATCATTGTCGGTGGCATCTGGGGCGGCTTTTTCACACCGACAGAGGCAGGCGCGATTGCCTCGCTCTATGCGGTGATTTTGGGTGGCTTGATCTATCGCGATTTGAGTTGGCGGGACCTTTTCAATGCTTTCCGTCGCACCCTGATGTTCAGTGCGGTGATCCTGCTGATTATCGCGGTATCTAGCTTCTATGGCTGGATTCTCGTGCGTATGGGCATCCCCCAGGCGCTGGCGGGCCAAGTGGCTAGTATCGATATGCCCATGTTCGTGCTGCTGCTCTGCTTTGCGCTGTTCTTCCTGCTGATCGGCTGCTTCATGTCGGTGATCGAAAGCATCCTAATTTTCACCCCCATTGTCGTGCCCGCCGCGCTGAGCGCCGGGCTAGACCCCGTACACTTCGGTATCGTCATGGTGATTACGCTGTCGGTAGGCGTGATTACCCCGCCGTTTGGCACGGTGCTGTTCTTGATGGTGGGCATTACACGCTTACGCTATGACCAAGTGGTGGCCGCGATACTGCCCTTCTTGCTGCCCATCCTGGCGACCATTCTGCTGCTGATCGCCGTACCTGGGCTGGCCACTTGGCTGCCCGATGTCATGGGGTATTGAAGAAGAGTCGTTTGCTTCGCCCCTTAGACGCTAGTGACGTGAGGGGCGAAGACGAGGTGGGTATTAGAAGAACGAAGGTAGATAAGTAGCTTCTTTACCCATCCGCTCTAATCTTCTCGATAATCTCCGCCAGCGCTTTCTCTGCCTGGTCGTTATCGACTTGGCAGGTGCCCGCGTTCAGGTGACCGCCACCGCCGTAGCTTAGGCACAGCTCGCCTACGTTGGTGCGGCTGGAGCGGTTGAGGATCGATTTACCAATCGCTAGCACGGTGTTCTGCTGCTTGAGCCCCCACATTACGTGAATCGAGATATTGCAGTCGGGGTACATGGCGTAGATGACAAAGCGGTTGGTCGCGTAGATGATCTCCTCGTTGCGTAGGTCCAGCACCACCACGTTGCCATGTACGGTAGCGCAGCGCTTGATCTGCTCTTTCGCTAACGTTTCGTGTTCACGGTAAAGCGTAGTGCGCTCGTGTACATCGTCGAGGGCGAGGATTTCATTGATGGTGTGCTCTCGACAGTAATCGATCAACTTCATCATCAACTGATAGTTGGAAATACGAAAATCGCGAAAGCGGCCCAGGCCTGTGCGGGCATCCATGATGAAGTTCAGCAGCACCCACCCCTGAGGATCGAGAATCTCGTCTTTATTGAACTGGGCAGAATCACCTTTATCGACGGCGTCCATCATGTCGTCCCAGCGGGCGGGGAAGGCCTCATGTCCGCCGTAGTACTCCCACACCACGCGGGCCGCAGACGGGGCGTCTGCATTGATGATGTGGTTGTCGGCCCGCTCGACGTTACGCACCGTTTCGCTCAAATGGTGATCGAAAGCCAAGTGGCAGCCAGGCACGTAGGGCAGGTTGGTGGTGATGTCGTTGGCATCGATCTCAATGTTGCCGTCCTGCATGTCCTTCGGATGCACGAAGGTAATGTCGTCGATGAGGCCCAAATGCTTGAGCAGGGCACCGCAAACCAAACCATCAAAATCGCTGCGGGTCACTAAACGAAACGTGGATGCTTGTTGGGTAGACATTTGTTTTCTCGATACGATGAACGGTGACCAAAAGATACCAGCAGTTATGTTGGGTTAAAATAAGCCTTTCTGGCCTTGCAACCTCTCCCTCCAACGCTTCTGCTTTGACCGCTATCTCTGATGCTTAATTAGCCTGCGTGCTGAATGGCATGAATCGCTGGGTCCCATGTGTCAAACATAAACAAGTTTTCGCTAATTAAAAGTCGCGGATCAGCGGATATATAGTTGCGTATTTACTCAATAAGCTTCTGAAAAATATATGATACATGGGTTTTGGGTATGCCCTGGTACGTTGACTGCAATGACTGGGCAAGAGCGAAAAGTTAGGACGACTCGCCGCTCTTATCGATCGTGAAGTTGCAACGTTGTGAATATTGAACGCTGAATTGAACGAAAGAGTTGCCATTAGGAGGCACGACCATGAAAAAGGAAGCTCTCAAGAAACTGGGTATTCTGGGTGTATCGTTTGGTCTGGTAGCAAGCCCGTTGGCGTTTGCGATGGAAGAGCACGAAGAGCAGCCTACAACACCGCAAGAAGAGACCATGCAGGATGAGCAAGGCACCTATAACTCCTACGACACCGGTCAGGAGCAGGATGCCACGACGGATGACGTGACCACCGAGTACGAAGAGGAAGAGCAAGAATTTACGTATGAAGAAGAGGAAGAAGAGCAGGAGCAGTGGGAAACGGAAAAGAACGACACGTCTGGCCAGTAACCCCCTCTTAGCGAAAGGAAGTCCTTCACCTCACGCTCATGGATGAGCAGCACAGTGCCCCGCCATTGCGGGGCACTGTTGTGTTGGAATTATTGTGTTGAAATTATTGTGTTGGAAGAGTGGCAACGTTTAATAAAGCGCCGTATCTCACTAGACGGATAGGCTATGGTAAAAGCAATGCTTCATTAACATGAACACCCGACAAGGACGTTGCTAACGTGTTTACCTGGCAAGAAGTGCCGCACCTTCCCCGTGCGGAAGGGCGTATAGATGCGATCGATCTCGCCCGTGGTGTAGCGATTGGGCTGATGATTCTCAGCCACACGGTGAGCGGGCTGATTGGCATACGCAACGTGCCCGATTGGGGCATGGTGCCCGTCCACTTTCTTACCAAGTTCTCTTCTTCTCTGTTCATTTTAGTGTTTGGGATTGCGCTGGCCGTGGCGTTTTTAGCGTCTACCCAAACGGATGCATGGCCAAGACGGCGGCTAAAACTGTGGGTGCGCGCGATAGAAGTGTGGTTTTGGTACAAGGCGCTCACCATCGTCGAGATGCTGCCGTATTACGCGCCTGGCGATATTGTCGATGCGCTGCTTTACCAGCGCTTTGCGATTTGGGTAGAGATTCTCGGCTTTTACGCCATTGCGCTACTCTGGGTGCCGCTCGTGCTGCCGCTATGGGCGCGCGCACCGCTATGGAGTCGGTGTACGCTCATTATTGGCTTGACCACGCTTTCTGCCTGGCTGCAGGGGTTAAGCTTTGGCGGTAACGATACCTTGAAAGCGTTGCTGGTCGATCATGAAGACCACTACACCTGGGGGCAGCTCAGCCGCGCGCCGCTGATTTTGACGGGCCTGCTGATCGGTGAAGCCCTGCTGCGCTGCTATTTTGATACGGCGCTGCGGCGACGACTGGTGCTGGCGCTGGTGGGCGTGGGGGCTGTCATGGTCGCCGCGTTCTATGGATTGGCCTTGGCCGAAGGCGATGTGTCTGCCGCGATGTTGGCGGTGGCGAATAACGATGGCAAGCACCCGCCTGGGCTAAAATTCACGCTGTACAGCGTGGGTGGTGCGCTGGTGATTCTGGGCATGGCGCTAGCGGGTGGGTCGGCGGCATCTCGGGTGTTGACACCGCTGACGGTCGTGGGTAGCGATGCCCTCAAAGCGTTCATTTTTCACATTGTAATGATTTTTCTGGTGCTGCGTTTTCTGCTGGAAGGAGAAGGCATGTACACCTATCCACAGGCGCTTGGCGTCGGTGGGCTGTTGATTATTGGGGCCGCGCTGTGGATTTGGCTAACGCGCTGGATCGCCCGATACAAATAATTCGCCACCATCAGCGGTAGGAGGTACGGTTGCGACAGTTTAAATGCTGGTTAGCGGCAGCGCTGGTAGGTGTTTTATTGCCCGCCAGCGCCACGGTATGGGCTAACACGAACTGGTATTACGAGGTCGATAAGCAGAGCCCTTGGCAAGGCGATCTAGACGCCCGAATAAGCGCCATTGAAGACGTATTTGGCGGAGCACTTGGCGTTTACGTTCAGAATCTCGCAACGGGCGAGGCGTACGCGTGGCAGGCAGACGCCCCCTGGTATTTGGCATCGCTGATTAAAGTGCCCGTGGCGGCTCAGGTGCTGGCCGAGCGTCAGGCGGGCACGCTCTCCTTGGATGAACGCCTGATCCTGGCACGTAGCGACTTTGTCGATGGCGCAGGGCCGGTCAATTGGCACGACCTCGGCACGCCGATCTCGGTGCGCTACCTGCTCGAGCAGATGCTTACCGTCAGCGACAACACCGCCACGGACATGCTGATCGACCGCGTCGGCCTGGATGCCGTGAATGCTCGTGCCCGCCGTATGATCGCTGCCAGCAACGGCCAGCCGGAGCATCTCGGCCCCATCAGCAAGCTGGTGGACGTTCGCCAAGGCGTGTATGGCCAATGGCATCCCGGGGCTCGCCAGCTGAGCGGGTTAGATTTTATCGCCCTGCGACAATACGGTGTGAACCAGCGCTCCGCTGCGTTGGCCCGTGTGCTGGACGTGAGCGAAGAAAGCTTCGGCCAACCCGACTATGACCACGCCTTCGATGCTTATGAAGCCACGGGTGAAAACGTCGGCACGCTGCGCGCCTATGGCGACCTACTGGCCAGCTTGCATCGCGGTGGCATGGAGGATATGAATGCCGAACAGCGCCAAACGCTGCTTGGCATCATGCAACGAACCCAATCCGGTGAGCACCGTTTGAAACGGGGCATGGGCCGCGCATTTACCTTTGCGCACAAAACGGGCACGCAGCATCGGCGAAGCTGTGATGCTGGCATTGCCTCTCGCGAGGTGCTCGCCTCCCAGGAGAGCCGCGCCGAAAACGGCCCTTGGGTCGTGGTGGCGTGTACCCGTGGGCCGCTCTCGGTGCAGGCGCACGAGCGTGCTTTGGCAAGGGTGGGCGAGGCGCTTCGTTATAGCGGTGCCTTGGGTCACGACTAGCGGCAGGCGTGGTAAACTGGCCCGCCAAATTGGTTTTATTAAAGGAGTTCGTTATGGCACGTGCCAGCGCCCGTCATATTTTGGTAAGCAGCGAAGAGCAGTGCAACGCGCTGAAACAAGAGATCGAAAACGGTCGTGATTTCGCCGATGTCGCCAAGCAGCACTCTAGCTGTCCCTCCGGTCGCCAAGGCGGTGACCTGGGTAGCTTTGGCCCCGGCCAAATGGTGCCTGAATTCGACAAGGTCGTCTTCAGCGGTGAACTCAATAAAGTGCATGGGCCGGTACAGACTCAGTTTGGTTATCACTTGCTCGAAATCACCAGCCGCACCTAGCACTCTGTCTGACTGGCGGCGCACGCCGCTTTTCCAGACATCGTCTAATCCCTTTTAAAGGCCGTCATGCACCGCGGCTGCCGTCGCGGTGCCATTGGCATCGTGCTGTGCCGGTACTGCGCTGGCCCGCGATGTAAGGAGCACGCCTTGAACGACCCTATCATCACCATCGATGGCCTGAATAAAACCTACGAAGGTGGCTTTCAGGCGCTCACCCGTGTGGATTTGACCATCCAACGCGGTGAAATCTTTGCTCTGCTCGGCCCGAACGGGGCGGGTAAAACCACGCTGATTAGCGTGGTATGTGGCTTGGTTAACCCAAGCGAAGGCCATGTCATCGTCGACGGCTTCGATAGCGTGCGCGATTACCGCCAAGCCCGCGAGCGGATCGGTCTCGTGCCGCAAGAACTCACCAACGAAGCGTTCGAAACGGTGTGGAACACGGTGAGTTTCAGCCGCGGCCTGTTTGGCAAAGCCCCCAATCCAGCCCATATCGAAAAAGTGCTCAAGTCGCTCTCGCTGTGGGATAAGCGTCACAACCGTTTGATGACGCTCTCCGGCGGTATGAAACGCCGGGTTTTGATTGCGAAAGCACTCTCCCACGAGCCGCGCATTCTGTTTTTGGATGAGCCGACCGCCGGGGTGGATGTCGAGCTTCGCCGGGACATGTGGGACGTGGTGCGCGGGCTGCGCGATGAGGGGGTGACGATCATTCTCACGACCCACTACATCGAAGAAGCCGAAGAGATGGCCGACCGCATTGGCGTCATCAATCGCGGCGAGATCGTGCTGGTGGAAGAAAAAGCCGCGCTCATGAAAAAGCTGGGCAGCAAGCAACTGACCCTGCAACTGAATAGCCCGCTGGCGGAATTGCCGCCCGCACTGGCGCAGGAAGCGCTCAGCTTGGCCACCGACGGTCATGAGCTGGTGTACACCTACGATGGTCGCCAGGAAGAGGAAGGGCGCGGGATCTCTACCTTGTTAACGCAGCTAGAGCAGGCGGGCATTGGCTTTAAAGACCTACACACCCGGCAGAGCTCGCTGGAAGACATCTTCGTTGACTTGGTGAAGGAGCGTTCATGAACCTCTATCCCGTTCGCGCGATTTACATGGCGGAAATGGCGCGCACCCGCCGCACGCTGCTGCAAAGCGTCGTCTCGCCGGTGATCTCCACCTCGCTCTACTTCGTGGTGTTTGGCGCGGCGATTGGCTCGCGGATCACGGAAATTGGCGGCGTGAGCTACGGCGCCTTCATCGTGCCTGGCTTGATCATGCTCATGCTGCTGACCCAAAGTGTCTCGAACGCCTCGTTTGGCATCTTTTTTCCCAAATTCTCCGGCAGCATCTATGAGATTTTGTCGGCGCCGATCTCCTATCTAGAGATCGTCGTGGGCTACGTAGGGGCGGCGGCCTCGAAATCGATACTGCTGGGGCTGATCATTCTCGGCACCTCCAGCTTCTTTGTGCCCCTACAGATCGCCCACCCGCTCTGGATGCTGACGTTTCTGGTGCTCACCGCCGTTACCTTCAGCCTGCTGGGTTTCATCATCGGTATCTGGGCAGATGGCTTCGACAAGCTGCAGCTCGTGCCGCTGTTGGTGATTACCCCGCTCACGTTTCTAGGCGGCAGCTTCTACTCCATCGATATGCTCCCGCCGTTTTGGCAGAGCGTGACCCTGGCGAATCCGGTGGTCTATCTCGTCAGCGGCTTCCGCTGGAGCTTCTACGGCATCAGCGATGTCAGCTTAGGGGCCAGCGTGGCGATGATCTTGCTGTTTCTGGCGGCCAGTCTTGCCACCATTGCCTGGATTTTCCGCACTGGCTACCGCTTGAAGCCTTGATATCGATGTGCGCTAGTCGACGTTTTTTCAAAAGGTGATGTCTGTTTATGCCGCTACTACACAGTACCGTTTACCGCTTGGAGCCTTCCCTCGACGGCGAACGCTTGAGTGTGACTGCCCCACCTACCGAGGCCGACACCGCCAGCGATGACACGGTGATGGCAAGCTTGGTGAACGCGCTAAACGACACTTACAACACCAAGGCAAAAGGCTGGGGGCGCTTTGCCGAGCAGGGTGAGCAAGCGGGGCCGTTGTTGGCGTGGCTCACGGCGTATCGAGCCGACGAGCAAACCTTTGCCCAGTTGGCCAGCGCCATGGCCGAGCGGCTGGCTCAAACGCTGCAGGGCCAGCTCTCGGTGGGCGGTTTCTTGGTCATCGCCCATCTTCGTCAAGGTGACACCGAGACGCTCTTCATGGCGCTCGTGCATCAGCGGGAAGGCATTGGCTTCAACGACGCGCACCAAGCGGTCCCTGCCGCCCAGCTCAATACGAGCCAGCTCACCCTGGCGGCCCGCATCAACGTGACCCAGTGGCAGAGCGGTACGGAAAGCACGCAGTACGTGTCGTTCCTGAAGGATCGCGGCGGTAAAAAGCTGGCCGACGGCGTCGCGGCGCTGCTGGGGATGGAGGAGGGCATCGATGCCCCGGCCGAAACCCGTACGTTGCTGAAAGCCTTTAGCGACTACGTCGAAAAAGAGGACCTGGACGACGATGCCAGCCGTGAAAAAACCGATACGCTGGTCGACTACGCCCACGAGCAGTTACGCCGTGGCGAACCCATGACGCTGGAAGAGCTCTCCGAGCTCGTCGACGAGCAGCAGCCCAAGGCGTTTTACGACCATATTCGCAACGCCGACTACGGCCTTTCGCCGGAAATACCGCCGGACAAACGCACCATTAGCCAGTTTCGCCGCTTTACCGGTCGCTCTGGCGGCGTCTCGATCAGCTTCGATTCACACCTGCTGGGTTCCAGTATTGAATATGACGAAACCCAAGATCGGCTGATCATCAAACAAGTGCCCAAACAGCTCAAAGAGCAGCTCGCCAAGCGCAAGGATTGAGGCGGCACTCTCGAGGCATCTTGGAGTCCTAAGCTAGCCACTGACAGGAGGAGTTCGCCGTGCTGGATGCCATTCACTCTTTTTTTCAACAGGCCCTCTCTGCGCCTGAGCAGCGTGATGACCAAAGCCTGACCCTGGAGCTAGCCTCGGCAGCGCTACTGTGTGAGGTGATGCGCGCGGACTACGATCAGAGCGACGTAGAGCGCGCGGCCCTCAAGCAAATGCTGATGGCGCGCTACCGGCTCGATGAACAAGATGTCAGCCAGTTGATGGCATTGGCAGAGGCGGAGGTCGACGATGCAGTGGATCACTATCAGTTCGTTAGCCTGATCAAACAGCACTACGACTACGATCAGCGCCTGGAGCTGGTGAACCTCATGTGGGAGCTGGCCTGGGCCGATGGCTCGCTCGACCCGCTGGAAGAGCATCGCATCCGTCGGCTGGCGGATCTACTTTACGTCAGTCATAGCGACTTCATTCGCAGCAAACTCAGCCATTCACCCGACGAGAGCGCTATCCATCACAACACTCACGGCAAAGGAGCGCCGAAACGCCCATGAGCGATACGCAGGAAGCAACGAATTTAACCGAACTGATCCACACCATGGAACGGATGGAGCGGGAAAACGCGCAGGTTAGCGTGGATGATGTGGTGCATGCGGTGGGGCGGCGCTCGTTTGGTCCGCTGCTGCTGTTGGCAGGCTTGATTACGCTGGCGCCGATCATTGGTGATATCCCCGGGATGCCCACGCTGATGGCCGCCTTGGTGCTGCTCACGTCGGTGCAGCTTTTGATCGGTCGAGCAACGTTTTGGCTACCTGGTTGGTTGCTCAACCGCTCTTTGTCTCGGCATAAATTCGATAAAGGGCTGCACTACATGAAAAAACCGGCCCGTTGGGTCGATGGACTGCTGGGCGTGCGCTTGGCGTGGATGACGGGCTATATCGGTATTCGGGTGACGGCCTTCGCTTGCCTGCTGGTGGCGTTAGCGATGCCACCCATGGAGTTCATCCCTTTCAGTGCCAATGGCGCTGGATTGGCACTTTCGCTGTTTGGGCTGGGGTTGGTGGCGAGAGATGGCCTGATGCTCGCGCTGGGGTTTTTGCTGACGGGCGTGACGTTTACGATCGTCTTGATGAATCTTATTTAATGCTTACCAAGCGCTGCTTGTGAACTGGCTCCGCTGGTCGACGTGTTAGGCAGAGTCAAGGTACGTTTGTGATGGGCTTGGATACCATAAGGAGCAATGCGTCTACGATGAGTCACTCACCTTCACCTCAGTCGACCCCGCCACCCAAGCCGCCTCACGAGCAGTCTACTTGGGAGAGGCGTATCGAGACGGCGCTGTGGAATTCGCGCTTTTTGGTCATGCTGGCGGTGGTGCCAAGCCTGCTGGGCTCGCTGATGCTGTTTATCGTCGGTACGTTGGATATTTTCAAGGTAGTGGGGGATGTGCTGCACTACTACCTGGTGGATGACAGCCAAAATATCCATGACACCCTGGTGCCCGACATCATTATCGCGGTGGATATCTATCTGATTGCCATCGTGCTGCTGATTTTCGGGCTGGGCGTGTATCGATTGTTCGTCTCGCGTATCGACCAAGCCGAGGTGCGTTACCCCGCCCACCCCTTCAACGTCGCCTCGCTGGATCAGTTGAAAGACAAAATCGCCCGCGTGGTGATTCTGGCCGTGATCATCGAGTTCTTCCGCGCCGTGGTGGACATTCGCTTCGCCACACCGCTGGATGCGATCTACTTGGCACTGTCCGTGCTGGCGCTGGCCGCTGCGCTCTACTTGATGAGTTTGGCGCATAAAGGGGAGTAGTTGGCGAGGGCGTGACGTTTCTTGCGCCGCGCTACTCATCCTCCAATAAATCGACGACCAGCTCATTCAACCGTTGCTGAAATTGACCGCCGGGAGAGGGCGGCGTTGGGTCTGACGTAATCACCACCGTCATGTCGCGCTCAGGAATCACATACAGCGCCTGCCCGCCATATCCTCTCCCGTAAGCAACGTCTTCACCCGCGAGCGTCGTCATAAACCAGCCAAAACCGTAGCCATCGCCTGTCCAAGGCGATTGGCCTCTGGGCGTCCAAGAGGCTTCTACCCAACCCTCTGGCAGCACGCGCTGGCCATCGGTCCTGCCGTCATTACGGTATAGCTCCCCAATCGCAATGAGCGCGCGTGGGGAAAGCTGCATGTCGTTCCCACCAAAATAGATCCCTTGTGGGTCCTGCGGCCAAGGGGGAATCGCAATACCAAGCGGCTCGCCCAACAAGCGCTGCGCAAGTGCAAGCGTGCTTTCGCCGCTGGCCTGAGTCAGCGCTGCCGACAGCAAATGGCTGGTGCCAGTAGAGTAGAGCATTCGACCACCAGGACGGTCGACGAACGGGCGTGTAAGCGCATCGTTGACCCAGTGAGCGCTAGCTACCCAAGCGCCGTAGTTGCTGCCGGAGGTGCGCTCCAACCCAGCCTGCTGGGCCAACAGATGAGCGACCGTGATGTCGTTGACTCGACGATCGGCGCTGCTCGGCACGTTATCGAGTAGCGCCACGACGGGCTGATCCACCGATTCGATAATGCCTGATTCGATGGCCGCGCCGGTCACGGCGGCCAATACCGTTTTAGAAAGCGACTTGACGTTGGCAGGCTCCGCGACGCCGGGTCCGCCCTGATGATGCTCATGAATGATCGTACCGTCATGTGCTACCACGACGGTGTGTAGACGATCGAGGGTGCGGGCCTGTCGATCGAGTGCTTGCAGCGCCTCCGATGAAGGGGCTGACGCGATGACTGGCGTAACGGTCAACGCGCTTATTGCACACGCCAGCATAAAAGCCGTCGTTTTCATGGCAATACCTGAGAAGAGAGTGGTACGGCTCTGAAAGCCATGCACAGACAAGGTTCCCTCAGCGGAACGCTGACGGACATTACGCAAACCGATGAAAAGCCTGCTACGCTAAAAGTACCCGTTGAAGGGAAGCAACCCTTTGATTTCCATGAAACGCAAAAGCAAGGAGTGCCATTATGCGTAACATCATCTATATCATCGGCCTGATCGTTGTCGTGCTGTTTATTCTTTCGCTGTTAGGGCTGCGCTAAGCGGTTCTCTCAGAATCGAAGCATGAGTACTGAAATATCAGTGCTAACGCAGCGCGACATCAGCATCTGCCAACGCCCGCTTTCTCAGCGGGCGTTTTCATATCGCTAATGATGCTCAAGCGCAGTCGGCGGCACCTTGACCAAACATATCGAACATTAGCTCTCGGCCCAATGGCGTCAACACCAATCGGCCATAGTCATTGAACATGGCGGCGTCGCTCTTTTCCAAGGTGGTTTGGCAAATCGCCCAGCGCGGGTGGTGCTGGCGAAGCCTATCCAGTTCTTGGCGGGACAGGCCTCGCTGTGTCAGTGTGATGGTTTCGAGCACGTGTCCGCTCTCATACAGCATTTCGGCCACGCTAGAGAGACAGTGTCGTAAGCTGCGCTGAATATGGAAGGAGGCAGTCGACGCAGAGTGTAACGCTTCGGCGGGCATGGGGGAGGCTCCTGCATTCGCAGCAAAATGGGTGTGCTGCAGTGCATTATAATGCAGGAGGGGGATTAGACCAAGGTCTATGTTAGGTGCGTGGTAGCGTCATTCAATCGCCATGTAGGCTGTCTACACTGGCCAACAACGTAGATGGCTCATCCAGGGAGTTGGAGAATTTTCATCTAGAGTGGGGGGGCGCCCTAAAGTTTTTGAAACGCTGGCCGATAAAACATCAATAACTACTCCGACATCGAATCGTATTGGATAAGGGGCGTCAGCACGGCAGGCGGCTTTTTCAAAAAAGGACAGTAACGTATGGCTTCCATTTCTTCATTGGGTATCGGTTCAGGGCTGGATCTCAACGGCCTGCTCGACCAGTTGCAAGACGCTGAGCGTGGCAAGCTGGCTCCCATCGAACGGCAACTGGAAACCCAGCAAACCAAAATTTCTGCCTACGGCCAGCTGCAAACGGCCCTGTCTGCTTTTCAAGACGCGGCCGACGCGCTCAACGACAGCTCGCTTTACGAGAGCTTGTCGACCAACGTGGGTGGCGAGGCGCTCTCGGCAACGGCGAATGGCGAAGCGCAGCCCGGGAGTTATAACGTTACGGTGGATACGCTGGCGACTCGCGGTACCTTGGCATCGGTAGGCGTGACTGCCCAGGACGAGGCGCTTACCACCACTGAGCAGACGCTAACGTTCACCTTTGGTGATGGCAGCACGCAAGGCGTAACCATTGCCGCAGATAGCTCCCTCGAAGACATACGCGATGCTATCAATGCCAGCGAAGAGTCCGGCGTTAATGCGACTATCGTTTTCGATGGAACGGATTACCGGCTAGCGCTAAGTTCGAGTGAGACGGGCGCCGAGGCCTCTATCACCAATTTTAGCTTTTCTGACACGGCACCTTTTGCTGCCGATATTGATAACACATTGCAAACCGGCACCGATGCCTCTCTGAATGTAAACGGCATTGCCATTACCAGCCCTACTAACCAAGTAGAGGGTGCGATTCAGGGCGTCACGCTCAACCTTCAGGCCGAAGGCGACAGCACGGTGAAAGTCGAGCAAGATACTCGTGCAGTGCGCGAAGCGATTACCGGCTTTGTCGATGCGTATAACGGTTTAAAAAGCACCATTGGCGAACTCACCAGCTTTAATGCTGAAACCGGCGCTGCCGGTGAACTGCTGGGTGATAGTGCGGTACGCACGGTGGAGTCTCGTTTACGCAGCGTGTTGGGTGGTGGCGTAGAGGGCCAGTTCTCCATGCTGACGGATATCGGTATTTCGTTGCAACGAGACGGCACGCTGGAAATCGATAGCGGTAAGCTAGATGATGCCATTGTCAATGATCAGGATGCGCTCTCTGCCTTTTTTGCAGGCGCTGCCGATAACGAAGGTATGGCAGGCCAAGTGAACCAAACCATCGAGCAGCTGTTAGGTAGTAATGGCACGGTATCCGGTGCCATTTCTGGTGCTGAAACCCGCATTGAGTCGTTGGGCGAGCGTTACACGCGCATGGAGCAATCCATCGAGCAGACCATTTCTCGCTATCGTACCCAGTTTGGTCAGTTGGATAGCATGATCGCTCAAATGAACCAAACCAGCAGCTACCTTACCCAGCAGTTTGATGCGCTAGACGCTCAGTTAGGCCGCGACTAAATGCAATAGAGCTAAAAATGTTGCAAAACGCCTGCGCTAAGCAGGCGTTTTTGTTGAAGGAATGAGCTATCTGTCGTTAAGAGGTAAAAAAAGCCTAAAGTTGGCCGCTGTTCCGTCGATAAACATGCTATCTATCCAGTCGCAACGCCACCGTTGGCGCACTTTATTAATGACTGTGGGTTTAGCCTTTTGCATTGAGGAGCATCTGCATGGCGACAATAACCTCCCTAGGCGTCGGCTCTGGCCTGGATCTCACCGGTTTATTAGATCAGCTACAAGAAGCGGAGCGCGGTAAACTCGCGCCTATCACGCTGCAGAAAAAGCAGCAGCAGGCAAAAATTTCTGCCTACGGCCAGCTGCAAACGTCATTGAACAGTTTTCAAGATGCGTTAGCAAAACTGAATGACCCAAAGCTCTACCAAAGCCTTTCCGCGAACGTGCGTGGTGATGCCATTAAAGCCACGACATCTGCCAGTGCGCTGCCCGGTAGCTACCGGGTAGAGGTATCGCAGTTAGCCACTTCTGGCACCCTGGCCTCAACCCGTGTGACTGACCGAGACACCGCGCTAGACCTGCAAGGCGCAACGGCCATACGGCTGGGGTTTGGCGGTGGAGACTCTGTCGATATTGATATCGCCCCCGGCAGCAGCCTCTCGGCGATACGCGATGCCATCAACGCCAATAAAGATGCAGGCGTTAACGCCACCATCATCAACGATGGCCAAGGCTACCGGCTGGCGCTCAGCTCTAAAAACACCGGTGCGGATGCTTCTATTGCCAGCTTTAGCTTTGTCGATACCAGTCAAGACCCGGCGGTAACGGTAGCAGGCCCTTTTGGTGAAGATACCGCCACCAAGCGTGCTGGCGAAGATGCAGCACTGACGGTCAACGGTATTTCCATTAGCAGTGCTAACAACCAAATAGAAGGGGCCATTCAAGGAGTCACGCTGAATCTAGCCGAACTCAGCATTGCCGATGGCGAAACGGCGACCAGCACCATCAACATCGAGCGCGACACGCTAAAGCAGCGCGAAGCCATAAACGGCTTTGTAAAAGCGTTTAACGATTTAAAAGGCACCATCGGCAAACTCACCAGCTTCAGCGGCGATGCTGACACCGCCGGTGAACTAGTAGGCGATAACACTGTGCGAACGATTGAAGGCCGCTTGCGCAGTGTGCTAACGGGCGGTATGGAAGGTGGCGAGCTAGGCACCTTGAACCAGTTAGGCATCACTTTGCAGCGTGATGGTAAGTTGCAAGTGGATGACGTTAAGATTAGTGAGCTGGTAGCTAACAGCCCGCAAGCGCTGAGCGATTTTTTTGCAGGTGATAAAACCGCGAACGGGATGGCAGGGAAACTCACTACCACCGTAGAGCAAATGCTCGGTAACAACGGGGTAGTCAAGCTGGCCATTAGCGGTGCTGAAAACCGCGTGAAAAGCCTAGACGAGCGTTTTGAGCGTATGGAAGTGACCATCGAACGCACCATCAGCCGCTACCGCACCCAGTTCGGCCAGTTGGACAGTATGATTGCGCAAATGAACAGCATGAGCAGCTATCTCACCCAGCAATTCGACGCGTTGGATTATCAGCTAGGTCGTAAGAAATAGCCGCTACCAATTGCCCGCCAGCCTCCTTCACAAGGGGGCTTTTTACTTCTGAGGTAAGAGGCAGCGTCGAAGGTGGCTCCAACCTGCTATCGATATCGCTCAGTTACCAAACATTACATTATTTTTTGCCAGTCTCGCTAAAGACTCTCCTCCCATAGCCGTTAATTAATACAACGGCGCACCATGTCGCCGAAAAGCGGGCCTGACGGCCAGTTCACACGCAAGGAGAATCACCATGTCAGTGATCAATACCAACATTACCTCCATGATTGGTCAGCAGAACCTGTCCAAGTCACAAAACGCGTTACAGACGTCTATGGAGCGTCTGAGCTCTGGCCTGCGTATCAATAGCGCCAAAGACGATGCCGCTGGCCAAGCTATTGCCAACCGCATGTCTTCGCAGATCACTGGTCTGGCACAGGCGCAGCGTAATGCCAACGACGGTATTTCTGTTGCCCAAACCGCTGAAGGCGCACTGAATCAAGTCAACGATAACTTACAGCGTATCCGTGAGCTGGCAGTACAGGCTGAAAACGGCACCAACAGTCAGGACGATTTGGATTCCATCCAAAACGAAATCAATCAGCGTCTTGGTGAAATCAATCGTATCTCTAGCGAAACCGATTTTAACGGCACGAAAGTACTCCAGTCTGATAATGGTCTGAAAATTCAGGTTGGCGCTAATGATGGCGAAGTAATCGAAGTTGCCCTGAAAGAAATTAATGCGAAAACCCTAGGTCTGGAAGGTTTCAATGTAACAGGCGCTGGTGAAGTCGCTAATGAAGCTGCTACGCTTGATGATCTAACGCTTGCTGGTGCGGCTCAAGTCGGCACTACTAACGAATATATTCTATCCACTGATAATAGCGTGGCAGTGACGACTGACGTACTAGGCTCTGCAGTTGCTGGTGATAGCATTTCTATCACCGATGGGGGCGTCAGTACTGCTTACACCAAGCAAGCAGATGGCTCTTTCTCATTTGGAGCTACCTACGCAGATACACCTGCAGACGCGATCGCTAGTGCAATGCAGCCCGCATTAGGCGAAACGAAGACTGCAACAGTAACCATTGGTGGAGAAAGCACAGATATCACCATTGCAAGCGATGGTGCTATCACTTCCTCTGCAAGCGGAAATGTATTGTATCTGGACGCTACTGGAAACCTCACTGAAAACGGCTCTGGTACTCCGCCTGCTGCAACCATTGATAACCTGTCAGCTTCTTTGGCAGCTCGTTCAGGTGATAGTATCGCTATCGATGATGGTGCAACCTATACAACAGGTGCCAATTTTTCAGATTTGACCTTGAGTGATGGTAGTTCTTCTGATGTCGCTACAGTAGCTGCAGACTTGACAGCTGAAGCTGGTGGCAATGCAACAGGCGAAGCTGCTGAGCTTTCAGTAACTATCGATGGAACGACCACTACTGCGTTCCTAAGAGCTGATGGCAGTCTGCATACTACCAACGACACTACTACTTCAAGTGCGCTTTTCTTTGATGCCAACGGCAACCTTTCAACTGATAACAGCGGAACTGCTGCTACAGCCACTAATTTAGTTGAGAATGTTTCTGCCTTTAGTGGTAGCGTTTCAATCACTGCTCAAGGCACCGGCGGCGCCAATGTTAATGTTGGTGAGTCTTATTCTGGTAATGGCCGCGAAGTGGCAGCAACTGGATTAACGACTACTGAGGCAGGTGTGCGTGATGCTTTACTTGCAGCTGATGATGGTACGTACACATTAACTATTAATACAGGCGATGCTGCAGCCGAACAAAATATTGATTTTACAGTTGCAGCAGGTGCTGTGACAGGCACCAGCTTTAGTGGTGGCACAGGAACTGATGCAATCGCAACAGGTACGGTTTATGTTGGCTCTGACGGCTTAACAGACGCCGATACTTCTGACGTTAGCTATTTCGCCCAAGAAAACGGCAACATTACCAATGATTCTGGTCAGCGCATTTACCAGGATGCCGAGGGTGCGTTCACCACTGATGAAACCACTGAGCGTGAACGTTCTTCATTGAGCGAACTAGACGGTGCCCTTTCTACCGTTGACGCGCTACGTTCTGATCTCGGTGCGATTCAGAACCGTCTGGAATCGTCTATCGAAAACCTAAGCACCACGGAGACTAACCTCTCTGCTGCCCGTTCACGTATCGAAGACGCTGACTACGCGGTAGAAGTGGCTAACATGACCCGCGCGCAGATCCTGCAACAGGCCGGCACGTCCGTGCTAGCCCAGGCCAATCAGATCCCACAGAACGTTCTGTCTCTGCTGGGTTAATCTGAAGCTTGGCCGAAAGGCTAACGCAGTAATAAACAACGGGGCCGCAAGGCCCTGTTTTTAATGATGCTGAAAATATTGGTATGGCATCGTTTTATAGGGTTAATTTTTCGATAGACTCGCTTGCTTTGCGAATAAGATGGTAAGCCTTTTATATACTGATGTTAGTAGGAGTACCGTGAAATCATACGCCGCAACTATTTCCGCTTCATACGTGATGAATGAGCTTGTCCCTAGGTTAAGAGCTGTGGAACATCAGGTTCAGAAAACCATCGGTGCCATTATCAATTCAAGCAAAGTGCCTGCTCAAATTGAACGCTATACCAAGCTACAAGCAGAATTTCAGCTAGAGCTGACCATGATTCGTATGAATCTTGAACATTTGCTGACGCGCTACCACAAAGAGCTAGACAGGGTTATGAAGGACCCGCGACAAGACGTGTTGCTGAGTCTAGACGCCTTTGAAGCCACGGCGATTGAAAATGCCCATCAGCTCTATCAGCGTGTGCAACAGTTACAGCAGCGCGGCTGACCAATTAATGACCTCCCAAGACCACGAAAACGTCATACTGAAGCTAGATGCTCTTATTCAAGAAACGCGGTTGCTGATTGAAAAGGTAGAGCAGCACGGATTAGACCAAACCCAGCCAGAAGATTACGACCAGTTACTGACTATTTTGGGAAAAGCGGTTAACCAGCAGCGCGAACATACGATTCAAATGCTCAACAAAGAGTGACACAACGTAACAGATAGTTAGCTTGCAAATTTTCTGTCCTAGGCTAATGTTTCATGCATAAAAATAAAGCTTTGCTTGGCTAACAACATGAGATATGGGCAATGGACACGCAAACCCTTTTATTGGTGCTGGCGATTGGTGCGATTTGGCTAAGTGTTACTTGCGGGTGTGTAGCACTATATCTATTTCTGGTACGTGGAAGGGCGGGGGGCGTGCCTGTTGCCCAGGGTGCAGCTGTCGTTTCCAATGATTCGCTGTCTCCCCAGTCAGCACCGGTGTTACTCAATCAACAGAGCGCCGCTTGGGAAGTTCAGGTGCTGTTTGAAGCCCCCTCCCCCGCGTTGAATGACCGCCTAGGCGTGACGCTATCATCCGCAGGCGCGGTATACGAACAGCGCAGCAAGACCTTTGCCTTGACAGGGGATTCCTCGCGTACGCCGATCGTCATCGAAAACGCTGTAGGCGCTGGTCAGCTTCCCCCCTTAACCCAATCACAAGCGAGCCACCCGCCAATTAAGGGGGTGAGCATTAAAATTGTTAAAAACAGCCGTATACTGACACCTAGCAAACTTCAGCTGGCGAAATTGGTATCGCTATCTAAAAAGCTGGCGCGCTTAGGGGGCACGGTGGTGGATGCCGAACAGCAGCCGATTACCCCGGCAGGCTTTCATGCAGTCATTCAAGGGCAGGCGAGAGTATAACGCTTATATGTTTGCCTCACTTCCCTGCTATGGGGCAAAGGTCATTTCATTACGATGATTTCCCCCTGCCCATCACTTTCCTGCTAAATTCCCAACAGGGCATCGGGCCCGACGGCGGAGAGACACGGATGGGTAAGGTTCACTTTATTGGCGGTGAGAAGGGCGGGGTGGGCAAGTCGATGGCGGCGCGGGTGTTGGCGCAGTACTACATCGATCACGAACGGCCGTTTTTGGGCTTTGATTGCGACGCCTCCCACGGTACGTTTTCACGCTTTTATCAGGAGTACGCCTCGCCGGTGGTGGTAGGCGACGACGACAGCCTGGACGGCATGCTCTCGGCGGTCGAGGAGCACCCGATCGCGATTTGATCATCGACTTGGCTGCGCAATCGGCCCAGCCCATCAATCGCTGGATCGATGAAACCGATGTGTTCGGCCTGCTCGATGAGTTGGGTATGCAAGTCGTGTGGTGGCACGTGATGGACGATGGCGCCGATACGGTGACGCTGCTGTCTCAGGTGTTGGCGCGCTACGCATCGCAACCCGTCGACATCGTGGTGGTGCAGAACAAAGGCCGCGGCGAACATTTCGAGCGCTTTCTGCAGTCAGATACCTATACGCAAGCTCTTGACCAAGGGGTTGCGCTCATCGAGCTTCCAAGACTGCATGCCAAGCTCACCCAAAAAATCGATTTCAATAACAGTAGCTTCTGGGCGGTGGCCAACGACCGCCGCCTGATGAACATTGCCGAGCGCCAACGTATGAAGGTGTGGCTTCGTCATGCCTATGAGCAGTTAGAGCAGGTCGTCGGCCTGGGCGGCGAGTCGGTGCAGTCAACTTGGGATATGGCTAGTTCCAAAAAATCATAAGCAGGCGGTTTATTATTTCTTTTTTGCTGGTATCTTGTCGGCATTGCGCTGGTGACGGGCACCCCGACGCCAGTGCCCCTGTCTCTAAGAGGGGCCTAAGGCCCGATGAGGAAAACCGTATGATGAACGTAAGCCGTTTGAAAAAGACTGTGATGGCGCTCTCCTTGGGCGTTGCGGGATGGGCATCCATGGCTGCCCAGGCTGACACGCTGCGTGTCGGTATGTCGGGTGGCTACTTCCCGTTCACCTATGTCGAGCAAGATGAGCTGAAGGGTTTCGAAGTCGATGTGATGAATGCAGTAGGGGAGATCACCGGCGACGAGATCGAATTCGTGACCGCGAGCTTCTCGGGCTTGGCGGGCATGCTGGAATCGGGTCGCATCGATACCATTGCCAACCAAATCACTATCACCGATGAGCGCAAAGCCAAGTATGCCTTTACCGCGCCTTATGTATACGACGGTGCCCAAGTGGTCGTACGTGCCGGTAACGACACCATCGAAGGCGTCGACGATTTGTCCGGCAAAAGCGTGTCGGTGAACCTAGGCTCTAACTACGAGCAGCTGCTGCGTGAGCAGCCGAACGCCGACGAGATCGATATCCGCACCTACGAATCCAATGTGGAGCAGGATGTCGCGCTGGGCCGTGTCGATGCCTTCGTGATGGATCGAGTGAGTGCCAGCCAGGTCATTAGTGAGCGTGGTTTGCCGCTCGCCTTGGCAGGTCAACCGTTCACCACCATCGAAAACGCGCTGCCGTTCCGTGACGACGAGGAGGGGCGGGCGCAGCGCGACCGCGTCGACGCTGCGCTGTCTGAACTGCGTGAAAACGGCACGCTGGGTGAAATCTCCCAGAAATGGTTCGATACTGACATCACGACGCCATAAGCTCGGCGAACCTCTGATGATGGCGGCCGTGGCATGACCACGGCCGTTTTGTTGATAAGCGATACGACGATGCTAAATGTGGAGTATATGTGGGGCCTGTTGCCGGTCCTGCTGAGTTATTTACCGCTGACGCTGCAGATGGCGAGCATCGCCATGGTATTTGCATTAGTCATTGCCTGCTTGTTGGCGGTCGTGCGGGTGTTGAAGATTCCCGTATTGAACGGCGCCGCGCTGCTGTTCATTTCGTTTTTTCGCGGCACGCCCCTGTTGGTGCAACTATTTCTGTTCTACTACGGTCTGCCCCAGCTCATCGATGCGCTGATTTCCATTAATGGCGTGACCGCAGCGGTATTGGGCCTGACGCTGCACTTTTCGGCGTATATGGCGGAATCCATTCGTGCGGCCATCGTGGGTATCGACCGTAGCCAAACCGAAGCGGCGCTCTCGATAGGTATGACCCAGCCGCAGCTGATGCGGCGGATTATCCTGCCGCAAGCCACCCGCGTGGCCACGCCCACGCTGATGAACTACTTCATCGATATGATCAAGGCGACCTCGCTGGCCTTTACGCTCGGCGTGACGGAGCTGATGGGCGCCACCCAGAAAGAGGCATCGGGCAGCTTTTTGTATCTGGAAGCCTTCCTGTTGGTGGCGATCATCTACTGGGTCGTGGTGGAAGCACTCTCTTGGGGCCAGCGCCGACTGGAAACGTATTTGAACAAGGCGTACCAGCGATGATCACGCTTGAATCTGTCAGCAAGCAGTTTGGACAGCAGCCGGTCTTCAGTCATGTCGATTTACACCTCGAGCAGGGTGAGATCATCGTGATCATCGGCCCATCGGGCACCGGTAAGTCGACCCTGCTGCGCTGTATCAATTTTTTAGAGCACCCAGAGGCAGGGCATATTACCGTCGGTGATCTGCGCGTCGATGCGCGAAAGGCGAGTCGGGCGGATATTTTGGCACTGCGCCGTCGCACCGCCTTCGTATTTCAGAATTACGGCCTGTTCGCCAATAAAACCGCGCTGGAAAACATTAGCGAAGGCATGATCGTGGTGGACAAGCTACCCAAGGCGCAGGCCCACGCTCGCGCCAGGGAGATCCTGGCGCGCATCGGTTTGGCGGATAAAGCGGATGCTTACCCTGCATCGCTCTCCGGCGGCCAGCAGCAGCGGGTGGGCATTGGCCGTGCCATGGCGGCGAATGCCGACGTCATTTTGTTCGATGAGCCGACCTCGTCGCTCGACCCGCAGTGGGTGGAGGAAGTGCTGGCTCTCATGAAGCAACTGGCGGCCGAGAAGCAAACCATGATCGTGGTCACCCACGAGATGCAATTTGCCAGAGACGTCGCCGACCGTGTGGTGTTTATGGACGAAGGTCAAATCGTCGAGCAGGCGCCTCCCGAGCAGCTTTTCACCAATCCCCAAGACGAGCGCACGCGGCGCTTTTTGCGCAAGATTTTGGCACCCACGGGCCAGGCACTGCCGTAAGTGCACCATCGAAAAGCATTGACACCGGCTAGTAAGCCCGCTTTGCGCGTGATAGACTACGCCATCCTCTCAGACAAGACCCGTGAGCGGGCAGCTATAAGACTGCTCGTTACACTATTTAGCAGTGTTGAAAACCCTGCTAGATCAATTGGTTGTTACGGAAATGTCGTGATTTGGCAACTGCCAGCCGACAAACACATAGTAAATTCGTTGCCGTTGATAGGCAGCCCTTATTCTCCAAGGAGATACCTGTGGCGAACAGCAAGCAAGCACGCAAGCGCGCCCGCCAGGCCGAGACTCGTCGCGTCCTGAAAGCCAGCCAGCGCAGCATGGTCCGCACCTACATCAAGCGTGTGATCAAAGCGATCAACACCGGCGACCATGGCAAAGCGATGGAAGAGTTCAAGGCAATGCAGCCGGTCGTTGACCGTATTGCTGACAAAGACGTTCTTTCCAAGAAGAAAGCTGCACGTCTGAAAAGCCGCTTGAACAAGCGCATTAAGGCTCTGGCGGCGTAAGCCGGCAGGCGCCATAAAAAAACCGGCTGCGGCCGGTTTTTTTGTGCCTGAACGTCGCCTAGCAGGCGATGTGCGAGTCTCTATTTAGCCTCTAGCCGCCTGTAGGAAAGTACTTGATGAGCGCCGATACATCACCGCATGCCAATATGCCGCCACCCCGCCGAGGACTGATGCGTTCTGGATTGGTGGTCAGCGCCATGACCATGCTCTCCCGGGTGATGGGGTTGGTGCGCGATGTGGTCGTAGCGACGTTCCTCGGGGCGGGCAATGGCTCCGATGCGTTCTTCGTGGCGTTCAAGATTCCCAATTTCCTACGCCGTCTCTTTGCCGAGGGCGCATTCAATCAAGCCTTCGTGCCGGTGCTCTCGGAGTACTCTTCTCAGCGCACCAAGCAGGAGATCCGTGAGCTTTTGAACGCGGTGGCGGGCAGCCTGACGGCCCTGCTAGCGCTGATCACGGCGCTGGCGATGCTGGGCGCGCCCTGGCTGGTGTGGCTGTTTGCCCCTGGCTTTGGTCGCGACCCTGATAAACTAGCGATGACCGCCGATATGCTGCGGCTGACGTTTCCGTATTTGCTGCTCATTTCGCTCACCGCGTTCTCAGGCAGCGTGCTGAACACTTGGAACCGCTTTGCAGTGCCCGCATTTACCCCAGTACTGCTGAACTTGTCGTTGATCGGTGCGGCGCTGTTTTTGATGCCCCTGATGGAAGAGCCCGCCATGGCGCTGGCGTGGGGCGTGCTGATTGCAGGGGCGGCTCAGCTTGCGTTTCAGGTGCCGTTTTTGCTGCGTTTAGGGCTTTTGCCCACGCCGTGGCCCAACTTTGCCCATGACGGCGTCAAGCGTATTTTAAAACTGATGGCCCCGGCGCTGTTTGGCGTATCGGTGTCGCAGATCAATTTGCTGTTGGATACGGTGCTGGCATCGCTGTTGGCGGCGGGGAGCGTTTCGTGGCTCTACTACTCGGATCGGTTGGTAGAGCTACCGCTTGGCGTGTTTGGGGTGGCGATTGGCACCATTATCTTGCCTGCGCTTTCCAAGCGGCACGCGGAGCAGTCCACCGAGCACTTTTCCGCCATGCTGGACTGGGGGCTTCGCGTGGTGCTGCTGTTGGGCGTGCCGGCGGCATTGGCGCTGGCGGTACTGGCCGAGCCGTTTTTGATTACCCTGTTTCACTACGGGGCGATGACCGATAACGATATTCAGATGGCGGCCATGAGCCTGCGTGCCTACGCCTTCGGTTTAGTGGCCTTTATGCTGATCAAGGTGCTCGCGCCGGGTTTCTTTGCTCGCCAAGACACCAAAACGCCAGTCAAAGTAGGCATTATCGCCATGGTTGCGAACATGGTCTTCAACCTGGTGCTGATTTGGCCGCTGGCCCACGCGGGTTTGGCGCTGGCGACGGCGCTCTCGGCGTTTTTGAATGCAGGGCTGCTGGGGTACTTGCTCTATCGCCAGCAGGTGTTGGTGTTCCAGCCGGGCTGGGGGCGGTTTGGCGTACAGTTGATCGGTGGCAGCGTACTCATGAGTCTCGCGCTCCTGGTCGTCTCGCCTGACTGGCAGGCATGGCTCGACTTCGGTCTATGGCAGCGCGTGGGGTGGGTGGCGGCCTTGGTCGTGTTGGGCGGCGGGCTCTACTTCATCTGGTTAACGGCGCTTGGCCTGCGGCTGCGCCACTTTAGAATGAACGGTTAAGTTAGGCGTTGGGGGTGATGATCTACTCCTGCACCTGGCCTGCGTGTTCGTTATAATCAAACGCTTTGATCACGGCCAGCGCTTTTTAAAATCTAACGCTTTTAAAACAGGGGTGCCATGCACGTCATTCGAGGTCTGCACAATCTGACAGCGTCCCATCGTGGCTGCGTGGCGACCATTGGTAATTTCGATGGGGTGCACCGGGGGCATCAGGCGATCCTGCAACAGTGCCGTGAGCACGCTGCGCGCCTGGGCGTTCCGCTGACTGTGGTGGTGTTCGAGCCTCAGCCCCGCGAGTTTTTTGCCGGTGATCAAGCGCCGCCTCGCCTGACACGGCTACGCGAAAAGGTGCGTCTGCTACGCGACCACGGTGCCGAGCAGGTGCTCTGTCTGCCGTTCAACGATGCGCTGCGTAGCCTGACCGGCCGTGAATTCATCGATCAAGTGCTCATCGAGGGGTTGGGTGTCAAGCACTTGGTGGTGGGGGACGACTTTCGATTTGGCTGCGACCGAAAGGGGGACTTCAGCCTGTTGGAAGCGGTCGGGCGTACCCACGGTTTTGGCGTCGAGCACACCCGCACCTTTAAAGTCGATGACGAGCGCGTGTCGAGCACCCGTGTGCGCACCCTGCTGGCCAGCGGCAACTTCGACGTAGCTGCCCGTTTGTTGGGCCGGCCCTACTCGCTGCATGGCCGCGTGGTGCGCGACCAGCAACTGGGGCGCACCATTGGCGTGCCAACCGCGAACCTACCGCTGCTGCCCCAGCCGCTGACGCTGCGTGGCGTGTTTGCGGTCGTGGCCGAGCTTGCCAGCGGTGAGCGCTATCCCGCCGTGGCGAACGTCGGCTTTCGGCCCACGGTGGGAGCCAAACGCCCCACGCTGGAAGTGCACCTGTTGGCGTTTACGGGCGATTTGTACGGCCAGCGGCTGACGGTTTACCCCTGCGCACGGCTACGGGGGGAAGTGAAGTTTGACGATTTCGAGGCACTGAAAACACAGATTCACCATGACCAAGCCAGGGCGCGCCGTTACTTTGCGGCCGTGGAGACTGGCATTGCACTCTCTCTTCCGCTGGCCTCGGCCCCGCTTGGGCGTGAGACCGCTTCTTCTGATTTCACTTCGGCGGATGACGCCGCCGATACAAACGACGGCTGACCGGACTATGGATTATAAGCATACGCTAAACTTGCCAGAAACCGACTTTCCCATGCGCGGCATGCTGCCGAAGCAGGAGCCAGGGCGCGTTTCCCAGTGGCAGGACATGAACCTGTACCAGCGCCTGCGCGACGCCCGTGCGGGTGCGCCGCTGTTCGTACTGCACGATGGCCCTCCCTACGCCAATGGCAGTATCCATATTGGTCACGCCGTTAATAAGATTCTCAAGGACATCATCGTCAAGTCCAAAAACCTGGCGGGCTTCGATGCGCCCTACGTGCCCGGCTGGGACTGCCACGGCCTGCCCATCGAGCACAAGGTGGAAACCACCCATGGCAAGCACCTGGCTGCCGATAAAGCCCGCGAGCTTTGCCGGGAGTACGCCGGTGCCCAGATCGAAACCCAGCTGGTGGATTTCGTGCGCCTGGGCATCATTGGCGACTGGAACCACCCTTATCGCTCCATGGATTACGCCAATGAAGCGGGTGAAATCCGCGCGCTGGCCGACATGGTCGACGCGGGCTACGTTTTCAAAGGTTTGAAACCGGTGAACTGGTGTTTCGACTGCGGCTCGGCGCTGGCCGAGGCGGAGGTCGAGTACGCTGACAAGAAGTCCGATGCCATCGACGTGGCCTTCCCCGTGGAAGACGCCGACAAGCTGGCAGCGGCGTTCGGTCTGAGCGAGCTGGCCAAGCCTGCGGCGGTGGTCATCTGGACCACTACGCCTTGGACCATTCCCGCCAACCAGGCGCTGAACGTTCACCCCGACTTCACCTACGCGCTGGTGGATACCGGTGAGCGCCTGCTGCTGCTGGCCGAAGAGCTGGTCGAGAGCTGCCTAGAGCGCTTTGGTTTACAAGGCGAGGTGGTCGCGACGACTCAGGGCAAACACCTGGACCTGATCAACTTCCGCCACCCGTTCTACGACCGTCTCTCGCCGGTCTATCTGGCGGATTACGTCGAGTCTGAAGCCGGCAGTACCGGTATCGTTCACTCTGCCCCTTCTTACGGTATGGATGACTTCGTCACCTGCCGTGAGCATGGCATGAGCTTTGATGACATGCTGAATCCGGTACAGGGCAACGGCGTTTACGCCGATGACCTCCCGTTCTTCGGCGGCCAGATGATCTGGAAAGCCAACCCGAACATCATCGAGAAGCTGCGTGACGTGAACGCGCTGATGGCCCATACGCCGATCACCCACAGCTACATGCATTGCTGGCGCCACAAAACGCCGGTGATCTACCGCGCCACGGCCCAGTGGTTCGTTGGCATGGATATCAAAGGCAAAGATGGCAAGACTCTGCGCGAGCGTGCGCTGGCCGGTATCGAGGCCACCGAGTTTACCCCGGCCTGGGGTCAGGCGCGCCTGCACAGCATGATCGCCAACCGCCCAGATTGGTGTATCTCTCGTCAGCGTAACTGGGGCGTGCCGATTCCGTTCTTCCTGCATAAGCAAACCGGTGAGCTACACCCGAACACCGTGTCGCTGATGGAAGAAGCCGCCAAGCGCGTGGAACAGCAGGGCATCGAGGCATGGTTCAAGCTCGACCCCGCCGAGCTGCTCGGCGCAGAGGCGTCGGATTACGAGAAAGTCACCGACACGCTGGACGTATGGTTCGACTCGGGCACTACCCACCGTCATGTGCTGCGCGGCTCGCACCCCCACGGTCATGAAAGCGGCCCGCGGGCAGATTTATACCTGGAAGGTAGCGACCAGCACCGCGGTTGGTTCCACTCGTCGCTGCTCACCGGTGCAGCGATCGATGGTCATGCCCCGTATCGCCAGCTGCTGACCCACGGCTTCACGGTGGATGCCCAGGGCCGCAAGATGTCCAAATCCATTGGTAACGTGGTCGCGCCGCAAAGCGTGATGGATAAGCTGGGGGCCGATATCTTGCGCCTATGGGTAGCTTCGACCGACTACTCCGGTGAAATGGCCGTTTCGGATGAAATCCTCAAGCGTACCGCCGATGTCTATCGCCGTATCCGTAACACTGCCCGCTTCCTGCTGTCCAACTTGAACGGGTTCGATCCCGCGCGGGATCAAGTCGCGTTTGGCGATATGCTGGCGCTGGACCAGTGGGTGGTGGACCGTGCCGCACAGCTTCAAGGCCGCATCGAAAACGCCTATGAGGAGTACCGCTTCCTGGATGTGTATCAGCAGGTGCACGGCTTTTGCGCCCGGGAGCTAGGCGGCTTCTACCTGGACGTGATCAAGGATCGCCAGTACACCACCCAAACCGACTCGCTGGCCCGCCGCAGCGCGCAAACCGCGCTCTATCACGTGGTGGAAGCGCTGAGTCGCTGGGTGGCGCCGATTCTGTCCTTCACCGCCGAAGAGATTTTCGAGCATATCCCCGGCGAGCGTGGCGATAGCGTGCTGCTGGAGACCTACTACACTGGCCTCTCCACGCTGGACGAGGGTGCCGAAATGGGCCGGGCGTTCTGGGAGCAGGTGCTGGAAGTGAAGCACTCGGTGAACAAGTGCCTGGAAGACGCGCGTAATGCCAAAGTGATCAAGGGCAGCCTGGCGGCCGACGTGACGCTGTTCGTCAATGAGGAGCTGCACGCAACGTTAACCAAGCTTGGCGACGAGTTGCGCTTCGTGATGCTCACTAGTGAAGTGCATTTAGCGCCGCTCGCAAAGGCCGCCCATGCCGAAAGCACCGAGCTTGCTGGTCTGAAGGTCGCGGTGAGTGCCAGTGAGCACGCCAAGTGTGAGCGCTGCTGGCATCATCGGGCGGACGTAGGCAGCATTGCCGAGCATCCTGACCTGTGCGGCCGCTGCGTGAGTAATTTACCCGACGGTAGCGGTGAGATTCGTCATTATGCCTAACGCCTCTTCAGCGAACGATCTACACTCCCAGCGGCCGCCCATGCGGCGGCCGCTGCGCTGGTTGTGGCTTGCCGTCGCGATCATCGTAGTGGACTTGGCCACCAAGTACGCCGCTAGCCATTTCCTGAACTATGCTCAGCCGGTCGAGGTGCTGCCATTTTTCAACCTCACGTTGCTGCATAATACGGGGGCGGCGTTTAGCTTTTTAGCCGAGCATCCCGGCTGGCAGCGCTGGTTCTTTGCGGCGATTGCCATCGGTGCCAGTATCGGTCTCACCGTGTGGCTATCTCGGGTGCGCGCCGATGAGACGCTGTTGGCCATCGCGCTGCCGCTGATCATCGGAGGCGCGTTGGGCAATTTGTACGACCGCTTGATCCACGGCTATGTGGTGGATTTTCTCTCCTTCCATGCGGCGGGCTGGTACTACCCTGCCTTTAACGTGGCGGATATCGGCATTACCCTAGGGGCCGTGGGCTTGATTTGGGAGTCGGTCATGGGTGAGCGTCGGCGTAAGAAAGCCGCGCAGTCATCCTCTTCTTAACATCAATGAGTGAGGCACCATGGACTACCTAATTGACGATGGGATGGAAATCACCCTGCATTTTACCCTGAAGCTGGAAGATGGCACGGTCGTCGATTCCACCAAAGAGAAAGCGCCAGCGACGTTCCAATTTGGCGATGGCAATCTGCCGCCCGGCTTCGAGCATCCCATCAAAGGCATGGCCGCAGGCCAGAACGGCTCGTTCGATATCACGCCAGAGCATGCGTTTGGCCAACACAATCCGCAGAACATTCAAACGCTGAAGCGGGAAGACTTTGGTGACGAATCGCCTGAGATCGGCATGGTGATGTCGTTTGCCGACAAAGCGGGAACGGAATTGCCTGGCGTGGTCAAAGCCATTGATGGTGACCGCGTCGAGGTCGACTTCAACCATCCGCTGGCGGGGCGTACATTGACATTCGATGTCGAAGTGCTCGACGTCACGCCGATCACCAAACACTAATTTCCTGAGCGATGCAGGTTGCATCAAGGCGCTTTTATGCAGTCATCAGAGTCATCTCAGCCCGTACAGATCAAGCTAGCCAACCCGCGCGGGTTTTGTGCGGGCGTCGACCGCGCGATCGATATCGTCAACCGTGCGCTGGATGTCTTCGGTCCGCCGATTTACGTGCGTCATGAGGTGGTGCACAACCGCTTCGTGGTGGAAACCTTACGTGAACGCGGCGCGGTCTTCGTTGAAGAGCTTCACGAAGTGCCCGACGATGTGATCGTCATCTTCTCCGCCCATGGCGTTTCCCGCGCGGTGCAGCAAGACGCAGAACAGCGTGGCCTAAAGGTGTTCGATGCCACCTGCCCGCTGGTCACCAAAGTGCATATGGAAGTGCTGCGCTACGCCAAGCGCGGCCAGGAGTGCATTTTGATTGGCCATGAAGGCCACCCGGAAGTCGAAGGCACCATGGGGCGCTACGACACCTCCCATGGCGGCAAGATTTACTTGGTCGAAGACGAGCAGGATGTGGCCAACTTAGTCGTGGACGACCCCTCGGCACTGGCGTTCGTGACGCAAACCACACTCTCCATGGACGACACCGCCAAGGTGATCGACGCGCTACGGGAAAAATTTCCCGACATCCAGGGGCCGCGTAAGGACGATATCTGCTACGCCACCCAAAACCGTCAGGACGCGGTGCGTGAGTTGGCGGCGGATAGCGACCTAGTCTTGGTGGTCGGCAGCCCCAACAGTTCGAATTCCAACCGGCTGCGTGAGCTTTCCGAGCGAATGGGCACTCCTGCCTATTTGATCGATAACGCTGAGCAAATTGATGCGACTTGGCTCGATGGCGTCAAGCGTATTGGCGTCACTGCCGGGGCGAGCGCCCCTGAAGTGCTCGTCAAAGGCGTCATTGATAAGTTGCAGACACTGGGCGCGGAAGCCCCTGTCGAACTGCAGGGGCGTGAAGAGACGATTACGTTCTCGATGCCAAGAGAGCTGCGTGAACGAGTGATCGTCAGCGAGTAACGCGCTTTACAAGATGAGTGTGCTGAAGCGCTCATCGGTGAACTTGCGTGAGTGAATAGACGTCAGCGAGTGATGCAAAGCGTATCGGTTTCCGACATACTCGAAGTATGGTTTAACCGATACAGGAGCTGACTCGGTGCCTAGCCCTTCATTTTCCCTTGCTGGCGAGCAGGAGACTCACCAGCAAGGTTTTACCCTCATCGAAATGCTGATTGCCGTGGCCATCATTGGCATCGTCGCAGGTATCGCCTATCCCAGTTACACACGCTATGTAGAACGCTCGCTTCGCACTGATGCGCATGCGGGGCTGCTGCAAGCCGCTTCTGAAATGGAGCGCTGCTACTCTCGTCAATACAACTACACCGGCTGTGCCATCACCACGACGTCGCCTGATGGCAACTACACCCTTTCTGTCGCGGCAGGGGGGGAGAGAGACGGCGGTTTTCTTCTCACTGCGACCACCCCTCAGGCCGATGGCTGTCATGGCGATATTCAACTCAATGCGCGCGGCGAGCGCACGCCGGTAGTCTGTTGGTAATGCAGACACACCAGCGAGGACTCTCTATGGTGGAAGCGCTGGTCGCGCTCGTCATTTTGTCAGTGGGAGTGCTCAGTGTGGCTGCAATGCAGCTGAAATCGATGCAAAGCGCTCACAGTGGTTATCAACGGTCGCTGGCCTCCGTGGCTGCATTGGACGCGCAAGAGCGTGTGTGGGCCGCCATCTCTCATATAGAAGCGTGCCAAGACGTACCGGTCGCCTCGATTGAAAACGCGTGGCGTGACGCCTGGTTTCTGGCGAAGGGGGCTCCTCTACGACATAGCGTGAATCCGGGCCAAAGTGGGATTGCCCGGTCGGGCTGCCAGTTCGATGTCACGGTGCAACTCGATACGCCCCAGGATGAGAACGGGGGCAGAATGGAGTATCGGTTCTTATTACCGCTTTGAAGTAAGGGTCAAGGAGTCTCTGTGCTAAAGGAAAGGCAGCGCGGTTTTACCCTAACGGAAGTCATGGTAGCGATGGCGATAGGGCTAGTCATCGTATTAGGGGCAGGGCAGCTATTTCTAGGCACGCTGAAAACCCATCGCCATGTCGATATGCTGAGTCGCCAGCAGGAAGCACTGATTTTTGCAGTGACGACGATGACACAAACCCTGCGACGGCAGGGGCCTTATGATGCGTCGGGGCAGGCGTTTTATCATTTACGTTGCCAGAGCGTCGCCAAAGAGTGCCGCTGTACGTTGCAAGACATGTCGCGCGCTCAACCCATGGTCAATTTTGCCACCCCCTCGACGAGTACGTGCGAACGCGATGTACCGTTGGGAAGCCAAATGGCTGACGGCGCCGATAGCCTCGTGTCATTGCCATTAGGCCCCGGCGGCAGCGAATTGCGTTTTCATGTAACGCACCGTGCCAGTCTACTAGCACCCCAAGGGGAATAACCATGGAGAAGAGCGGAGTGAAGCAACAGCAGGGCGCGGCTTTGGTCATCGTCATGGTACTGCTGGCCAGCGCGTTGGTCATGGCGCTCGTCAGTATGCAAACGGCACTGATCGACGAGCGCTTGGCAGGTAACTTTCGTGCATCGATACAGGCGCAAATGCGATCTGAAACGGCGGCGTCAGAAGCCTTGGCCCGTTGGGAGGAACTCGATTGGCAGGGCGCTCCACTGCTGGATGCGCCCGAGACGGCACGTTTTGAGGAGTATGGCACGCACGCCAAAGTATCGACATCGCATCACTGTCCCCATCACAGCTGTTTCTATATGCCGGTCATTTACCATAGCGAGCGATGGGTCATGGCCATGGGAGCCACCTTCGAAGGGAGCGGGACGGTGGTCGCACAAAGTGCGCCGCTGCTCATTCGCCGCGAAAACCCTCATGAAGTAGGAGCAGAGGCAGCGGTGGTTTGGCAATAAGCGTACAATAGCGTATCGTTTTTGACCTTCATTCAGTTGGATTCAGATCATGAGTCAGACAGCCAAAACCCGCGTGCTGACCGGGATTACCACGACCGGAACGCCGCACCTTGGTAACTACGTGGGCGCTATCAAGCCTGCCATCGAAGCAAGCCAAGACCCGAGCGTGCAGTCGTTCTATTTTCTCGCTGACTATCACGCGCTGATCAAGTGCCAAGAGCCCAAGCGTGTGCAAGCGTCGCGTTTAGAGATTGCGGCCACGTGGCTGGCGCTGGGTCTGGATACCGACAACGCCATTTTCTATCGTCAGTCGGATATCCATGAGATCCCTGAGCTGATGTGGATGCTCTCCTGCGTCTGCGCGAAAGGGTTGATGAACCGTGCTCACGCGTATAAGGCCGCCGTGGCCGAGAACGAAGAAGCGGGCGACCAAGACCCCGATAAAGGTATCACCATGGGGCTGTTTGGCTACCCGGTGTTGATGGCCGCCGACATACTGATGTTCAACGCCAACAAGGTGCCGGTAGGGCGCGATCAGATTCAGCACATTGAAATGGCGAGAGACATCGCGGGTCGCTTCAATCACCTTTTCAAAGGTCAGTACTTCACTCAGCCAGAAGCGGTGGTGAGCGAAAAGGCCGAGGTATTGAAGGGCTTGGATGGTCGCAAAATGTCCAAGAGCTACAACAATACGATCCCGCTGTTCGTTAGCGAGAAAAAGCTGCAAAAGCTGGTGCGAAAAATCAAAACCAACTCGCTCGAGCCGGGTGAGCCAAAAGATCCTGATACCTGCACGCTGTTCCAGATTTACGCTGCTTTCGCCAGCGATGCTGAGACGGCGAATATGCGCGAGCAATACGCTGAAGGCATTGGCTGGGGGGAGGCGAAAGACCGAGTGTTCGATTACCTCAACGCGCATCTCAGTGAGCCAAGGGAGCGCTATAATGCGTTGATGGAAGATCCCGGACATATCGAAGCCGTACTTCAAAAAGGCGCCGAGCGTGCCAGAGAAGAGGCGACGGTCACGATGGACCGGTTACGTTCTGCGGTTGGCTTGGGGCGGTTCGTTTAATATTCTTTAAAAGCATAAGTTCTGCCCAATTAAGAATTTTCAGCATTCTACGGCCAGCGCTAGGATGATAATTACTGTATAAGTACTATTGCTCAAAAGCGATAGTTCAATAATTTATGCTCAAAATTAGCCAAGCGCCTCGCTATTGCAGGCGCTTTTGGCGTTACTTATAGGTGAATTATGGCAACGACCTCAACGTCGGCACCGATCGATTATCGCGTGCCTCTTTTAGCGACGGCGGCCATTGTGCTGAGTTCGCTGGTCATTGGCGTGGTGTTCAGCGCTAATATCGGCTTGCTGATGATCGTGGGCGGGCTGCTGGGCATGGTGCTTTACCATGCGGCGTTTGGTTTTACGGCCGCGTGGCGGGTCTTCATTACCGAACGCCGTGGTCGTGGGCTGCGGGCGCAAATGATCATGCTGGCGATTGCGGTGGTGCTGTTCTTACCGGCGCTCGGCGCGGGCAGCCTGTTTGGTACCGAGGTGAGTGGCTTCGTTGCCCCCATTGGTCTGTCAGTGCTGGTCGGTGCCTTTCTGTTCGGGGTAGGTATGCAGCTAGGCGGCGGCTGTGCCTCTGGCACGCTCTTCACCGCAGGCGGTGGTAACGCGCGCATGCTGATTACCCTGGTGTTCTTCATTGTCGGCTCGGTGATTGGCACCGCTCACTTTGCGTGGTGGCAAAGCCTGCCTGCTTTCCAACCGGTATCGCTGGTCAATGTCGCTGGTGTAGGGGGAGGCATCGGCATTAGCTTGGTGCTGTTTGCCGCGATTGCTGCGTTCACAATGATGATGGAAAAGCGCCGCCATGGCCATTTGGAGCAGGCACCGGTAGTGGATAAACCGGGTAGTGAGCGTTGGTTGTCGGGTCCTTGGCCGCTGGTAGCCGGCGCGGTGGCGCTGGCACTGCTGAATTTTGCCACGCTGGCATTGGCGGGGCGTCCGTGGGGGATCACCTCCGCGTTTGCGCTATGGGGCGCCAAGAGCTTTGAGCTAGTCGCTGGCGATGTGAGCCAGTGGGGCTATTGGCAATCGCCTGGCAATGCCGCCGCGCTGGAAGCCAGCGTATGGAGCGACATTACCACGGTGATGAACGTCGGCATTATGCTTGGCGCCTTGGCCGCCGCGAGCTTGGCAGGGCGTTTTGCACCCAACTTCTGCATTCCACTGAAATCGGTACTGGCCGCGGTGATCGGTGGAATCATGCTGGGTTACGGCGCCCGCTTGGCCTTTGGCTGTAACATCGGCGCTTACTTCAGCGGTATTGCCTCTGGCAGCCTCCACGGCTGGGTATGGATGGTGGCGGCGTTCGCCGGGAATATGGTGGGTGTTAAGCTGCGCCCGTTCTTCTTTGATGGGGAATCGGGACGTCGACCCGTCGCCAAAAGCTGTTAGAAGAATGACATTAGTGGCGTCTAGAAAACGTCTCGGCAATACTGAGGCGTTTTTTTTATGCCCTTTATTTATGTCTCTTCCACCTTTGTCGTACTAGCATGTTACATTACGCTCAAACGCCGCCAACGCCCAGCGTTGCTGCATTGCAACAGCAATTGACATAAAAAGAGAGTGCCTATGTCTACGACGAGTAAACGCCCCTTATACATTCCTTACGCCGGTCCTTCTTTACTTGAAATGCCGCTATTGAACAAAGGCAGCGCGTTTACTCAAGAGGAGCGGTTGGCGTTTAACTTGATAGGGCTACTACCCCAAAAAGTCGAAACCATCGACGACCAACTGGAGCGTGTGTACCGTCAGTACCAGCAGTGCCATAGCGATCTCGAACGCCATATCCATCTACGCGCCATTCAAGACGATAACGAAACGCTCTATTTCCGGCTGGTGTCAGAGCACCTGGAGGAAATGCTGCCGATTATCTATACGCCGACGGTGGGGCAGGCGTGTCAGGAGTTTTCCAATATTTATCGCAATCACCGGGGGCTATTCATTAGCTACCCCGATCGCGAGCATATGGATGACATTCTGCGCAGTGCTACCAAAGATAACGTCAAAGTGATCGTCGTCACCGATGGCGAGCGTATTTTGGGCCTGGGGGACCAGGGCATCGGCGGCATGGGTATTCCGATTGGGAAGCTCGCGCTCTACACCGCCTGTGGCGGGATTAGTCCGGCCTATACGCTGCCCATCATGATCGATGTAGGAACGAACAATAAGGCGCTGCTGGATGACCCGATGTACATGGGCTGGCGTCATGAGCGGGTGAGTCAGGAAGAGTACGATGCCTTCATGGCGGAATTCATTTGTGCCGTGAAGCGTCGCTGGCCGAACGTGCTACTGCAGTTTGAGGACTTCGCTCAGGCTAACGCCGTACCGCTGCTAGAGCGCTATCGTAACGAACTGTGCTGCTTTAACGATGATGTGCAGGGTACGGCGTCTGTGGTGGTCGGTACGCTCATGGCGGCTTGCCAAGCCCGTGAAGAGACGATTGCCCAGCAGCGTGTGGTTTTCGTGGGCGGCGGCTCTGCTGGCTGTGGTATTGCCGAGCAGGTGGTCGTGGCCATGGAAGCCGAAGGTCTGACCGAAGCCGAAGCACGGGCACGTATCTTCATCGTCGACCGTGAAGGGCTCATGACCACGGATCAGTCGTGGCAGCGGGATTTTCAGCGTCGCTTAGCTCATGACCCTGCCCTGGTCGCAGAGTGGAATGGCCAAGGGCTTGAAGAGACCATTGCCAACATCAAGCCAACGATTCTGATTGGTGTCTGCGGTCAGCGCGGTATCTTCACCGAACAAGTCGTTCGGACCATGCACGCAGGCTGCGAGCATCCGGTCATCATGCCGCTCTCCAACCCCACCTCGCAGGCTGAAGCGGTACCAGAAGACGTGATTCGTTGGACCGATGGCCAAGCGTTAGTCGCGACCGGTAGCCCGTTTGCCCCCGTAGTGTATAACGGCCGCACCTATCCGATTGCCCAGTGCAACAATGCTTATATCTTCCCCGGCATTGGCTTGGGTGTGATTGCCGCGAACGCCAACCGGGTCACCGATGAGATGCTGATGAGCGCCTCAAGGGCGCTGGCGCGTGAAGCACCGCTCGTGAAAGAGGGTAAAGGCGCGCTGCTGCCGCCGCTGTCGCGCATCCGTGACATTAGCAAATCGATAGCCTTTGAGGTGGCGGCACAGGCGCAGCAAAACGGTGTCGCGTTGAAAACCAGCGGTACCGCGCTGCGCGAGCGTATCGAGTCTGCGTGCTGGTCGCCGGAGTATCGTTTCTATCGCCGCCGCGCCTTCTAATCTCGGCACCCGAGCAAAAAAAAGCCCCCACCGAGGTGGGGGCGATGCAAGCATTGGTAGGTCGTACCTTTAGGCTGCGCCGATCATCTTGCGCAGCACGTAGTGAAGGATACCACCGTGACGGTAGTACGCCAGCTCATTGACGGTATCAATTCGGCACTTGGCATCAACGGTACGTTCGCCGTCACTATTTTTAATCACGACCTGAACGTTACCGCCGGGGCTCAAATCGCTCAACCCCGCAATCGAGATCTCTTCATCCCCCGTTAATCCCAGGCTCTCACGGCTTTCGCCTTCCGGGAATTGCAGCGGTACCACGCCCATGCCGATCAGGTTAGAGCGGTGAATGCGTTCGAAGGACTCGGCGATCACAGCACGCACGCCCAGCAGTCGGGTGCCTTTGGCTGCCCAGTCACGCGAGGAGCCGGTGCCATACTCTTTACCGGCAATGACCACTAACGGCGTGCCTTCCTCTTTGTATTTCATGGCGGCATCGTAGATGGCCATCTGTTCACCACTCGGCACATGGCGCGTTTCGCCGCCTACCACGCCGTCGAGCATTTCGTTTTTGATCCGCACGTTGGCGAAGGTGCCGCGCATCATGACTTCATGGTTGCCCCGGCGCGAGCCGTAGGAGTTGAAGTCGATCGGCTTCACGCCGTGCTCTTGCAGGTAGCGCCCGGCGGGGCTATCCGGCTTGATAGAGCCAGCAGGCGAGATATGGTCGGTGGTGACGGAGTCACCCAGTATCGCCAGTATGCGGGCGTTCTTCACGTCCTCGATGGCGTCTGGCTCCCGCTGCATGCCTTCAAAGAAGGGCGGGTGCTGAATATAGGTCGATTCCGGCCACTCGTATACCTTACCCTCCGGCACTTTGATGGCTTTCCACGTCTCATCGCCTTCGAAGACGGCACCGTACTCCTTGCGGAACATCTCGGTGTTCACCTTCTCGACGGCGCTGGCGATATCGGCCTGCGAAGGCCAGATGTCTTTAAGATACACCGGGTTGCCGTCGCTATCCTGGCCGAGCGGGTCGGTGGTCAAGTTGCACTGCACGTTGCCCGCCAGTGCATAGGCAACGACCAGGGGCGGCGATGCCAGCCAGTTGGTTTTGACCAGGGGATGAACGCGGCCTTCGAAGTTGCGGTTGCCCGACAGCACCGATGCCACGGTGAGGTCGCCATTGTTGATGGCTTTTTCGATCTCTTCTGGCAGGGGGCCTGAGTTGCCGATACAGGTGGTACAGCCGTAGCCCACGAGGTTGAAGCCCAGCGCATCCAGGTCATCGTCGAGGCTGGCCGCGGCGAGATAGTCGGTGACGACTTTGGAGCCGGGCGCGAGCGATGTTTTCACCCAAGGTTTGGTGGTCAAGCCCTTCTCACGGGCGTTACGCGCCAACAAGCCTGCTGCCATCATCACGCTGGGGTTCGAGGTGTTCGTGCACGACGTAATCGCCGCAATGACCACGGCACCAGGGTCCAGGCTGAAGTCCTGCTCGCCCATCGTGACGGTCTGGCTATCACTGTGTTTGAAGTCGTGTTCGTAGCTGCGGTCGATGCCCACGGCGGTCTGGCCGCCTTCAGAGGCTAGTTTGCCCTTTTCGGTGCTGGGCAGCGCCTTGCCGTCTTCTTCCATGACCTTGCCAAACGCACTGACCATATCTTTGAGTGCAACACGGTCCTGCGGGCGTTTGGGGCCCGCTAGGCTGGCCTCTACCTCGTTCATGTCCAGGCTGAGCGTGTCCGTGAAAATCGGCTCATCGCCCGGCTCACGCCACAGGCCCTGGGCCTTGCTGTAAGCCTCGACCAGGGCAATCTGGCTATCTTCACGGCCGGTTAGGCGCAGGTAGTTGAGCGTTTCGTCATCCACCGGGAAGAAGCCACAGGTGGCGCCATACTCAGGGGCCATATTGGCAATGGTGGCGCGGTCCGCTAGCGGCAGGTCTTTTAAGCCGTCGCCATAAAATTCGACGAACTTACCGACCACGCCTTTTTTGCGCAGCATTTCAGTCACGGTGAGAACGAGGTCCGTGGCAGTAATACCTTCGCGCAGTTTGCCGGTCAGTTTGAAGCCAATCACTTCCGGAATGAGCATGGACACCGGTTGGCCCAGCATGGCGGCCTCCGCTTCGATGCCGCCCACCCCCCAGCCCAGCACACCCAGGCCGTTGATCATGGTGGTGTGAGAGTCGGTTCCTACGAGCGTGTCGGGGTAGGCAACGGTCTTGCCATCCTCCTCTTTGGTCCACACCGTGCGGCCTAGGTACTCCAGGTTCACTTGGTGGCAAATCCCGGTACCGGGTGGCACGACGCTGAAGTTGTCGAAGGCTTTCTGGCCCCAACGTAGGAATTCGTAGCGCTCGCCGTTTCGCTGCATCTCGATATCGACGTTTTCTTGAAACGCCGTCGGATGACCGAACTTATCGACCATCACCGAGTGGTCGATCACCAAGTCCACTGGAGAGAGTGGGTTGATGCGGGCAGGGTCTTCGCCCAGTTTTTCCACCGCCGCGCGCATGGAGGCGAGGTCGACCACGCCAGGCACACCGGTAAAGTCTTGCATCAATACCCGCGCCGGCCGGTAGCCAATTTCACGGCTGGATTTGCCCTCTTTTTGCCAGTCCACCAGCGCCTGCATATCGTCCCGCTCGACGCTCTCATCGTCTGCAAAACGCAGCTGATTTTCGAGCAGGATTTTGAGCGTCTTGGGCAGTCGGTCGATATTGCCTAGCGTCTCAGCCGCCGTGGGCAGGCTGTAGTAGTGATACTCTTGGCTTCCTGCCGTCAAGGTATGAAGCGTGTTGGGTATCTTGCTCATTCCATTCTCCTCTGATTGCTTGGCGTTGCGCGACGGTCACTGTTTATTTGGGTATGGCGATGTTGGCTATGGCGGTCTCATCGTGGGGTTTAACGACGACTGACGTAATATCAGTATGGCTGATTAATCAGACATGGGTGTTTCACGGTGCGCTTTCAAGCCGTCTTCGCCTAATAGCGTAGGCGAGCCCTTGTAATCGCTTGTACTTGACGCCATTTCAGGCAGACTCTCTTGCAACGTTATCTGCTCAATTGTGACAAAGGTGGTGTCATGGAAACACGTCATGAACGTTTGATTATTCTTGGGTCTGGCCCAGCAGGCTACACTGCGGCGGTGTATGCCGCGCGTGCCAACCTCAAGCCCCTGCTCATTACCGGGATGCAGGCAGGTGGCCAATTGACCACCACGACCGACGTGGATAACTGGCCTGGTGATGCCGACGGTGTCCAGGGGCCGGCGTTGATGGAGCGCATGAAGCAGCATGCCGAGCGTTTCAACACCGAGGTGCTGTTCGATCATATCAATGAAGTCAGCTTAGCTGAAAAACCCTATACCCTAAAAGGCGATAGTGGCACCTATACCTGTGATGCGCTGATCATCGCCACCGGTGCCAGCGCACGCTATCTGGGCTTACCCACCGAGCAACAGTTCATGGGGCAGGGCGTGTCGGCCTGTGCGACGTGCGATGGTTTTTTCTACCGCAATCAAGAGGTCGTCGTCGTTGGGGGGGGCAATACGGCGGTCGAAGAAGCACTCTACTTGTCTAACATCGCTTCCAAGGTCACGCTGGTGCATCGCCGCGATACCCTGCGCGCGGAAAAAATCCTGCAAGACAAGCTCTTTGAGAAAGCCGAGGCGGGTAAAATTGCCCTGGAGTGGTTCTACGAAGTCGAGGAGGTGTTAGGGGATAACACCGGCGTGACCGGCGTAAGAGTCAAGTCCACCAAGGATGGCAGCACGAAAGAGATTCACGCGCCGGGGCTATTCATTGCCATCGGCCATAGTCCCAATACGGGCATCTTCGAAGGGCAGTTGGAGATGAACGGTGGCTATATCAAAGTGACATCGGGCAGTGAAGGCAATGCAACGGCTACGAGCGTGCCGGGCGTATTTGCCTGTGGCGACGTGATGGACCATATCTATCGCCAGGCGATCACCTCGGCAGGCAGCGGCTGTATGGCAGCCCTGGATGCCGAACGCTATCTGGATGGCATTGGCTAATGTAGCTGCATTCTGGAGGAGAGCACCTGTTGGCGATCTTAGCAGTCGATAGGTGCCTCATCCACGCGTAACCTGCCTAACTGGCTGAGTACCAACCGTTTTCCTTCTGCTTGTGTGGTGCATATCGCGAAGCTGCCGTTATAGCCACTGGTATGGCCCAGCACGTTATATCGAACGTGTCGCCAGCCGCGGCTATAAGTGGTGTAAGACGCCGCCTGCCCAGGAAAGACGCGCAGGATATCGTCTGGTTGAAAGCCGTCCTCGACGTCTCCCTTTATGACGACCAGTGCGTCGCCCCACGTCGACGCACAGGTGGTGAGGTTTGCGCTTGCCGGACACACGGTCACCTTCGTACGTTGTGAAATGGCCGTATGTCTGGCCAGGGCAAACGCAGAGCGCAGGCGGCTTACTTCGCTATTGAGAAGGCTGTGGTGACTCAGTGCCTGAACGCTTGGTGTCAGCCACGCTATCATGGCGGTCATCAACAGCATCGCCACCAACATCTCGATGAGTGTAAACCCCCGCTGATAGGACGAGTGCTGCCCGTGCGTGCCACCGCATTTCATCGCTTGACCCCCTGTCGACGAGCTTGATGCTCGTTGCGCTGGTTAACGTTGCGTGATCTTGTTGATCCTAGGGGGCACCGCGCACTTTTTATGTAAGCCAAAACGGACAAACGTTGTGAGCAATCTCTTAATTTTAGGAGGTGGCGTGATCGGAATGATGACGGCACTTCAGCTAGCGGACGCTGGTCAGCGGGTCACGCTCATCGAGCGCGGAACTTGCGGAAAAGAGGCATCCTGGGCAGGCGGTGGGATCGTTTCGCCGCTCTATCCCTGGCGTTATGGTGAGCCGGTGTCTCAGCTGTCGCGCTGGTCAGAGGGCGCCTATCCCACGCTAGCCCTGCGCTTGTTGGAAGAGACCGGTATCGACCCGGAGTATCGGCAAAAGGGCTTGCTCTACTTGAATGTGGACGATGACGAGGCGGCCTTGCACTGGGCGCGACAACTCGGCAAGCCGCTAGAGCGGGTCAACGCCGATTTCGTTCATCATAAAGAGCCTGAAGCTGCTACTCCCGAAGGCAGTGCGCTCTGGATGCCCACACTAGGCAGCGTGCGCAACCCGCGCTTGGGCCAAGCGCTGCGCGCTCGTTTGGCTGCCCTGTCTCACGTGACGCTGATCGAGGCGTGTCGTGTCGAAGGTTTTCTGCAGCGTCAAGGCCGCGTAGTGGGGGTTGCGACGAGCCGAGGTGACCAGCTAGCAGAGCAGCTCATCGTCTGTGGCGGGGCCTGGAGCGCAAGCGTGCTTGACGGGCTGAACGTGCGATTGCCGGTTCGGCCCGTCAAAGGACAAATGATCGCTTATCAAGCGCCGCCCGGTTTAGTCCAGCGCGTAGTGCTCAAGGATGGTCGCTACGTGATTCCACGTAGCGATGGTTTGCTGCTCGTGGGGTCTACCTTGGAAGAGGCGGGCTTCGATAAAACCACCGATGAAGAGGCGTTAGCATCGCTCAAGCGGAGTGCGGAAAACATTATCCCTGCGTTAGCCGATTGCCCTGTTGCGTACCATTGGGCGGGGCTGCGCCCCGGCTCGCCGGAAGGTATACCGTTCATTGGCGCGCTGCCCGAGTTTCCCAATGTGTTTGTCAATGCCGGGCATTATCGGAATGGCTTGGTGCTGGCGCCTGCTTCGACGCATCTACTGGTCGATCAAGTGCTGGGGCGCAAACCCTTGCTGGACCCAACACCTTACCAGCCAACGGCCGAGCGCTTGGCGTGGCCATGATCGCTAGCGACGATTGTCTTCCTGCTCTTGTAGGAAGCGGTCACGGTGAGCGCTACAGCAGAACCACTGCTCGACGTCACGTAGCGCCTCGTTCTCCGGCACGTGAACGTCGCACCAGCGGCAGCGCACCATGTTGCCGCCTTCGTGGCGCGACGGTGCCTGCTGCTGATGGGCCAGCTTGCGTTGGCGATAGAGTCCGTAAAGCTTTAGGCCTACATAAAACAGCGCGGCAAAGATAATTAGCCGAATGATCAATAGGTTCATCCTCAATGGCTCCCCTGGTGGGAAAAGGCGACGACATGGCATTCGTAACAATGACCTTTGCCACTGAGCACGCCTTGCGGGACAATGCAGCGACTAGGTAGATGCCACCGTATTCTGAAGATTCTCAAGAGATTTTGACGCCCATGCAAGACTTAACGCTGGTAATGGCCCAACTCGACCCGCTGGTCGGCGATATTCCCGGCAACGCCGCGCGTGCCATCGAAGCGGTGCGTGAAGCGAGGATCGAGCATGGGGCGGATATCGTCGTCTTTCCTGAACTGTTTTTATCCGGCTACCCGCCGGAAGATTTACTGTTGCGTCCCTCCATGGAAACCCGCTTGCGTGAGGCGCGCGCCACGATGGCGGAAAAAATCTCCCGCGACGTGCTGGTCATCATTGGTTACCCCGGCGTGCGTGAAGGCAAGTGTTACAACTTGGCGGGGGTGCTCTACAACGGCCAATGGGAGGCGGAGTACGCCAAACAAGCGCTGCCCAATTACCAAGTGTTCGATGAACAGCGCTACTTCACGCCGGGCACCGAGCCGCTGGTGTACGAGCATAAAGGGGCCAAGTTAGGTCTACTGATTTGCGAAGACTTGTGGGAAGGTGTGCCCGTGAAGGCCGCGCGCGAGGCGGGGGCTGAAGTATTGATCAGTTTGAACGCCTCGCCCTATCATCAAGACAAGCCCGCCGAACGGCTGCGCTTGCTAGAACAGCGCGCCCAAGACGTGCAATTGCCCGTCGTGTACGTCAATACCATCGGTGGCCAGGACGAGTTGGTGTTCGACGGTGGCTCTAGCTGTGTCGATGCCAACGGTCAACTCAAGGTACTGGCGCCCTACTGGCAGGCGGGGCTAATGCCCATTCAGCTCCTGCAAACTAGTGCGAACGTCTGGGAACCCCAGGCTGGCGAAATCGAGCCAGATGTGGAACCCGAGGAAAGCCTTTACTGCGCGCTGGTGACCGGCCTGCGTGACTACGTCAACAAGAGCGGTTTCAAAGGCGTGGTGCTGGGGCTTTCTGGCGGCATCGATTCGGCGCTCTCGCTGGCCATTGCGGTGGATGCGCTGGGACCGCAGCGGGTACAAGCGGTCATGATGCCTTACCATTACACTGCGGATATATCCAAGCAGGATGCGGCCGAACAGGCGACCCTGCTGGGCGTTCATTATGACGTGATGCCCATAGAGCCCATGGTCGAAGCCTTCATGGGGACGCTGGCCGAGAGTTTTGCAGGCACCGAGCGCGATACTACCGAAGAGAACCTTCAGTCGCGTTGCCGTGGCGTGCTGCTCATGGCGATCTCCAACAAGAAAGGCCTGATGGTGCTGACCACGGGCAACAAGAGCGAAATGGCTGTCGGCTATGCCACGCTGTATGGCGATATGGTGGGGGGCTACAACGCCATCAAAGATGTCTATAAAACCTGGGTATACCGCCTGGCGCGCTGGCGCAATACCCAGTCGCCGGCCATTCCCGAGCGCGTGATCGAGCGTCCACCCAGCGCCGAACTTGCGCCCGACCAGCAGGATAGCGATTCGCTCCCAGACTATGATGTGTTGGATGCCATTCTGGTCCGCTACATCGAGGGAGACATGAGTGCCGAGGCGATCATTGCTGCAGGCTTCGAGGAAGAGGATGTCTACAAGGTCGTCAAACTGGTGGATCGCTGTGAGTACAAGCGCCGCCAGGCGCCGGTAGGCGTGCGAGTGACCCCGCGGGGCTTCGGGCGAGATCGCCGCTACCCTATCGTCAATGGCTGGCAGCCGGGCGATTGACGTAAGCCCTCAGATGGGGCATCGGCGGCTTACGTGAGCACCGGGGGCGGGGCTAAGCACTGTTTAGCCATATCTTCTGGCGTCACCGGCCTGCAGAAGTAATAACCCTGGTAAGCGTGGCACTGGTGTTCGTTCAAATATCGCCAGTGCTCCATGGTCTCTACGCCCTCGGCAATGACGTTAAGGCCCAGCGAGCGCCCCATGGCAATGATCGTCTCGACGATGGCCATGTCATCTGCGTCCTGATGAAGGTCGCGCACGAAGGATTGATCGATTTTGATTTGGTCCAGCGGCAAACGCTTCAAATACTGCAAGGAAGAGTAGCCGGTGCCAAAATCGTCCATGGCAAAGCTGATGCCGAGTGCCTTGAGCCGGTGCATGCGGGCGATGGTATCTTCCACCTGACCGATGACCGTGCTCTCGGTGAGCTCGAGTTTCAGCTTGTGAGGCGACGCACCGCTAAGTTCCAATGCCTTGGCCACTTCCTCGACGAAGTGTGGCTGCTGAAACTGTTTTGCACTGACGTTCACGGCCAGCACTAGGTCTTTGGTATGCGCAGCCGCTTCCCACAGGGCGAGCTGTTCGCAGGCGGCATGCAGTACCCAGGTGCCCATGGGAATGATGAGCCCCGTCTCCTCTGCCAGAGGAATGAATGTGCCCGGCGATACGAAGCCTTGTATGGGGTGCTGCCAACGGATGAGTGCTTCGGCACCGATGGCACGCCCTTGGCTATCTACTTGCATTTGATAGACCAGCACGAACTCTTCCCGCTCGATGGCGAGGCGCAGGTCGCGCTCTAGCTCGGTGCGCGTTTCCAACTGAGCTTGTACAGCTGGGTCATAAAAGCGGATCGTATTCTGGTCATCACGCTTGGCGAGGTGAACGGCTGAATTAGCGTATTGAAAAAGCTGATCGACGCTATCATCGACGCCCTTGAAGAGCACGAGCCCTTGACTGACGTTAAGATACTGGTGATGCCCATCCAAGCAGTAAGGCTGGGTCAGCGCGTGCTGAATCTGCTGCGCCAAGAACTCGGCTTTTTCGGCGGCTTTCAACTTATCGGCATCCAAACCATCCACGATCAGCACGAACTCGTCGCCACTCAGGCGGCCCATCGTGCAGCCCTGCTGCTCCAAGGTTTTAAGACGCGTCGCCATCTGTATGAGCAGGTCGTCTCCCGCCCGATGGCCGATGACATCGTTGATACGTTTGAACTCGTCCACGTCCAAATACACCAGCGCGCCGTAAGTGTTGGTTTGACTGTTGGTCTCCAACGAGTGCTGTAGATGCTCTTTCATCAGTCGCCAGTTGGGCAGGTCGGTGAGCGTGTCGTAGTAAGCCAATTGATGCACTTGGCGCTCTGCTTCTCGTCTCTGCTGCTCGGTATCGCGAAAAGAAAGGAGTGAAAGCGCAATACGCTTTAACGGGCCGCTGTGTTGTTGGCTCAACCGTTCGATTGCTTGCAAGTCGGGCAGCGCTCGGCGATTGTCGGACAGCGCCAAAATGGCATCGCCCACCGTGACGAGCCGCTGGTTGATGCGCCATGCGGCCAAAAAAGCGGCACTGATCAGCAGAGCAAATAGACCCAAGCCCAGCCATAGCGTGGAGTTGCGCGACTGGTTGAGATCGGCGTAAGACTCTCGGTGTCGGTCACTGGCGCGATGGGTAAGCGCCTCGAAAATTTGCTGAGAAAAGAGGTTGAACGTCGTGAAATGACGTTGGGCTTCTTGCAAATAAAAAACGGGATCCCCCTGATTCAGGGTGGCGGCCTCGTTGGCCATGTTGACGAAGCGACGGTATTCATAAAAGGCGCGCTGCAGGGTAGCTGCGCTTTCCTGGCTCAAGTCCAAAATCAGCGGCGAGCTGGACAGCCGATCGACGCTTTCCCCAATACGCGATAGCTCTTGGTTGATGCGACCGTACTCCGCGTAGCGCTGCATGGTGCCGAGGTCGGTCGCTTCCGCCCGGCTGAAAACCTCACTCATCCGCTGATGAAGATCGCCCAACTGGCGATCGAAGGTCGCCATTTGTACGAGGGTTTCCAGATCATTGGATTGAAGCCGGTAGTTTTGCAGCGACTGCTCTTTGATCATGTAGGTGGCCAGTCCCAGCAACAGTGCAACCGGCAGAATCACCATCAGGATGGGGAGCAGAAACACCATGAACAAGCTCTGCGAGGGTTTCATCGTCACCTCTGGGAAAGGCAGTGGGCCGTGGCGGACATGCCACGGCCTCTCTAAAAATTAACGGCAGATAAGACGTTTTATTTAGAAGCTTTCCCATTCAAGCTCGGCAGGGGCGCTGGAGCGTGTGGTGGGTAGCGACGGGGCCTTGGGACGAGCATAGCTGCTTGCCGTCGAGGGTGGGTTGGCGCGATGTTGAGCGGCCGGCGCCATCGCCGACTCAGGGAGTTTGAACGCCCCCATGGCGTTTAACAACTGGTGGGCATTCTGACGTAAGTTGTTGGCAGCGGTCGCGCTCTCATTCACCAGTGATGCGTTCTGCTGCGTAACTTGGTCCATTTCGGTGACCGCCTGGCCTACTTCCTGAACCCCGGCACTCTGTTCGGCGCTGGCGTTGCTGATCTCTTGCATGATAGTGGTCACGCGCTGGATGGCTTCGACGATCTCTTCAGTGGATTTGCTCGCCTCTTCAGCGCGCTCGTTGCCATGATTGACGCGCTCTAGATTGCTGCTAATGAGGTTGTTGATCTCGCGTGCGGCGTCGGCACTGCGCTGAGCCAGCTTACGCACTTCTTCAGCGACGACGGCAAAGCCACGCCCATGTTCGCCTGCCCGCGCCGCCTCGACCGACGCGTTCAAGGCCAGGATATTGGTTTGGAAAGCGATCGAGTCGATGGTCGAAATGATACCTGCTATTTCTTGTGAGCTTTTATTCAGATCGTTCATGGTGGCGACCACTTGGTGAACTGCGTCCCCACCGCGCTTCGCCGTTATCGAGGCGCTAGCGGCTTCTTGGCTGGCCTGCTCGGAATTATCGGCGTTTTGCTTTACCGTACTATTAAGCTCTTCCATAGCTGAGGCCGTCTCTGCCAAAGCGCTGGCTTGCTCTTCCGTACGTGAGGCAAGATCGTTATTGCCTTCTGCAATCTGTTCGCTGTTCGAGGCAACCGCTTCTGCTGACGCGCGCACCTGCGCCACGATCTCCTGCAGATGCTTCGCCATGGCGACCTGCGAGGCCATGATGCTGCGGGTATCGCCTTGTTTCAGCCGACCTTGAGTGGCGAGTTCGCCACGACCAATGGCCTGAGCAAAGGCTTTCACTTCATAGGGCTCAGCGCCGAGTTCTCGCAGCAGTTGACGTGATAGGAAGACCGCAATCAGGCCGCCAATCAGTAGGGCAAAGAGCGTCAATCCGAGCATTTGTAGCTGGAAACCAGAAGCCGTCGCGCGGGCAGATGCGGTGGTAGCGGCGCTATTCTGTGTCTGAAGGTCAATAAACTGATTGATGCGATTGAGCCATTCGGTATAAGCCGGACCTGCTTGCTCCAACAAAAGGGTTTCGGCTTGCTGGTCGTTGCCTACTTCACGAGCAGCGATGACTTGTTCGGTCAAGCGGGTCGTCGTTTCGGCTTGTTCACGAATGCTCGCGAGAATCTGTTGTTCTTCCGGAGAGGCCGTGGAGGTTTGATTGATTTGTGCCATGCCGACGGTGGCTGTTTGGTAAGCCTCCTCTAGCTGGCGTATATCGCCTTCCAACTCGGCCAAACGCCCGCTACCAGCGGTAATTACGATATCGCGCAGGGCAATCGCGCGGTCATGGACGCTGCCCCGCATGTCGACGGCGAATCCTTGCTTTTCACCTTGGACATCGTTGATGACGGTCAAATCACGGTCGATTTGATTGACTTGAAGAATGCCCGCTATGGTCAGTAGCACCAAGAGAGCCAACAGAATAGAGAAGCCAACGGCTAGCCGGGTGCTGATTGTCGTTCCAGACAAGCGTTTCATTAGGGAGGTCATCCAGGGTCTCCTAGGCGCCGTGGAGGCGCTTTATTATGTGTTTGCAGGAGAATCATAATGCTCAGTGCTAGTGATGTACAATATTTGTAATGATATTTTGTCTATCATTTGATTAAGGTTTTGTTATTAAACAATTATTTTCTTGTACAAAAAAACCACGCCTAAGCGTGGTTTTTTGTAAGTGAAAAGCAAATGGCAAATGGTGTCAGTCGCTGTTGTCATGCTTTGGCACGAAACGACCACCTCGAAGTTGCTCATGACCCGGTGCATTTTCACGCAGCACGGTGAGAACCTCGCTCGCGCGATCTTCCATCCCTAGCCCCTGGTAGCCCTCGACCATCGTCGCCAGCGCATCGCGAGTCGCGTTGGATTCCGGGTAGTTTTCGATCACCCAGCGGCCTCGCTCGACGGCGGCTAGAAAAGCGCCGCGGCGGAGGTAGTAGTCGGCCACGTGCAGCTCATGGCGTGCTAAGAGCTCACGCAGGTAGACGATACGTTGCTGGGCATCCGGGGCGTACTGGCTCTGTGGGAAGCGCTGAATCAGTTCGCGGAAATCGTTGTAAGCATCGCGCGAGGCCCCCAGATCACGCTTGGAGATGTCGATCAGGCGCAGGCGCTCGAGGCTGAAGCGGCCCGCCTGCCAAGCGGCTAGCCCGCGGAGGTAATAGGCATAGTCGACCTGAGGATGATCGGGATGTAAGCGAATGACGCGGCTGGCAGCCGCCCGCGCCTCTTCCCAGTTACTGTTTTCGTAGTAGGCGTAAATCAGTTCGAGCTGAGCCTGTTCGGCGTGAGGGCCAAACGGATAACGGGTATCCAACGCTTCAAGGCGCTCGATAGCAATCGGGAAGCGGTTGCTATCGAGCGCGGTGCGTGCCAGCTCATATAGCTCGCGCTCTTGGACCCCCGCAAACTCGTCTTCCTCTTCCGGGGTCGTGTCGTTGCTGGCGCAGCCTGCGAGAAGGGCAAGGCTCAAGGCTAGGGCGCCAAAGCGGTGGGCAGCGGAAAAAACGCGCATCATCATCCTCGTTGCAAACAAGCCTCAATCACCGAAAAGCGACGATGGCCATAAGTAGAAATGGTAGAATAGGTCGCAGTGAGCCCACTATAAAACACCTAGACGCAAAACGCAGGCTTAGCGACACGTCGTAGCGGTAAGTCGCGCATCTCAGGTGGTTCGATTGGGCGGTTAGCGTCTTAGAGAGGTCATTCATGTCTCGTATTGTTGAAGCCACGCAGCGGGTGCCCGCAACGTTAGCTGGCGCGCGCTTGGACCAAGCAGCGGCGGAGTTGTTCAGTGATTACTCCCGCGAGCGTTTGAAAGCGTGGATCAACGCCGGTGAACTCACCGTCGATGGGGTCAAGGTCAAGCCGAAAGCCAAACTGCATGGCCACGAAGTGCTCACGCTCAATGCGACCATCGAGGAGGACACGCGTTTCGAGCCCCAGGACATCGCGCTGGACATCGTCTACGAAGACGAGGACGTCATCGTCATCAATAAGGCGGCGGGCATGGTCGTGCACCCGGCGGCGGGCAACCCGGATGGCACCTTGCTCAATGCCCTGCTGCATCATCACCCGGCGTTGGCCGAAGTGCCCCGGGCAGGCATCGTCCACCGCTTGGATAAAGACACGACCGGCCTGATGATGGTCGCTAAGACCTTGCCCGCGCAAACAGCGCTAGTCGAGCAGTTGCAAGCCCGTACCGTGTCGCGTCAGTACGATGCCATCGTGATCGGTAAGCCCGTGGCGGGCAGCACCATCGATGCGCCGATTGGCAGGCACCCGAAAGACCGCAAGCGCCAGGCCGTGACGGCGTCCGGCAAGCCCGCCGTGACGCATTTTCGCGTGGTCGAGCGTTTTCGTGCTCATACCCACGTGCGCTGCCAGCTAGAAACCGGCCGCACTCACCAGATTCGCGTGCACATGGCCCACGCTCGCTATCCTTTGATTGGCGACCCGCTCTACAGCGGCCGTGCCAAGCTCCCACCGGGGGCCGCTGGGCCGTTGAAAGAGATTTTGCGCGAATTCCCCCGTCAGGCGCTGCATGCCCGAAAGCTCAGCTTCGTGCACCCCGTTAGTGGTGAAACCCTTACTTTTCAAGCCGATCTGCCCGATGATCTACTAATGTTGTTGGACTACCTGCGCGACGATAGCGAGACCATGCGATGAGCGATGCCATAGATCTGCGCCCGACGCTTCTGCTGCCGGACTGGCCAGCGCCCGCCAACGTGCGAGCCTTTGTGACCACGCGTGAAACGGGGCCGAGTCAGAATGACTTTGCGGCGTTCAATCCGGCCGCTCACGTTGGGGACAATGCCGACCATGTTGCACTGTGCCGACGGTTGCTACACAAAGAGATCGGCGATGAACGCCCGCTACTGTGGCTTAACCAAACGCATGGTGCGCGGGTGCAGCAGGAATACCAAAGCAACACACCTGATGCAGATGCAGCGCTTGCCAGCAGCAGCGAGTACGCCTGTGTCGTTCTCACCGCCGACTGTTTGCCAGTGCTGTTTTGCAATCGTCAAGGAACGCAGGTGGCGGTTGCGCATGCGGGCTGGCGTGGGCTGGCCGGTGGCGTGTTGGAAGCCACCATCGCCGCCATGAATTGCGACCCGGACGATATCCTGGTGTGGTTGGGGCCGGCCATCTCGAATGCGCAGTTCGAGGTGGGACCCGAAGTGTATGGCGCTTTCGTGGCTGTACATCCAGACACGGCCGACGCGTTCGACCACAGCCCGTACCGGCTAGGCCACTATATGGCCGATCTGTATCGGCTGGCCCGTTTTCGCCTAGAAGCACTGGGCATCCACCACATTAGCGGCGGACACTTCTGCACCGCCTGCGAATCGCGCTTTTACTCCTATCGCCGTGACAACGGCAACACTGGTCGCATGGCGAGTGTGATCTGGATCAATTAATCGCCACTTGAAATGCGTGGATATGACGCCATCTTACTTGTCAAGCTAATCGTCTTTAGCACGTTCAACGACAGGTCAATGGGCAGCGCCGTGGGTCCAAACGCACGGCATCCCCAGGAGGCACACCATGCGATTCGATAAATTCACCGCCAAATTACAGGCCGCCATTGCCGAGGCGCAGTCCCTCGCCGTGGGCCAAGGCCACAACCAGTTAGATCCCGCGCATCTGCTGCTGGCGCTGATCGATACCAAAGATACCGGCATCAAAGCGCTGATCGAGAAAGCCGACGGCAGCAGTTCACGCCTGCGCGACGGTCTGCAGCGCCTAGTGGATGACCTACCCAAAGTCAGCCAATTCGATGGCGAAGTGCAGCCATCGCGTGACTTCGTCAAACTGATCAATCTCACCGACCGCGAAGCGCAAAAGCGCGGCGATCAATTCATCGCCTCCGAGCTCGTGCTGCTGGCTGCGCTGGAGATGAACAGTGCCATCACCAAGCTGATGAAAGAGGCTGGACTCAGCCGTAAAACGTTAGAGGCGGCGATCGACAGCCTGCGTGGTGGTGCTAGGGTAGATGACCCCAATGCCGAAGAGCAGCGGGAGGCGCTCAACAAGTACACGTTGGACCTCACCCAGCGCGCGCTGGACGGCAAGCTCGACCCTGTGATCGGTCGCGACGACGAAATCCGCCGTACGATTCAGGTGTTGCAGCGTCGCACCAAAAACAACCCGGTGCTGATTGGCGAACCTGGTGTAGGTAAAACCGCCATCGTCGAGGGCTTGGCCCAGCGCATCGTCAACGGTGAAGTACCCGAAGGTTTGAAAGAGAAGCGCGTGCTGTCGTTGGATATGGGCGCGCTGCTCGCCGGAGCCAAGTTTCGCGGTGAGTTCGAAGAGCGCCTGAAAGCCGTGTTGAAAGAGCTCTCCCAAGAAGAGGGACGAGTGATCCTGTTCATCGATGAGTTGCATACCATGGTGGGCGCTGGAAAGGCCGATGGCGCCATGGACGCGGGCAATATGCTCAAACCAGCGCTGGCACGGGGCGAATTGCATTGCGTGGGGGCGACGACGCTGGATGAGTATCGCAAGTACATCGAGAAAGACGCCGCCCTGGAACGCCGTTTCCAAAAAGTGCTGGTGGACGAGCCTACCGAGGCCGATACCATTGCTATTTTGCGGGGCCTTAAAGAGCGCTACGAGGTGCACCATGGCGTTGATATTACCGACTCTGCGATCATCGCGGCGGCCAAGCTCTCGACGCGCTATATCACCGACCGCCAGTTGCCGGACAAGGCCATCGACCTGATCGATGAAGCCGCCTCGCGGATTCGTATGGAGCTGGACTCCAAGCCTGAAGAGATGGACCGTCTAGACCGTCGTCTCATTCAGCTCAAAATGGAGCGGGAGGCTCTCAAGAAAGAGACCGACGAAGCGACCAAAAAACGCTTGGAGGCGCTCAATCAGCAGATCCACGAGTTAGAGCGTGACTACGCTGACCTGGATGAGATCTGGAAGGCGGAAAAAGCCAGCATTCAAGGCGCCGCGCAGTTCAAAGCGGAGCTCGAGCAAGCGCGTATCGATCTTGAGCAGGCGCGTCGTCAGGGTGATTTGGGCCGCATGTCGGAAATCCAGTACGGCAAGATTCCCGAGCTGGAGAAAAAGATCAGCGAAGCAGGAGAAGGCGAAGCCGATACTGCCAGCCATCAGCTGTTGCGCTCCAACGTCACGGAAGAGGAAATCGCAGAGGTGGTCTCGCGCTGGACGGGCATTCCCGTATCCAAAATGCTGGAAGGCGAGCGGGATAAACTGCTGCGCATGGAAGAGGCCCTCCACGAGCGCGTCATCGGCCAGAACGAGGCGGTCGAGGCCGTCGCCAACGCAGTGCGCCGTTCCCGGGCGGGTCTTGCCGACCCCAACCGCCCCAACGGCTCATTCCTGTTTCTCGGTCCAACCGGTGTGGGCAAGACCGAGCTGTGCAAGTCGTTGGCCAACTTCTTGTTCGACACCGAAGAAGCCATGGTGCGCATCGACATGTCGGAATTCATGGAGAAGCATTCCGTGGCCCGCCTGATCGGCGCGCCTCCCGGCTACGTGGGGTACGAAGAGGGCGGCTACTTGACCGAGGCCGTTCGCCGCAAGCCTTACTCGGTGCTGCTACTGGACGAGGTGGAAAAAGCACACCCGGATGTGTTCAACATTCTGCTGCAAGTGCTGGAAGATGGACGTTTGACCGATGGCCAGGGGCGCACCGTCGACTTTCGTAACACGGTGATCGTCATGACCTCCAACATGGGCTCGGACATCATCCAGCGCATGGGCGGGGATGATAACGACTATGAGCTGATGAAAAATGCGGTGATGGAGGTCGTGGGTAACCATTTTCGCCCTGAGCTGATCAACCGGATCGATGAGGTGGTGGTGTTCCACGCCCTTGGTCAGGAGCAGATTCAGGCCATCGCTGGCATTCAATTGGAGCGCTTGAAGGCACGGCTTGCGGAGCACGATCTGCGTCTGGAATTGAGCGACGATGCCATGGCGCAACTCGCGGTGGTGGGCTTCGACCCTGTGTTTGGGGCACGGCCACTCAAGCGTGCTATTCAGAGCCGTATCGAAAATCCGCTGGCGCAGGATCTGCTCGCAGGCAAGTATCTTCCCGGCACGACCATTCACATCAGTGCAGAAGTAGGAAAGTTGGTGTTTAACTAATCTTAACTTCTCGAAGAGTCGGATTTAGCGCAATGTCGTGCGGATATTGCGCAATGAAATAGGGCAAATGCCCCGTCAGCGTCGCGGACGGGGCATTTTTTTGCGCTGACTGCGACCTTTGTTGCGTTTGGTCGGTTCTGAGGTTGACAGGCTAAGGGTGCTAATGGAATCTTGTGGGTTCCTGATTTGCGGGCGCGGAACCAACGGGCAACCCCTCATCCCCGCGCGAAGGGTAGGCTCACGCCTTTACCCGCCGAAGGACTTCCGGGCTTGGGCTAACCGCCTGACCTGGCCAACGCCCCGACACGGTAAACCGCCGTGTAAGGGAGACGCTCTTTATGGTTGCCATCAATGAGCGTTCCCGATGAGAGTGCAGGCCCTAACCGGGCCATATTGCCAGGGTTTGGCATCAGGTGCCGGCATGGGCCGGCAGCGGCATACCGCCGCACTCGACCCCGCAGGATGCCCTGCGGATCGCACTCGAGACCTCCAGGGGAGAAACACAGTGGAACTGCTTTCCGGCGCAGATATGATCGCCCGCTTCTTGCAAGATGAGGGCGTTGAGTACATTTATGGTTATCCCGGTGGTGCGGCGCTTCATATTTATGACGCGCTGTTCCGCCAAGACAAAGTGAAGCACATTCTCGTACGTCACGAACAGGCGGCCACCCACGCGGCCGATGGCTATGCCCGTGCCTCCGGCAAGCCCGGCGTGGTGCTGGTGACCTCGGGCCCCGGCGCGACAAACGCGGTGACGGGCATTGCGACCGCCTACATGGACTCCATTCCCATGGTGGTGCTGTGTGGGCAGGTCATGAGCCACTTGATCGGTGACGACGCCTTCCAGGAAACCGATATCGTCGGCGTCACGCGCCCCATCGTGAAGCACAGCTTCTCGATTCGTCATCCGTCCGAGATCCCGGAAGTGCTGAAAAAAGCCTTCTATTTGGCATCGACCGGCCGTCCTGGCCCGGTGGTCGTCGACATTCCTAAGGACATGACCGCTCCTACCGAGCGCTACGAGTACGTGTACCCGAAAAAGGTCAAGCTGCGCTCGTATAACCCGGTGACCCGTGGCCATACGGGACAGATCAAAAAAGCCGTCGAAATGATGCTGAAGGCCAAGCGCCCCGTATTCTACACCGGCGGTGGCGTGGTGACCGGCAAGGCCAGCGAAGGCTTGACCGATTTGGTGAAGCAGCTGGGTTTTCCGATTACCACCACGCTGATGGGCATCGGCGCGTATCCGCAAAGTGACCGCCAGTGTTTGGGGTGGCTGGGGATGCACGGCTCCTACGAGTCCAACATGGCCATGCACCACGCCGATTTGATCATTGCCATTGGCGCGCGTTTTGATGACCGGGTAACCAACAATACGTCGAAGTTCTGCCCGACGGCGAAAATCATTCACGTCGACGTCGATCCCAGTTCGGTCTCCAAGACCGTGCGTGCTGACGTGCCGATCGTCGGCCCGGCCTCCAGCGTCATCAACGAAATGATTAGCCTAGTGCAGGGCAATGCCATTGCGCATCCTGACGCGTTGACCGACTGGTGGCAGAAGATTGACGGCTGGCGGGCCGAGCGTGAAGGTAAGCTCTACGAGCCTTCCAAGGCTGGCGAGGCGCTGAAGCCGCAAGAAGTTATCGAGGCGCTGTGCCGCGTCACCCGTGGCGAAGCCTACGTCACCACCGACGTAGGTCAGCATCAGATGTTTGCCGCGCAGTATTACAAGTTCGATAAGCCCAACCGCCTGATTACCTCCGGTGGCTTGGGAACCATGGGCTTTGGCTTCCCGGCGGCCATGGGGATCAAGCAAAACTTCCCGGACGACGATGTGGTGTGCGTTACCGGCGAAGGCAGTTTCCAGATGATGATGCAGGAACTCTCCACCTGTAAGCAGTACGGCGTGGGCGTCAAGATCGTCAACCTGAATAACGCATCGCTCGGCATGGTGCGCCAGTGGCAAGATTTGAACTACAAGTCCCGCCATGCGCACTCCTACATGGAGTCGCTACCCGACTTTCATATGCTGATAGAGGCGTACGGGTTCACCGCGATCACCGTTACGACGCTAGACGAGTTGGAACCGGCGCTGGAACGTGCCTTTGCCGACAAGCATGAGCTGGTCTTCCTGGACGTCAAGGTCGATCCCCATGAGCACGTCTATCCGATGCAGGTACCGTTGGGTGCTATGCGTGACATGCTGCTGTCCAAAACGGAGCGTACCTGATGCGTCATATCATCTCGATTCTGATGGAAAACGAACCGGGTGCGCTGTCGCGTGTGGTCGGGCTTTTCTCCCAGCGTAACTTCAACATCGAAACGTTGAACGTAGCGCCGACGGAAGATCCGTCACTGTCACGCCTGACGGTCACCACGGTGGGCGACGACCGAGTGATCGAGCAGATCACCAAGCACCTCAACAAGTTGATCGATGTGGTGAAGCTGGTGGACCTCACCGAAGGCAACCACATCGAGCGCGAGCTGATGCTGGTGAAGGTGAAAGCACTCGGTGCCGCCCGCGATGAAGTCAAGCGCACGGTGGATATCTTTCGCGCGCAGATCGTCGACGTCACGCCCAGCCTGTACACCGTACAGATCACTGGCGACGCGTCGAAACTGGACGCTTTCCTGCAGGCTATGGCACCCGTGGGCATTCTCGAAGTAGCACGTACCGGGGTGTCGGGTATTGCACGGGGCGATAAAGTCCTGTCGCTTTAAATCGCGACTCAACGCTGCAACGTTCAAAGCCGCCCTTCGCCGGGCGGCTTTTTCGTGCGTAAGGGGCGCATCAGCGTGGGATCACCGCCGCCCAAAACGCGTCGATCATCGGATTTTTGAGCCGCCGGTTCAGTACGCAGAGGCCAACGTCGTAGTGGGGGAGCTCGGGTTTGACATTGAGTATCTGCACGCGCTCTGCCAGTGGGCTATTGTCCAAAACGATCTTGGGCACCACGCCCACACCAAACCCAAGCCCGACCATGCTGACGATGGCTTCGTGCCCCGCGACCTGGGCATAAATCCGTGGGGTAATGCCCATGGCCTTGAACCACGTGTTGGCGTACTCCCTAGAGAGACCGGCTTCTGACAAGATCATCGGCACGTGCTGCCACTGCTCGGCGGTGGAGCTGTCCGGCTGCGGTGGCAGCCACGCATGCGCGTCGGTAGGCGCAATGAATAGCAGCGGTGAGCGGGTCAGCGACTTGAAGGCCAGTGCGCTGGGCGGGATGCGCGGTCGCGGCGTGATCGCCATGTCATCAGCGCCTTCCAGTACCCGGGACATCGCATCGGCGGGGTCGCCGGTATGAAGCTTGAGCTCGATGCCGGGGTGGCGGGTGCGCACATCGCTGAGCAGTTCATAGAGGAAGCTATAGCTTGCGGTGACGGAGCAGTAAATGCTGATCTCGCCGCTGAGCTGCTCCGTCGTCGCCGCCAGTGTGCGCTTTTGCGTTTCCCACTGCTCGAGCGTCTCCTTGGCATAGCGTTGGAAGGTGATGCCTTGAGGAGTGAGCGTTACATGGCGGTTGTCCCGTTCAAACAGGCGCGTACCGAGCTCGCTCTCCACCTGTTGGATGGAGCGGCTCAGCGTCGAAGGGCTGATATGGCAAAGCTCGCTAGCGCGGCCAAAATGCAGCGTATCGGCCAGGATGGTGACATGCCTGAGTAAGCGGAAATCCATGAGAGCCTTTGGACTGAACGATATTTCATAATATGAAATAGTATGTTGCAAACATAGCGTTTTACGCAATAGCTGCGCTGGCGTAGAGTGGCTTCAACGCCAAATCCTAGTGCTGCAAAAGACGGCACGGGTGGCCATCAACGCTGACACATACGCAATAAAAACTTTCGGTTTCATCGACTTCTGGAGTTTCGCCATGCACGTTTATTACGATAAAGATTGTGACCTTTCTCTCATTCAGGCTAAGAAAGTCACCATCGTGGGTTATGGCTCGCAAGGCCATGCGCATGCTAACAACCTGAAAGAGTCGGGCGTCGACGTCACCGTTGCCCTGCGCAAAGGCTCCTCGTCTGCAGCAAAAGCCGAAGCGGCTGGCTTGAAAGTCGCCAGCGTACCGGAAGCGTGTAAAACCGCTGACCTCGTCATGATTCTGGCGCCGGACGAAAACCAAAAGGCGATCTACGAGCAGGAAGTCGAGCCGAACCTGAAAGAAGGCGCAACCCTGGCGTTCGCCCACGGCTTCAACATTCACTACAACCAGATCGAGCCGCGCAAAGACCTCGACGTGATCATGATCGCGCCGAAAGCGCCGGGCCACACCGTTCGCTCCGAGTTCGTCAAGGGCGGTGGTATTCCGGATCTGATCGCTATTCACCAAGACGCGTCAGGCAGCGCCAAAGAACTGGCACTCTCCTATGCGGCCGGTGTCGGCGGTGGCCGTAGCGGTATCATCGAAACGACCTTCAAAGACGAGACCGAAACCGACCTGTTCGGTGAACAAGCGGTCCTGTGTGGCGGTGCGGTCGAACTGGTGAAAGCGGGCTTCGAGACGCTGACCGAAGCCGGTTATGCCCCGGAAATGGCTTACTTCGAGTGTCTGCATGAGCTCAAGCTCATTGTCGACCTGATGTACGAAGGCGGCATCGCCAACATGAATTACTCCATCTCCAACAATGCCGAGTATGGTGAGTACGTGACGGGGCCTGAGGTCATCAACGATGAGTCTCGCGCGGCGATGCGTAATGCTCTTAAGCGTATCCAAACCGGTGAATACGCCAAAATGTTCATTCAGGAAGGCAACACCAACTATCCGTCCATGACGGCTCGTCGTCGCCTGAATGCGGAACACGAGATCGAGCAGGTCGGTGCCAAGCTGCGCGGCATGATGCCGTGGATTGCTGCTAACCAGCTCGTCGATAAGTCCAAGAACTAAACGACGTATAGCGTTATCCACGCCCCGAAGCGCTGCTTCGGGGCGTTTTTCGTTGTCTAGGGCAATTGGCTGGTCGCCTGGGCGTCACCGTGTAGAATGAGAAGAGAACCCTTTTCGTGTGAATTCACTTCAAATGGATGATGCTTATGACCCAGGATGCTCGCGACCAAAAGCACGGCAGCACGCAGCCTTCCGAGACGTCGGCTGCCGATGACACCTTTCCGTCTTCGTCTGCCAAAGACGAAGACGTCGGCAATGAAGATCTTGCCGCCGCGTTTTTGCGAGAAACCGAGGTCGTGGAAGAAGCCGTCGAAGATGGTAAAAAGATTCGCCGTAAAGGGATCTATCTACTGCCCAACCTGTTCACGACTTCTGCGCTCTTTTCCGGTTTTTTTGCCGTCGTGGCCGGTATCAACGGTGAGTTCACCTCGGCAGCCGTCGCCATTTTCATTGCTATGGTGCTGGACGGTCTGGATGGTCGCGTGGCGCGTATGACCAATACCCAGAGTGAGTTCGGTGCTGAATACGACAGTTTGGCCGATATGATCTCGTTCGGTATGGCGCCGGCACTGGTCGCCTTCACCTGGATTCTCCAAGATATTGGAAAAACAGGTTGGGTGGTCGCTTTTCTTTATGTCGCCTGCGCTGCGCTGCGCTTGGCGCGTTTCAACGTGCAAATCGGCAGTGTCGATAAAAAATGGTTCATCGGCTTGCCTAGCCCATCGGCGGCGGCGTTAGTGGCCGCTAGCGTATGGACGTTTCACAGCTTCGATGCCGATGCCTTTGGCTTCAAGCTGCTGATGCTCGTTGTCGTTGGAGCGGCAGGGATCTTGATGGTGAGTAACATCCGTTACTACAGTTTCAAGGACTTGGACTTCAAGAAGCCCGTGCCTTTCGTGGTACTGTTGGCGGTCGTGCTGGGGTTCGTAATGATCTCCGTCGAGCCGTCGGTCATGCTGCTGCTGCTGTTTGCGGCTTACGTGTGTTCAGGGCCCATCTTGGCCGTCATGCGTAAGGCAAAACCCAAACGCTGAACGTTTTTAAAACTTTTTCACATTAGCCCTTGCCAACCCGGCGTCGAATCCGTAAAGTACGCATCCGCTGCCGGGGACGCACAGCGTTACCAGCGGTAATGAGGTTGGAAAACCTCTTGTTTGTCAGGAAGTTAGAGCTCTGTGGTAGGTTGGTCAGATCGCTCGCTTCGCCCGCTGAAAACAGCGGTTGACAAACACCACTGAATGCGTAGAATACGCCTTCCTCGCTGAGGCAATACGGGTCAGGTCATCGGGCCCGCCGCAGCGACATTAAGAAAGTTGCTCTTTAACAATTTGATCAGGTAATTCATGTGGGCGCTTGCCGATGAGGGTGACAAATCACCAAATATCAAGGCAAGCGACTCGTCAAACAGGCTTCGGCCTAATGAATGAATTCGTTTGACCCTTGAGCCAAGTTTGGTTCGCTTCTGTTGCTTCGGCGACAGGCAAGAACCGCATTGATCTTAAACTGAA